>DATAQD010000063.1:0-11912 GCA_036264855.1 Jatrophihabitans sp. | reverse complement strand
GCGCGTTCGTCCGGGCCAGCCGGGCCGCGGCGCGGGCGCGCTGCCGGGTTGCGTTGTCCGTCGTCGGGTCAGCTACCGCGAGCAGGTACTCGCGGTAGGCGGCGAGCAGCGCGGCCAGGCGGCCCGGGACGTAGCGGCGCTCCCACGTCGGCAGCGCCAGGGCCGCCAGGATCGCCAGGGCGCCACCGACCAGCGTCGACAGCGAACGGCTGACGAGCGTCGTGTGCGCCGGGATGCCATTGATCTCCAGCAGGACGACCACGAGGCCGGACAGCCCCACTGCCGTCAACCCGACGTTGCCCGGCCCCGCCAACCGCATGCCGAACGCGAACATCGCGATCAGGGCGATCTGCCACCAGTCACCGCCCGGCACCCAGTGCACGAGCGCGGTGGCCACGAGCAGGCCGATCACCGTCCCGATCGTGCGCAGCACCGCCCGCTGCAGCGTCGCACCGAAGTCGGGACGCAGGACCACCAGGATCGTCAGGGGGACCCAGTAGCCATGGTCGACGCCGGCCGCCCGCACGACCAGGTCCGACGCGGCCACCAGCGCCGCGAGGCGAGCGGCGTGGAGCAGGACCGTCGAATCCGGGGTGAGGTTCGCGCGCAGGATCGCGATCGGGTCGCGCAGCAGGCGGCCGCCCGCCGTGTCCTGCTCCTCGACGAGGCGGCCCTCGCTCGCTCCGGCGTGCGAACTCTCGACCGCGGCCCGCAGCTGCCCACCCAGCGCGCGCAACCGCCCGGCGGCCGCGCGCCTGGTGAACTCCCCCGGTGCGCCGCTGGCGTCCTCGAGGCGCTCGACCGCGTCGCGCAGCGTGGCTCGGGCGATCAGCACCGGCTCGGGCCGGACCGGGCGGCCTTGCTCGAGTGCGTCGGCGATCTCGTCCAGGACGGAACCGGCCTCGGTCAGCGTGCCGTGCACCAGTCCGGCCAGGATCGGGTTGTGGTCGCTGGCCAGCCGTTCGGCGACCGCGGTGAGGACGACGATCTCGCGGCCGATGCGCTCGGCCTCGTCGAGCAGCACCCGGTACGCCTCGACGCTGGGTCCGTGATCGTGGCCGAGCCCGTAGAGCGTCTGGCGCACCGCGGTGAGGGTCACGCTGGCCGGTGGGCCTACCGCGCTGCCCTTGGGCAGCCGCGCGGCGGCGGCGAGCTCGCGATACAGGCCGGCGAGGGCGGCGCGCTCGGGCCGGTGCCGGCCGAGGGGCCAGGCCGCGACGGCCAGCAGCGTCTGCACGGCCCCACCCGCGAGCACCAGCAGTCCGACGTGAAGCGCCACTGAGGGCGGCTGGGGGGTATGTCCGAGAATCAGCGCGGCGGCGACCGCCGCCACCCCGACCTGGGTGGCGCTGGGCCCGGCGGTGAGCAACAGGCCGGCCCCGAAGGCGAGGACCAGCAGCAGGACGACCGATGCGGCATCGTTGCGCGACGCGATGACCGCCAGGCCGCTCGTGATCCCCGCCATGAGCGCGCAGCCGAGCATCCGCACGATCCGCAGCCGGTACGGCCCGGGCCGGTCGGCGAAGGCCGTCTCCAGCGCGCCGATGGTCGTCGCGAGGCCCAAGGACGCGCCGCCGGCGATGGCGCCGACCACCAGCGGCGCGACGATGCCGACCGCGTTGCGCCCGGCAACGACCGGGTCGGACTGGGTGCGGTCCACACGGGCGGCGGCGCGCAGCAGACCGACGAGCGACGACCGCGCGACGGTCGCCGTGGACGTGGGCCGGGCCGGGTCGCTCAGGGAGCCGCCGCCAGCTGGCCGCACGCCCCGTCGATGTCGCGACCGCGCGTGTCGCGGACGGTCACCGACACACCGCGCAGCTCGAGACGCTGCACGAACTCGCGCTCGACGGTCTTGGGCGAGGCGTCCCACTGCGATCCGGGCGTGGGATTGAGCGGGATGAGGTTGACGTGGGCGAGCCGGGGGGCGAGCAGGTCGCCGAGCAGCTCGGCCCGCCACGCCTGATCGTTGACGTCGCGGATCATGGCGTACTCGATCGAGTACCGGCGCCCCGTACGCGCGGCGTAGGCGTCAGCGGCCTCGAGCACCTCGGCGACCTTCCACCGCGTGTTGACCGGGACGAGGGTGTCACGCAGCTCGTCGTCGGGAGCATGCAGCGAGACGGCGAGCGTCACGTCGAGGTCTTCGGCGGCCAGCCGCCTGATCGCCGGCACCAGCCCGACCGTCGAGACGGTGATCGAGCGGCGCGAGAGGCCGAACCCGGCCGGTGCGGGATCGATCAGCCGGTGCAGGGTCGCGGCGACCCGGTTGTAGTTGGCGAGCGGTTCGCCCATACCCATGAACACGACGTTCGACAGCCGGCCCGGGCCGCCTCCGAGCTGACCGAGTGCGGCGGTCCGGGCGGCCGAGCGCACCTGCTCGACGATCTCGGCCGTCGACAGATTGCGGGTGAGACCGCCCTGCCCGGTCGCGCAGAACGGGCAGGCCATGCCGCAGCCGGCCTGGCTGGAGATGCAGACCGTGATGCGTTCCCGGGAGCCGTTGCGCGCCGGATAGCGCATGAGGACGCTCTCGACGAGCGCGCCGTCGTGCAGGCGCCACAGCGTCTTGCGGGTGGTGCCGTCGTCGGTCTCGAGCGAGCGCACCTCGGCAAGCAGCTGGGGCAGCAGCGCCGCACCGAGCCGGTCGCGGACGGCCGCTGGCAGGTCCGTCATCGCCGCCGCATCGCCCTCGAACCGGGCGAAGTACTGGCGGGCGAGCTGGTCGGCCCGAAAGCCCGGCTCGCCGAGCTCGGTGACCGCGGCACGGGCGGCGGCGGCGTCGATGTCGGCGAGATGGGTCGGGGGCCGGCCGCGCCGGGGCGCGTCGAAGACGAGGGGAAGGGAGGTCATGACCCTCCGATTCTCCCAGACGCTCGGCGGCTACTGCGCCGCCCGACGAGCCTCGCGTTCCTGACGCGCTTTTTCGATCTCCAGCTCCTCGTCCGGCGTCATCGCGAACCCGACCATCCACGTGGCGTCGATACGGGCGTACAGGATGCCAGCGCCCCACTCTTCCGGCGACTGGCCGTAGGTCTCGACGAAGTGGTCGATGACCATCTGGCGTTCTGGGCCCGGCCCCAGCGCCGCGACCCGGCCGTGCAGGAACACGCCGTACCCGTCGCGGGGGGTATAGGACGCGCTGATCGCCGGCCGCGCGATGAGTTGCCTGCCCTTCGGCGAGTTGCCGGCCGTGGTGAAGTACCAATGACCGTGGATGAAATGGCCGTCGACCGCCGAGATGCGGGGCTCGCCGCGCGCGGTGACCGACGCGATGTTCAGCACGGCGGGGCTCGGCAGGTCGTCCACCAGCCGCAGCGCGGACAACCGTCGCGGTTCGGTCATGATCGACAGCAGGTGTTCTGAGGATCGGTCGAAGCTGAGGTCGAGCAGGTGCTGCACGGCGGCGATTTCGTCCGGCGTCTCTTTCATGCCGGCAGGGTGCCACCGGGGTCCGACAACGACCCGTCCGCCACGTCCGCCGCGCCGTTGACGAGCAGGTCGGCTCGGTCCTGCGGCCGCTCGCGCTCGACGTAGGCCTCTTCTGAGGGCATCCAGACGTCGCGCCATTGCGGCAGCAGTTGCGCGCCGTCCCGCTCGAGCGCCCGCTGGAGCCTGGTTTCGTGCGGCGCGTCGACCCAGATCCGGCACGACCACGGGGCGCCGACCTCGTCACGCGTCGACGACACGCCCTCGATGACCACCAGCCGGCCCACGGGGACGTCGTGCCACTCGGCCCCCTCGGCGCGATTCCACTCCCATCGCTGGTAGCGGCCGGGGCGGCCGTCCACCAGCGGGAGCAGGACCTGAGTGCGCAGCCGGGCCCAGTCCCACTCAGGCACCAGTGGCCCGGCGAAGTCGTCCACGGGGATCACGACCGATCCCGGCACCGCCGCAGCGATCGCCGCGGCCAGGGTCGATTTGCCCGAGCCGCCGCGTCCGTCGACGCCGACAAACAGCGTCCGCCCGGCGCGTTCGGCCGCGAGGCGGACCACCACGCCGATCGCCTCGGCCGGGTCCACCAGGCGCGGCATCAGATCGGCACGAAGACGGCCAACAGCAGGTAGGCGACCGCGGCGCAGGGCAGCATCGAGTCGAGCCGGTCCATGATCCCGCCGTGGCCGGGCAACAGGTTGCCCATGTCCTTGATCTCCAGATCGCGCTTGAGCATCGACTCGCCGAGATCGCCGAGGGTAGCGGTGATGCCGATCGCGAGCCCGAACAGCAGGCCCTTCCACCACGCCTCGTGGAAGGTCAGGGTCATGAACAGGATGCCGGCCGCCGAGCAGGCGAGCGCGGACCCGGCGAAGCCCTCCCAGGTCTTGGCCTTGGAGACGATGGGCGCCAGCGGGTGTTTACCGAAGAGCACGCCGGCCACGTATCCGCCGGTGTCGCTGCACACGACCGTCGCCACGAATGCGATCACCCGCCGGGCTCCGTCATCGGGATGCGCGAGCAGGATCGCGAAGCCGGCCAGCGTCGGCAGATAGAGCAGGGTGAACGCCGAAGCGGTGACGTCGCGGGTGTAGCCGTGGACGCCGTCGGCGATGCGCCACACGACGATGCCGGCCTGGGTGATCAGCACCGCCACGACCAGGCCACTCGTCCCGCGCTCCCAGGCCGCGACGAGCATGGCCGCGCTACCGACCAGAATCGGCGCGAGCGTGATCCGGATCCCGGCGTTCTGCAGGGCCTGGGACAGCTCGTAGGCGCCGTACAGCACCGCCCCGCCGACGAGGAACGCGAAGCTCGGCCGGTACAGGAACAGGCTCGCCAGGATCAGGGCGCCGAGGCCGACGCCCACGCCGATGGCGGCGGGCAGGTTCCGCCCGGTCCGCGAACCCGTCTGGGCCGCAGGCTCCCCGCTTGCGCCGGTTGCGCCGGTTGCGCGGGCCGCGGATGGCGAGGGCGCCCGCGTCCGCTCGTGGAAGGTGACTCCCGGCTGGCTGGCCGACCGGCCCCGCGCGGTCCGCCCGGGCACCCGGCGTACCCCCGGCGTGGGTCGCGCGGTCGGCGGCGGGCGTGGCGCCGTACCCGGTGGCGGCGAGTTCTCGCTCTCGGGCGCTGTCTCACCACCCGGCGGCCGGGCTGCCACCCGGCGGGCCCGCGCCAGGGCCGACGGTCCGGTCGGGGCGTGGTTCTGGTCTTCTGCGGGCATCGGGACCGCCTCAGACCTCGAGCAGTTCGGATTCCTTGGCCCTGACGACCTCGTCGATGATGCCGGTGTAGCGCGCGGTGAGTTTGTCCAGCTCGACCTCGGCCCGGTGGACGTCGTCCTCGCCCGTCTCGCCGTCCTTGGCGAGCTTGTCCAGCGCGTCCTTGGTGTGCCGGCGGACCGAGCGGATCGACACCTTCGCGTCCTCGCCCTTGCTCTTCGCGACCTTGACGAGGTCGCGGCGGCGCTCCTCCGTCAGCTGCGGAAACACCACGCGGATGATTGTGCCGTCATTGGTCGGGTTGACGCCCAGGTCGCTGTCGCGGATCGCCTTCTCGATCCCGCCGAGCTGGCTCCCGTCATAGGGCTTGATGATCGCCATCCGGGCCTCGGGCACGTTGACGGTGGCCATCTGCGGGATCGGCGTCGGGGTGCCGTAGTAGTCGACCACGAGCCGGGCGAACGCGCTCGCGTTGGCCCGGCCGGTGCGCAGACCGGCGAGGTCGTCCCGGGCCACGTGGACGGCCTTCTCCATCTTCTCCTCGGCCTCGAAGAGGATCTCGTCAATCACCGTTCGTCCTTTCGCAACGTCAACTCGCCGCGTGGACGAGCGTGCCGATCTTGTCGCCGCGAACCACCCGCGCGATGTTCCCGTCGGTCAACCCGAAGACGATGATCGGCATGTCGTTGTCGCGGCACAGGCTGAACGCGGTCGCGTCGGCGACATCGAGCCCGCGCTGGATGACTTCGTCGTAGGTGATCTCGTCGAAGCGCCGGGCTTCGGCGTTGTAGCGCGGATCGGAGTCGTAGACCCCGTCCACACCGTTCTTGCCGAGCAAGAGCACCTCGCACCCGATCTCGAGGGCCCGCTGGGCGGCCACGGTGTCGGTCGAGAAGTAGGGCAGGCCGGCGCCGGCTCCGAAGATGACCACGCGGCCCTTCTCGAGGTGCCGTTCGGCGCGACGTGGGATGTAGGGCTCGGCCACCTGGCCCATCGTGATGGCGGTCTGCACCCGCGTCGGGACGCCAGCCTTCTCGAGGAAGTCCTGCAGGGCCAGGCAGTTCATCACGGTTCCGAGCATGCCCATGTAGTCCGCGCGGTCGCGGTCCATGCCGCGTTGAGACAGCTCGGCCCCGCGGAAGAAGTTGCCGCCGCCCACGACGATCGCCACCTGGGTGCCCCCGGCGACGACCTCGGCGATCTGCACGGCGATCGACTGCGCGACGTCGGGGTCGACGCCGATCTTGCCCCCGCCGAATACCTCACCGGAGAGCTTCAGCAACACCCGGCGAAACCACGCGGACGGGGGTTTGGCCGACCCAGCCGCCGACGACGAAGGGGCCGCCTCGGTCTCACTCACAGCGGCCCCTATCGTCGTGGAACGTTCGTTCGTCGAACCCTAGCCTCAGGCTTGCCCGACCTCGAAATGGGCGAACCTGGTGACGGTTACGCCGGCCTCGTCGAGAACCTGCTGCACCGATTTCTTGGCCTCCTGCACCGACTCCTGTTCGAGCAGGACGACGGTCTTGTAGAAGCCGTTGAGGCGGCCCTCGACGATCCGCGCGACCGCGGCCTCGGGCTTGCCCTCGGCGCGGGTGGTCTCTTCGGCCACCCGGCGCTCGGACTCGACGAGGTCGGCTGGCACCTCGTCACGGGTGAGGAACTTCGGGCGCATGGCCGCAACCTGCATGGCCGCACCGCGCGCGGCGTCGGCGTCGGCTCCGGTGAACTCGACGAGCACGCCGACCTGCGGCGGGAGGTCGGACGCCTTGCGGTGCAGGTAGGTGGCGACCTGGCCACCTAGCTTCACCGCGCGGCGCAGCTCGAGCTTCTCGCCGATAACGGCCGCCAGCCCGCTGATGCTCTCCTCAACGGTCTTGCCGTCCTTGAGCGTCTCACCCTTCAGCGAGTCCACGTCGGTGGCGCTCGACGACGCGAAGTGCGCCACGATGTCGCCGGCCAGCGTCTGGAACTGCTCGTTCTTGGCCACGAAGTCGGTCTCGGACGCGATCTCGATCATTGCGCCCTCGGCGGCGGCCACCAGGCCGTTGGCGGCGTGCCGGGTCTCCCGCTTGGCGTTCTTCGCCTCGCCCTTGACCCGCAGGATCTCGATCGCTCGCTCGTGGTCGCCGTCGGCCTCTTCGAGGGCGCGCTTGCTGTCCATCATCCCCGCGCCGGTGGCGTCGCGGAGCTTCTTCACATCTGCGGCGGAAAAGTTCGCCATCTCAGTCTCTGGTCCGTTCGTGATGGGGGATGTCAGGCGGACGGGGTCGGCGCCGTCGAGGCAGCCGGCGCGGTCTCGGTTTCCGGGGCGGTCGCTTCTTCCGAAGGGGTTGCTTCCGGGGCGGTCGCTTCCGGGCTAGCCGGCGCCGTCGGGGCTTGCGCTGCGGCCGAGTCCGTACCGGACGGCTTCAGCAGCTCGGCTTCCCACTCCGGCATCGGCTCGTCGGCGGCGAGCTGCCCACCGGCGACCGGCTCTGGCTTCTCGTCGCGCCCGGCGTTGGCAGCCGCGGCCGCCCGGGCGACCAGCCCGTCGGCGACGGCGTCGGCGACCACGCGGGTCAGCAGGGCCGCGCTGCGGATGGCGTCGTCGTTGCCCGGGATCTTGTAATCGACCTCGTCCGGGTCGCAGTTGGTGTCGAGGATCGCGACGACCGGGATGTTCAGCTTGCGGGCCTCGCCCACCGCGATGTGTTCCTTCTTGGTGTCGACGATCCACACCGCGCTGGGCACCTTGGTCATTTCGCGGATACCGCCTAGGGAGCGCTCCAGCTTGGTCATCTCACGCGTGAGCATGAGCTGCTCCTTCTTGGTGGCGACGCCCTCCCAGCCGGCCTGCTGGCGTGCTTCGAGCTCCTTGAGCCGCTGCAGCCGCTTGAAGACGGTCTGGAAGTTGGTGAGCATGCCGCCCAGCCAGCGCTGGTTCACGTAGGGCATGCCGACGCGGGTGGCCTGCTCGGCGATGGATTCCTGAGCCTGCTTCTTGGTCCCGACGAAGAGCACCGTGCCGCCGTGGGCGACGGTCTCCTTGATGAACTCGTACGCCTTGTCGACGTAGGTCAGCGTCTGGTGCAGGTCGATGATGTAGAGCCCGTTGCGCTCGGTCAGGATGAAGCGCTTCATCTTCGGGTTCCAGCGCCGGGTCTGGTGTCCGAAGTGGACGCCCGACTCGAGCATTTCCTTCATGGTGACGACGGCCATGCCGGTCGTCCCTCCTTGCATGTTCGTGCGCAGCCGCCGTGTCGCCACAGCCCGGCCGCACGGCCTCGGTTGTCGCGGGTCGGTCAGGTGACCGGCTCGCCCTGGTGTCCGGTGTCGCGGCCAGGAGGCCGGACCGGGGTAACCGGAACGGACCGAGGCTGGCCGCCTACCTCCTTCTTGCGTTCAGGAGGCGGGCACGCGAAGTCAGCCCGATCGC
The DNA here is from genome assembly GCA_036264855.1 of Jatrophihabitans sp. Taxonomy (GTDB): domain Bacteria; phylum Actinomycetota; class Actinomycetes; order Mycobacteriales; family Jatrophihabitantaceae; genus Jatrophihabitans. The sequence continues at coordinate 3,338 of DATAQD010000063.1, read as the reverse complement.
TCAGGCTGCCCGTTCATCATACGCGGAGCCAGTGTCTCGCAGTGCCACCGCTCGGACTCGAACGGGCTGGGAGGCGGAAAGTCGACGTTCACCACCACGCGATCAGCGCTCGCGCGAGAGGCCGCCTGCGCGCGAGCGCAGCGAGCTTGCGGGCGCGACGAAGTCACGATGCGGGCGCAGAGCTGGACCCGAGCGCGGCGCGGGTCGAGCGCGAAGCACGGGCCCGGCGAATCCAGCCGCTGGGCCGCCGGGCGAGCGAATGGTGCGTGAGGAAGCTCCCCTTCGGCGCGTCAGCCCGCTAGACGCTGGCCCTCCGGGCCAGAGCGGCGGCCTCGGCGCGGCTGCGCACACCGAGTTTGGCGAGGATGTTCGAGACGTGGACGCTGACCGTCTTCTCGCTGATATAGAGCGTGCCCGCAATCTGGCGGTTGGTCCGCCCCTCGACCAGGTGGGCCAGCACGTCACGCTCGCGGTCGGTGAGGGCGCTGAGCCCGGACCGCTCGTCGTCGACCAGGCGGCGGGGTGAGGTGCCCAGCGCGCGAATCTCGGCCAGCAGTGGAGTTGCACCCATCGCCCGGGCCGCCGTCCGGGCCAGGTCGGCCTGGTGCGCGGCCTCGTCGGCGCGGCCGGTGGCCCGCAGCGCCGCAGCGAGCCGGGCCCGCGACCGGGCCTGCTGCACGATCTGGCCGTAGTCGAACTCGGCGACCGAACGCTCCCAGGCCGCCACCAGCTCCGCCGCTGAGGGCGGGTCCTGGCCGGTGAGCCAGCGCAGGCGGGCGCCTTCGGCTTCCAGCCGGGCCTGCCACGCCCGGCCCTCGCGGCCCAGGGCGCGGCCCCGGGGCAGCCCCTTGTCGGCGCTCGTGCGCCCGTCGGCCAGCAAGCGGGCACCGTCGGCCGCCAGCTGCTCGTGCTGGGACTCCGGCGCGGTGGTCGCGGCGGCGCACAGCACCGCGAGCCCGCATGCGGACAGTTGGATCCGGGCCAGGAACCACGGATCGAGCCATAGCGCGCCGAGCGAGTCGACGAGGTCGTCGATGAGGCGCAGCGCGGACGTGGCGTCGCCCTGCTGCTCGTAGATCTCCAGCGCCCCGAAACCGGAGTAGAGCCCGATCCGGCCCTCGCGCTGCCAGTACTTACGCAGTTCGTCGAGCACCGCCAGGGCGTCGTGTTCGCCTCGGCCGGCCCGCACTCCCATTGCGGTCGAGCGGAACACCGCGTCGGCGATCATCGTCGGGTGCTGGCCGGTGGTGTCAAGGGTCCGGAGGGCGCCGTCCCAATCGCCTTGCACGTATTGCAGCGTGGCGGTCATGGCGCGCGAGTGCAGGCCGAAGGCGTCCCAGGTGCGCCCGGTCTCGACGGCGCGTCGGTGAGTGACAGAGAACGCTTCCTGGGCGCGCTGCAACTCGCACTGCTCGTACCACAGGCCGGCCAGGCTGAACCGGCTGCGCAGTTCGGCCGGCGCGTCGTCGGCGGCGCGAGCCTGCTCGACGGCGGTCTCGATCAGCCGGGCGGCCTCGTCCGGGTCAACGGTCCGCTGAGCGAGCATGGCGAGCGTCGTCCGGGCATCGGCGGTGGACGAGCGGCAACCGGCGACGTCACCGACCGCGACGGCCTCGCGCGCCGTGCGTTCGGCATCGACCTCGTGGCCCATGATGAACGCGACGCGCGCGTGCATGGCGAGCAGCCGGGCCCGGAATGCGGTGGGTGGCGATTCCGGGACGAGGTGCAGGGCCTCGGAGGTGAGCGCGAACGCCTCGGCATCGATCTCGTTGCCCAGCGCCGCGGTAACGACGGCGAACAGCAGCGTGGCCCGGCGGACCGGAGGAGCGTCCGCGGGCAGCTCGCTGAGCGCTCGTCGAGCCAGGCGCAGGCCTCGCAGGGTGTGCCCGGCGGCGTCGGCCGCCTCGACCGCCGCCAGCGTCAGGGCGGAGAGGTCCTCGGGCGATTCGGGCACGCTCGGCGCGAGTTCGAGCGCGGCCTCGTAGTGCTGCAGCGCCTCTTGCGGGGCGGCCACGGCCATCGCCTGGTCACCGGCCTCGATGCTGGCGGCGAAAGCCGTCGACAGATCGTGTGACGCGCGGGCGTGCCGGGCGAGTTCGGCGGCCGGCGCGTCGTCCCTGGCAATCAGGGCTGCGGCGTAGGCCGCGTGCAGCCGCCCCCGCTCGCCCGGCAGCAGGTCGTCATAGACGGCCTCGGCGAGCAGCGCGTGCCGGAATACGTAACCGCGCCCGCTGGAGGTGAGCTCGAGGACGTGGGCGTCGATGGCGTCGCGGAGGGCCTCGTCGAGACGCCCGCCCGGGAGCTCGGCCACCGCCTCGAGCATCTCGTGGCCGACGCGTCGACCGGCGACCGCGGCCAGCCGGACCACCTGCCGAGCGTCGTCGGAAAGCCGGTCAAGCCGCACCAGCAGAAGATCGGCGAGCTGCCACGGGAGATGCTCGGCGTCGCTGCACTGCACCGCCGCGGCGACGAGTTCCTCGGCGAAGAACGCGTTACCGTCGGCGCGGCTGACGATGCTGTCGAGGTCGTGCTCGTCCATCGGCGCCGGATACATCGCCCGCACCATGGTCCGGAGATCGGTGGGGTCGAGCGGGCCGAGGTGGAGTCTGGTGACCGCAGGCAGCCGGGCCCACTCGGCCAGGGCGCGACGCAGCGGGTGGCGGCGGTGCAGGTCGTCGCTGCGATAACTCGCCACGACGACGACGCGTTCGCCGTCCAGCCGCGTGAAGAGGAACCCGAGCAGGTCGCGAGTGGCCTGATCGGCCCAGTGAATGTCCTCGACGAGCAGGATGACGGGCTGTTCGGCCGCGAGTTCGGCGAGCGCGCCCAGGACCGAGTCGAAAAGCTCGCCCCGCTCGACGCGATCGTCCGGGACCCGGGACCGTCCGGCTCCCCCGGGCAACAGGCGGGCGAGTGCGGGGAAGACCGAGGGCAGGTTCTCGCCGAGGTCGGGGCGTTCGGCGGCGAGCCGGGTGAACGCTTCGGTGAACGGCAGGTAGGGCGGCGGGGTGTCGCCGAGGTCGACGCAGTGGCCGACCAGGCAGAGCACGCTGTCGGCGGCGACCTCGGACACGAGCTCGCCGAGCAGCCGGGTCTTGCCGACCCCGGCGTCTCCGCCGACGATGACCGCGCCCGACGCGCCATCGCGCGCCGCCTTGACCGCCGTGACCAGGTCGGTCAGCTCGGCGGAACGGCCGATGAACGGAGTGGCGGGACGGGGCACCCTCGTATCTTGGCCCCGCCCGCTGACAAGCGTCGCGGATTTGATGGCGTAGCTCGCGTTCAGCGTGCGTTCCGCCGGGCCCGCCAGGCCCGGCGGGGACGCCGCCTGGCCGATG
>DATAQD010000062.1:0-20690 GCA_036264855.1 Jatrophihabitans sp. | reverse complement strand
GACCGGGTGACCGGCAACCTCGACTCGTTCGCGCCCGGGGCCAAGGTGGGCCAGCCGGAGACCGCCGTGTGGGCGATCGACGGCGACGGCTGCTTCCAGATGACCAATCAGGAACTCGCGACCTGCGCCATCGAGGGCATTCCGATCAAGGTCGCCGTCATCAACAACGGCAATCTCGGCATGGTGCGGCAGTGGCAGACGCTGTTCTACGGCGAGCGCTACAGCCAGACCGAGCTGGGCACCCACAAGCACCGAATCCCGGACTTCGTGAAGCTCGCCGACGCGCTCGGCTGTGTCGGTCTGCGCTGCGAGACCAAGGCCGAGGTGGACGAGACGATCGAGAAGGCCATGGCGATCAACGACCAGCCGGTCGTCGTCGATTTCACCGTCGGCAAGGACGCGATGGTGTGGCCGATGGTCGCCGCGGGTGCGAGCAACGACGACATCCAGGCCGCCCGCGACATCCGTCCCGAGTACGAGGCCGACGAGTGAACCGGATCGGCCTGCTCGGCGGGATGAGCTGGGAGTCCACGGCGGTGTACTACCGGCTGCTCAACGAGGCGGTCCACGAGCGTGTGGGCGGACACGCGAGTGCTCCACTGGTGGTGTGGTCGGTCGACTTCGCCGAGATCGAGACGCTGCAGCGGGCCGGCGACTGGGCCGAGCAGGGGCGCATCCTCGGTGAAGCCGCGGCCGCGCTGCAGCGAGCCGGCGTCGACGCGATCGCTCTCGCCACGAACACGCTGCACCTGGTGGCCGACGACATCACCGCGCGCATCGACGTGCCGTTCCTCGATCTGATCGACGTCGTCGGCGCCGCGACCGAGGCCGCCGGTCACCAGCGGGTAGGCGTCCTGGCGACGGGGTACACGATGGACAGCGGCCTCTACCCGTCCCGGTTGGCGAAGTTCGGGGCGCAGGTGCTCGTCCCCGCCGCCGATGATCGCGCCGAGGTGCACCGGGTGATCTTCGAGGAGCTCGTTCATGGCGTCGTCCGCGAGGAGTCGCGCGCGGCTTACCTCGCGGCGATCGACCGCTTGGTCGAGCGCGGCGCCGAGGCTGTCATCCTGGCCTGCACCGAGATCGGCCGGCTGCTTCGCGACGGCGACGCCGCCGTCCCCTTGCTAGACACCACGGCGTTGCACTGCGCGGCGCTCACCGACGTCATGATCAACGGAGTCAAGCGATGAGTACGCACACCTTGTCGGTGCTGGTCGAGAACAAGCCCGGCGTCCTCAGCCGGGTCGCCGGCCTGTTCACCCGCCGCGGCTTCAACATCGAGTCGCTGGCCGTCGGTCCCACGGAACATCCCGAGATCTCGCGCATCACGATCCTGGTGAGTGTCGAGGGCAGTGTGCTCGAGCAGGTGACCAAGCAGCTCAACAAACTGATCAACGTGCTCAAGATCGTCGAGCTCGAGGAGCGGCAGGCCGTGCAGCGCGAACTGTTGCTCGTGAAGGTCCGCGCCGACGAGACCAACCGCCGCGACGTCCTGCAGGTCGTCGAGCTCTTCAAGGCCAAGGTCGCCGACGTCGGCCCCGAAGCCGTTACCGTCGAGCTGACGGGTCGTCCGGACAAGCTCGAGGCCATGCTGAAGATGCTCGAGCCGTACGGCATCCGCGAGATGGTGCAGTCCGGCATGGTCGCGCTCGGCCGCGGCCCCCGTTCGATGACCCAAGCCGCGCTGCGCTCGGTCGAGCGCAGCGCCTGATCGCCCCACGAAATCGCTCGCCGGCGCTCGCGATTCCGCGGGCGCCCCAACAGACAAAGGAACAGTTGCAGCCATGGCAGTGGAGATGTACTACGACGACGACGCCGACCTGTCGATCGTCCAGGGCCGCAAGGTGGCCGTACTCGGTTTCGGCAGCCAGGGCCACGCCCATGCGCTGTCGCTGCGCGACTCGGGGGTCGACGTGCGCGTCGGCCTGCCCGAAGGCTCGCGCAGCCGGCCCAAGGCCGAGGACGAGGGCCTGCGCGTCCTGACGCCGGCCGAGGCGTCCGCCGAGGCTGACCTGATCATGGTGCTGGCGCCCGACCCGGCCCAGCGCAAGCTCTACGCCGACTCGATCGCGCCGAACCTGAAGGAGGGCGACGCGATCTTCTTCGGCCACGGGTTCAACATCCGCTTCGGCTACATCGACCCGCCGGCCAACGTCGACGTCGCGATGGTCGCGCCGAAGGGGCCCGGTCACCTCGTCCGTCGCCAGTTCGTCGACGGCAAGGGCGTTCCGGTTCTGGTGGCGGTCGAGCAGGACGCGACCGGCAAGGCGTTCGACCTCGCCCTGTCCTACGCGAAGGCGATCGGCGGCACCCGCGCCGGCGCGATCAAGACGACGTTCACCGAAGAGACCGAGACCGACCTGTTCGGCGAGCAGGCCGTGCTCTGTGGCGGCGCGTCGCAGCTCGTGATGTACGGCTTCGAGGTGCTGACCGAGGCCGGCTACGCCCCCGAGGTCGCCTACTTCGAATGCCTGCACGAGCTGAAGCTGATCGTCGACCTGATGTACGAGGGCGGTATCGCCAAGCAGCGCTGGTCGGTGTCGGACACCGCCGAGTACGGCGACTATGTCTCGGGTCCGCGCGTCATCGACCCCCACGTCAAGGAGAACATGAAGACGATTCTGGGCGAGATCCAGAGCGGCGCGTTCGCCGAACGGTTCATCGCCGACCAAGACGCCGGCGGCCCGGAGTTCGCGGCCCTGCGCGCGAAGGGCGAGGCCCACCCGATCGAGGAGACCGGGCGCCGGCTGCGGGGCCTGATGTCCTGGGTCGCCTCCGACGACGACTACACCGAAGGCACCGCTGCGCGATAGGCGACCGGGACGCGATGAGCGCTCGCGCGAAGAGCCCGCCGCCCTCGGCGGATCGTCACGGGTTAGGGCCGGTTCGGGTCGGGGTGGATCGCGATGAACAGCGACATCGCCTCGCCGTCCGGTTGATCCGGCTGGGCGCGGAACTCATCGAGGATGTCCCGTACGCGGTCCATGAATGTTTCCATCTGGGCGGGGCTCAACCTCAGGCCGAGACGCGCCGTCTCCAGCCTGTCCACGGGCACGAGTGCGACCTCCTCGAGGAACGCGTCGAGCAGCACGCGGTCCTTGGCCGGGGTCATCAGCCGCCACGACTTGCCCGTGGCCAGATAGGGGATCTCCCGCGAGCCGCGGGCGCCGCGCCGCACCGGCTGGGCCGCGAGGAACTCGGTGTCCACCAGGCGTCGGACGTGATGCAGGGTGGTCGCCGGATCCTTGCCGAGGATCGCGGCGATCTCCTTGTTCGACTTCGCCTCGTCGAGGCACACCCGCAGGATGCGCATGCGCAAGGCGGACGCGAGCGCCCGGGCCTCCTCGTCGGTGGCCCAGCGGCGGGGGGCAGCGTCCGTCGGCGGCCGAGCCTCTTGGGCGCGCTTCGGAGGCTTGACCACGTGTCGACTCTAACTGATTGACATTTCCCAATCAGTGACGGACGCTATCTGGCGTGACGAGGCAGGGCGCCAGCGGCGACCCGCACGAGACGACCCCCGAGCTGGCAGCGGAACGGGCCGCCGAAGGGTCCGCATCCGCGGCCGCGGCCACCGCTTCGCGACGGGGCGGGCTCTGGCACCACCGCGACTTCCGGCGGTTATGGATCGGCGAGACGGTCAGCCAGTTCGGCACGATGGTCAGCCAGTTGGCGCTGCCGCTGGTGGCGATCCTCGTCGTCCAAGCGTCCACGTTCGAGGTCGGCCTGCTGACAACGTTCGAGACCGTCGCGTTCCTGCTGGTCGGACTGCCGGCCGGCGCCTGGGTCGACCGGATGCGCTTTCGCACCGTGTTGATCGTCAACGACCTCATCCGAGCGGCGGCGCTCGGGTCGGTCCCGCTCGCTCAGGCCTTGCACGCGCTCACGATCGGTCAGCTCTACGCAGTTGCCCTCGTGACCGGAGTGAGCACCGTGTTCTTCGACGTCGCGTATCAGTCCTACCTGCCGCAGCTGGTCGATCGTTCGGCGCTGGTCGAGGGCAACGCCAAGCTGCAAGCCAGCGAGTCGGTGAGCCAGATCGCCGGGCCCAGCGCGGGTGGCGCACTCATCCAGGCGCTGACGGCACCGTACGCCGTGCTGGTCGACGCAGTCAGCTTCCTGTGGTCGGCCGGCTGGGTGGCCGCGATCCAGAGCCGCCCGCCGAAGCCGGAGCGAAGAGCCGATCGGCATCTCGGCCGCGAGATCAAGGAGGGGCTCAGCTTCGTCCTGCGCAATCCGATGCTGCGCGCGATCGCCATGTGCACCGGGAGCTCGAACCTGTTCAACACGCTCGGCTTCGCGGTGTTCTACGTCCTGCTGGCCCGCGATCTGCACCTCTCGCCCGGGCTGATCGGCCTGATCATGTCGACCGCGGCGATCGGTGGCCTGCTGGGCTCGCTCGCCGCGACCCGGGTCGCCGCGCGGCTCGGTCAGGGACCGACGATCTGGATCTCGATCGCGGTGTCACTGCCGACGAGCTTCGTCGCCCCGTTTGTCCATCGGGACTGGACCCTCTACCTGCTCGCCGCGGCGTTCATCGTGTTCTGGGCGACCGTGGTCATCTACAACATCACCCAGGTCAGCTTCCGGCAAGGTCTGTGTCCGCCCGACCTGCTCGGCCGGATGAACGCGACGATGCGCTTCCTGGTCTGGGGAACGATGCCGCTCGGTGGTCTCATCGGCGGCGCCCTCGGTTCCGCGATCGGCGTGCGCGCGACATTGCTGGTCGCGGCCGTCGGAGGATGCATCGCCTTCGTTCCGGTGTTCTTCTCGCCGCTGCGGCACACGCGCGAGCTGCCTCAGTACGTCTCAGATGGTGAGAAATCCAGCCCACTGAGTGAGAGCAGGTCGTAACCTTCGGTAGGCTTCCCGGCATGAGACTCGCGGTGATCCCGGGCGACGGAATCGGCATCGAGGTCACCGAGCAGGCGCTGCGCGTGCTTGACGCGGTGCACCCGGGCGTCGAGGCGACGCAGTACGACCTGGGCGCGGCCCGATGGCACCGCACTGGAGAAGTGCTGCCCGATTCCGTCCTCGACGAGATCCGGGGGCACGACGCGATCCTGCTCGGCGCGGTCGGCGACCCGACCGTCCCGTCCGGCGTGCTCGAGCGCGGGCTCCTGCTCCGGCTGCGCTTCGAGCTCGACCATCACGTGAACCTGCGCCCGGCCAAGCTCTATCCCGGCGTCGCCACGCCGCTGGCCGGCGAGCCCGCGATCGACTTCGTCGTCATCCGCGAAGGCACCGAGGGCCCCTATGCCGGCAACGGTGGCGTGCTGCGCAAGGGCACCCCGCACGAGATCGCCACCGAGGTCAGCGTCAACACCGCATACGGGGTCGAGCGCGTCGTCCGGGACGCCTTCGGGCGCGCGGCGGCCCGTCCGCGCCAGCACCTCACGCTCGTGCACAAGAACAACGTCCTCACCAACGCCGGCGATCTGTGGTCGCGCACCGTCGCTCGAGTGGCGCAGGAGTTCCCGGACGTCACGGTGGCCTACAACCACGTCGACGCCGCGACGATCTACCTGGTGACCGATCCCGGTCGCTACGACGTCATCGTCACCGACAACCTGTTCGGCGACATCATCACCGACCTCGCCGCCGCGATCGCCGGAGGCATCGGGCTGGCCGCCAGCGGCAACCTCGACGTCAGTCACAGCAACCCCTCGATGTTCGAGCCGGTTCACGGATCGGCGCCCGACATCGCCGGCCAGGGCAAGGCGGACCCGACCGCTGCCGTTCTGTCCGTTTCAATGCTGCTCGCCCATGTCGGTGCGGCCGACGCGGCCGCCCGCGTCGAACGGGCGGTGGCCGACGATCTCGCGTCACGCGACGCGAGGCAGCCGGGCTCGACCAGCGAGATCGGGGAGCGGCTGGCCAAGGCCGCCGGCTGACGAGTCGAGGGGTGAACTCGGGCTGAGCGGCGACACGACGAGTTGTGCACGACACGACGGCGTGTGGCACACTCGGCCCGTGAACTTCAGCTCGCTCATTATCAGTTAGCGCGTCGGTACCCAGCCAGTCACCGACGCGCAGACCCTCCGCATTCGCGGGGGGTCTTTTGTTTTGACCTCGACCCCTCAATTCGACGGCAAGGATGACCGATGCAGACCGACGAGTTCCACGTCTTCGACACGACGCTGCGCGACGGAGCCCAGCGCGAGGGCATCACCTATTCGGTTGCCGACAAGTTGGCCGTCGCCCGGCTGCTCGACCAGGTGGGCGTCGGCTTCATCGAGGGTGGCTGGCCGGGAGCGATGCCCAAGGACACCGAGTTCTTCGCCCGCGCGGCCTCAGGGGAACTCGTCCTGCAGCACGCCGTCCTGGTGGCCTTCGGCGCCACGCGCAAGGCCGGGGTCCGCGTCGAGGACGACGGTCAGGTTCGCGCCCTGCTCGAGGCGCAGGCGCCGGTCGTCACGCTCGTCGCGAAGTCGGATGTGTGGCACGTCGAGCGGGCGCTGCGCACGACCCTGGAGGAGAACCTGGCGATGGTGCGGGACACCGTCGCCTTTCTGCGCGCTGAGGGCCGCCGAGTCTTTCTCGACTGCGAACACTTCTTCGACGGCTACAAGCACGACCCCGACTACGGAATCCGGGTCCTCGACGCGGCGGCTTCGGCCGGCGCCGACGTCGGGGTGCTCTGCGACACGAACGGCGGCATGCTCCCCATGGGAGTGCACGACGTCGTGTCGGACGTGGTCGGTCGCGCCGGCATCCGGCTCGGTATCCACACCCAGGACGACACGGGTTGCGCAGTGGCCAACACCCTGGCCGCCGTGGATGCCGGCGCGACCCACGTCCAGGGCACGGCCAACGGCTACGGCGAGCGAGCCGGCAACGCCAACATCTTCTCCGTCATCGGCGGGCTGGTGACGAAGCTGGGTCTCGACGTCCTGCCCGACGGCTGCCTTCAAGAGATGATGCGGGTGGCCCACGCCGTCGCCGAGATCGCCAACCTCGTCCCGGACGCGCACGCGCCCTATGTCGGTGGGTCCGCGTTCGCGCACAAGGCCGGGCTGCACGCCTCGGCGATCAAGGTCGCGCCGGAGATGTACAACCACCTCGACCCGACGATCGTCGGCAACGATCAGCGGATCCTGGTCACCGAGATGGCCGGCCGAGCGTCCATCGAGCTCAAGTCCAAGGAGTTGGGCGTCGATGTCAGCGACCGACCCGAGGTCGTCGGCAGCGTGGTGGATCGGATCAAGGAACGGGAGGCCGCGGGATGGTCCTACGAGGCCGCCGACGCGTCGTTCGAACTGCTGCTGCGCGATGAGCTGGCCGGCGCGGAAGGGCCGGAGCCGTTCACCCTCGAGTCCTATCGAGTGATCATCGATCGGCGCGAGGACGGCACGTTGGTCAGCGAGGCGACGGTCAAGCTACAGGCCGCCGGCGTGCGGGTGATCTCGACCGAAGAGGGCAACGGTCCGGTCAACGCGCTCGACCGGGCGCTGCGCAAGGCGCTGGAGCGGGCATTCCCGCAGCTGGCCAAGATGGAGCTGACCGACTACAAGGTGCGGATCATGCCCGGCAAACACGGTTCCGACGCTGTGACCCGCGTCCTGATCGAGACGACCGACCATGAGCGGGAGTGGACGACCGTGGGCGTGCACGGCAACGTCATCGAGGCGTCCTGGCTGGCGTTGCACGACGCCGTTCGGTACGGCTTGCTGCACGCGAGATAGTCACCGCAAGCCCAGCTCCTCAAAGGAGCGCGCTCGCTCCCGTCAGGTTCATCGTCGATCGGCACGCAGGCTCGCTTGGCTCGCCCGAGCGGCGGCTCGTCGCGCGAGCGCTCTCATCGTGTTGTGGTCACCTCGGCGACGGCGACGGCGACGGGCCGCGCGGGCCGGGGCGCGGTCGCCGGGCGGCCGCGACGGCCGCCGGACGCAACCGGGCGAGCACGCACGTGTCGCAGGAGTGCGTGCAGTCATGGCCGCGGCCGTCCTTCTCGCACGGGTCGTCGGTGACGTGCAGCTCGTCCGGGTCGTGCTCATGCCCGCAGCTGCACAGCGACGCGCCCTGGGCCTGGACGGCCTGGTCGATGACGGCGTCGAGGCGCTGCTCGGCGAGGTCGATCTTCACCGACCGAGCCACCCCCCATGCCATCAGGGCGAGCACGAGCGCGACCAGTAGGGCGATGACGACGAAGGACTTCACGACGGCGCTCGCAGCGCCGGTGGCGGCGACGGCGCCGATGGCGATGAACAGCACGGAGAACAGCCCGAGCGTCGCGGCGAGCTGCCTGCGCTTCTCGACCGAGATGTTCGACATCGGGGACGTCACACGCTCGATTATGGACGACCGACGCGCCGGATCGGCGGCGGACCCCGGCCCGGTAGCGTGGAGCATCGTGCGCATCGCCCGCTTCGTCCATCCCGGTTCCGCCTCGGCGGAGGCCGGCGTCGCCTGGGGCACCGTCGAAGGGCCGCCCGCAGCGCCGACCGAGTCCCTGACGGTCGCCGCGATCGACGGCCATCCGTTCGGCCCGATCTCCTTCACCGGTGACCGGTGGGCGCTGCCGGACGTCCGGCTTCTGTCGCCCTTCCTGCCCAGCAAGGTGGTCGCCATGGGCCGGAACTACGCCGAGCACGCGAAGGAGATGGGCGGCGCTGCCCCCAGCACGCCGTTGATCTTCATCAAGCCGTCGACGTCGGTGATCGGCGAGGGCGACGCGATCCGGCTGCCGGCATCGAGCGCCGAGGTCCACTACGAGGGCGAACTCGCCGTCGTGATCGGAACGCCGGCCCGCAACGTCGCGCCCGAGGACGCGCTGCGGCACGTGTTCGGCTACGCGGCCGGCAACGACGTCACCGCCCGCGACCAGCAACGCGCCGACGTGCAGTTCACCCGCGCCAAGGGCTACGACTCGTTCTGCCCGCTCGGGCCGTGGGTCGAGACCGTCCTGGACGCGGCGGACCTCCGGGTCGTCACTCGCGTCAACGGTGAGGTGAAGCAGGACGGCCGCACCAGCCAGATGATCCACGACCTGCCCACGCAGATCGCGTTCATCTCGGCGATCATGACGCTGCTTCCCGGCGACGTGATCCTCACCGGGACGCCGGCCGGGGTTGGGCCGATCGTCGCCGGCGACACGGTGAGTGTCGAGATCGAGGGCGTCGGCACGCTCACGAACCCGGTCGTGGCGGCGTGACGTCGCCGGTCCGGGTCCGCTTCTGCCCGTCACCGACCGGCAACCCGCACGTCGGCCTGATCCGAACCTGCCTGTTCAACTGGGCCTACGCCCGGCACACCGGCGGCACCTTCGTGTTCCGCGTCGAGGACACCGACGCGGCGCGCGATTCCGAGGAGTCCTACCAACTCCTGCTCGACGCGCTGCGCTGGCTGGGCCTGGACTGGGACGAGGGTCCCGAAGTCGGCGGTCCGTATGCGCCGTACCGGCAGAGCCAGCGGCGCGCGATCTATGACGACGTCGTCGCCAAACTGCTCGGCAGCGGGCATCTGTACGAGTCGTACACGACGAATGACGAGACCGAGGCGCGGCACCGCGCCGCGGGCCAGGACCCGAAGCTCGGCTACGACAACTTCGACCGCGACCTGACCGAGGAGCAGAAGGCCGCGTACCGCGACGAGGGCCGCGTGCCGGTCCTGCGGCTGCGGATGCCCGACGAGGACGTCAGCTGGGTCGACGTGGTGCGCGGCGAGGTCAGCTTCGCCGCCGGTTCGGTGCCCGACTTCGTCGTCGTGCGCGGCAACGGCGAACCGCTCTACACGCTGGTCAATCCGGTCGACGACGCGCTGATGCGTATCACGCACGTGTTGCGCGGCGAGGACCTGCTGCCGTCCACGCCACGTCAGATCGCGCTGTACCGGGCGCTGGTGGACGTCGGCGTCACCGACTTCGTTCCGCAGTTCGGCCACCTGCCCTACGTGATGGGCGAGGGCAACAAGAAGCTGTCCAAGCGTGATCCGCAGTCCTCGCTGCAGCACTACCGCGACGCCGGCTACGTGCCGGAAGGGCTGCTGAACTATCTCGCGTTGCTGGGCTGGTCCATCGCCGACGACCACGACATCTTCTCGATGGCCGAAATGGTCGCCGCGTTCGACATCGGCGACGTCAACGCCAACCCGGCGCGTTTCGACCCCAAGAAGTGCGAGGCCATCAACGCCAGTCACATCCGGCGGCTCGATCCGGTCGACTTCCAGGCCCGGCTCGCCGGCCAGGTACTCGCGGCCGGTCTGCCGGCCGACTCCGACGTCCTCGCGGCCGCCGCCCCGCTCGTCCAGGAACGGATCCAGACGCTCAAGCAGGGCGTGGACCTGGTCCGGTTCCTGCTCGCCCCGGAGCCGGAGTTCGCCGTCGACGAGGCCGCTGCGGCCAAACAGCTCGGCGATGCCGGACAGGCCGTTCTCGCCGCGGCGATCCCGGCGCTCGAGGGATTGCGGGCGTGGACGGCGGCCGAGATCGAGGAGGCGCTCAAGAGCGCGCTCGTCGAAGGTTTGGAGCTCAAGCCGCGCAACGCCTTCGGTCCGGTGCGGGTGGCGATCACCGGCAGCACTGTTTCGCCCCCGTTGTTCGAGTCGATGGAGATTCTGGGGCGGGAGCGCTCGCTGCGCCGGCTCCGGGACGCGCGGTCCGGCGGCTGAATCGCGCTCCAGCCCGGCTGCCGGGTCTGGACGTCAGGGCGGACCGCGCGTGGGTAAGATCGCCGCACTGCGGCGGGGTTGGACGGCGTCCGTCACGGGCCGCCGAACCGCCGCGCGGACCAGATCCCGGGCCGCTACGGATGGAGGCCATGACGTGGAGGGGCTCTGCTCAGCATGTGGCGCGCAGAACCCGGCCACCGGCAAGTTCTGCGGCCAGTGTGGGACGAGCCTGGCCCCAGGTTGCCCGTCCTGCGGCGCCGCGGTCACGTCGGACCAGAGATTCTGCAACGAATGCGGGACCTCGCTGAGCGTCGTTGAACCGAGCCTGTCCGCCGCCGTGGCCGAGCGCCGGGTCTGTTCGGTGCTGTTCGCGGACCTGGTCGGCTTCACTGCGTTGTCAGAATCACGTGACCCGGAGCAGGTGCGCGAGTTGTTGTCGCGCTATTTCGAGATGTGTCGGACGGTGATCGGTCGCTACGGCGGCGCCGTGGAGAAGTTCATCGGCGACGCCGTGATGGCGGTCTGGGGTACGCCCGTGGCGGTCGAGGGTGACGCGGAGCGCGCGGTGCGGGCGGCCATCGATCTGGTGGCGGCCGTGGGGGAGCTCGGTACGGAGGTCGGCGCCGCTGGGCTGGGCTTGCGCGCGGGCGTGGTCACCGGCGAGGTCGCGGTCACTCTCGGGGCGACCGCCGAGGGCATGGTGGCCGGCGATGCGGTCAACACCGCCGCGCGGGTGCAGTCCGCGGCGGCTCCGGGGACGGTATGGGTCGACGCCGCAACGCAGCGCCTGGCCGCGGCCGCGATCGGCTTCAGCGATGCCGGTGAGCACCGGTTGAAGGGCAAGAGCGAGCCGGTCCGGCTGTGGCAAGCCGGGCGGGTGCTGTCCGGAGTGGGTGGTGCGCAGCGCGTCGACGGGCTGGAGGCCCCGCTCACCGGCCGCGACGCGGAACTGCGCACGGTGAAGGAGCTCTTCCATGCGACGGCGGAGCGGCGGACGCCCCGCATGGTGCTGGTGTCCGGTCCGGCCGGGGTCGGGAAGTCCCGGCTGGGCTGGGAGTTCGAGAAGTACATCGACGGTCTCGCCGAGGTCGCGATGTGGCATCGCGGCCGCTGCCTCTCCTACGGGGACGGCGTCGCGTTCTGGGCGTTGGCCGAGATCGTGCGGCAGCGGTTCGGAATTGCCGAAGAAGACGCGCTGGACCTCGCGGCCGCGAAGCTGGTGGACGGACTCAACACGTTCGTGGCCGATGCGGCCGAGCGGAGCTACGTGGGCCCGCGGCTGGGCCGGCTGCTCGGCGTCGCGCATCCGGACGACACCGATGCGCCGCTGAGCCGTGAGGAGCTGTTCGCCGGCTGGCGGCTGTTCTTCGAGCGCCTGGCCGACTCCGACCCGGTCGTGCTGCTCGTCGAGGACGCGCACCACGCCGACCCGGCGCTGCTGGACTTCCTGGACCACCTGGTCGATTGGGCGCGGAGCTCGCCGATCTATGTACTGGTCTTCGCGCGACCGGAACTCGACGAGCGGCGGACCGGCTGGGGCACAGGCCGCAACCGCACGGCGCTGACCCTCGACCCGCTCGACGCTCGTTCCATGGACGCCTTGCTCGCCGCGCTGGTGCCGCGTATGCCCGCGGATGCGTCCGCGAGGATCGCCGCTCAGGCCCAGGGGAACCCACTGTTCGCGGTCGAGACGGTTCGCTCGCTCATCGATCGTGACGTCGTGGTCCCGATGGAGGGCGTCTACCGGCTCGTCGGCGACGTCGGCGCGCTTTCGGTGCCCGACAGCCTGCACGCGCTGCTCGCGGCCCGCCTCGACGCGTTGGACGGGGAGTTGCGCTCGCTGGTCGCGGACGCGGCCGTGCTCGGTCTGACCTTCCCGCCCGAGGCCCTCACGGCGGTCTCGGGACGGTCGGATGATCGCGTGCACGCTGCGCTCGACGAGCTGGTGCGCCGAGGGGTGCTCGAGATCTCGGCCGACCCGCTGTCGCCGCAACGCGGTGCCTACAGCTTCAGCCAGAGCATGCTTCGGCAGGTCGCCTACGACACGCTGTCCCGCCGCGATCGCAAGGCCCGGCATCTGGCCGTTGCCGCGCACCTTCGGGCTACCTTCGCCAACGATGGCGACGAGGTGATGGACGTCGTTGCCCGTCACTACCTCGACGCCCTGGCCGCCGTTCCCGACGACCCCGACGCGACGGGAATCCGGGACGCTGCGATCGCCGCCCTGGTCCGGGCGGGGGAGCGCGCCGAGCGTTCCGGTGCGGCCGCCCGGGCGGCCGAGGCCTACGCCGAGGCGGCCGAGCTGGCCGAACAGGGCTCGGGTCCGGCCGCCTCGCTGGCCGCCGCCGGGTTGTGGGAGCGCGCTGCCGCCGTGGCCGTTCTCGCCGGGGCTTATCCCGACGGCATCGCGAATGCCCACCGAGCCCGCGACCTGTACCTGGAACAAGATCGTCCTCGCGACGCCGCCCGGGCTGGTACCTGGACCGGACGCGCCCTGCGCTACCTCGGCCGCCACGCGGAAGCCCGCGAGAGCCTGGCCGCGGCCGTCACCGTGCTGCGTCCCGATCCGGATCACAACACGGTGATCGCTCTGGGCGAGCTCGCCGCCCTCGAGAACTTCGGCGATCTGCAGTCCAGCAACGCGCTCGGCGAGGAGGCTCTCGTCCTGGGTCAGGCCCTCGACGTGCCGACGACGCTGCTCGCCGACCTGTTCGTCACCCGGGCCATCGGCTACGCCTTCTCCAATCAGGGCGATCAGGCCGTCGCCGCCGCCGAGTACGCGACGAAGCTGGCCGAGCGCGCCGACGACCGTGCGATCTGGGCGCGCGCGCTGCTCAACCTGTCGAACATGCTGCACGCCGTCGACCCGCCCGCCGCAGCCGCGGCGGCCCGGGCGGCCGCCGACCATGCCCGACGGGTAGGGGCGCGCGGAAACCTCACGATTGCCCTGAACAACCTGGTCTACGCGGTGTTCGAGAGCGGTGACTGGGACGAGGCCGACGCCGTCCTGGCCCACGCCATGCACGCAGACGGTTTGGACGATGAGGACATCCTGCGGTCGGCGCTGGCGGTGCTGGCCGCGCTCCGCGGTGACGTCGAGACCGCCGCCGCGAACTCCGCCTTGCCCGCACTCCGGGCCAGCGATGACCCGCAGGACGTGGTCTGCGCGCTGACCGCCGACGGGTTCCTCGCGGCCGCGTCCGGACGGCACGGCGAGGCCCTACGGCATGCTCGCGACATCCTGGGCTACGCCGACGCGATCGGCATGGTGCACGAGCACATCTGTTGGGCCTGGCCGTTGGCCGTCCGATCAGCGTTCCTCGTCGGCGACCTGGTCCAGGTGGCGGAACTGCTCGCGCTGCTCGATGGCCACCCGGTGGGGCACCTCCCGCTGATCCTGCGCGCCGAGCGAGCACTCGCCCGGGCGCGAGTGTCCGCGGTGCACGGCGACGCCGATACCGACATTCAATTCGAGGACGCGATCGCCCAACTGCGGGCCGTCGGCAATCCGTATCACTACGCGCACGCCCTGCTCGATCTCGCCGAGCACCGCCGCGCGGTGGCTGGACCTACCGATGTCGACCCGCTCGTCGACGAGGCGGTGGCGATCGCCGAACGGCTTCGCGCGCAGCCGTTGCTCGACCGGGCGGCAGCGACCCGCGCGACCCCGTCGGAGGTCTCCTCGCGCTAGGGCCGGTCGAGCCGCATTGTGCGGTTGCCGCGCGCCCGGGTGCGTCCGAGCGTACGTCGGGGTATGGATTGCCCATGCGAGGTGGCGCACGGGTAGCGGTCGACCCGCGGGTCGACGACGTGAACTACACGATCACCGGCAGCGGTGAGCACACGGTCGTCCTGCTGCACGGGTTCGCGGACAACCTCACGACCTGGGATCGAATCGTGCCGCCGCTCGCGGTCACCCACCGCGTGATCGCCATAGACCTACCGGGCTTCGGCCGGACGATCAGACCGTGGAGCCGTCCGCTGTTGTCCGCCTACGTCGAGGTTGTGCGCAGCGTGCTCGCGGCCGAGGGCGTGGACGGCCCAGTTTCGCTGATGGGCAACTCGATGGGCGCCGTCGTGTCGGCGCTCTTCGCGGACCACTACCCGGACCGCGTAGCCGGGATCGTCCTCATCGACATGCCCGGGCTGCATCACGTGCCCCGCGTATGGCGGCTCGCGATGTCCAGGCCCGCGGAGGTCGGCCTGCGCGCGGCGCTGCGCTGGGTGCCGCACCGCACCGCGCAGGCGGGGATCGGGTGGGCCTACGGCCGGCTCGCGACCGGTCATCCCCGCGACCTCGACCCGTTCGTGCGCAGCTGCTTCAGCTCGCCCTATGCGATCCAGGACAGCATCCCGGCGCTGCTCCCGCTCGGCCGCGCGCTGCTGCGGGAGCTCCGGGCCGCCGAACTCGGCCCGCTCGTGGCGTCGGCGACGGTTGCGGTCCTGCTGGTGTTCGGCTCCCGCGATGTCCTGACGCCGGCCCGCGTCCTGCGTCGCATCGGCCGGCCAGGAGGGGCGGTCGTGCTCCCCGGCTGCGGCCATTGTCCGCAGATCGACCAGCCCGAGGCCCTGCTGTCCCAGGTACGGCCGTTCCTGCGGGCGGCCGGTCGGCTGCGCGGGGAACGGACCGCCTGACCGGCGGGCTCCTGGCCGGCGAAGTTGCCTGCGTCACACCCGCCAATCGTCGTTGACGGTAATACTGTCACAGTCACGAGGGAAAGGTCTGCGTCATGAATTCTCCCCGCCCGGCCTGGAGCGACGACGACGTCGAGGCGTTCCGCGATCTCGCCCGCTCGTTCCTGGAAAAGGAGTGCGCGCCGAACGAGGAGCGGTGGGCCGAGCAGCAGCACGTCGACCGCGAGGTCTGGAACAGGGCCGGCGAGCTCGGGCTGCTCTGCCCCTCGATCCCGGAGCAGTACGGCGGGGGTGGCGGCACGTTCGCCCTGGAGGCCGTGATGGCCGAGGAGCAGGCGCGCGCGCTCGCGCCCAGCCTGGGCACGGCCGTGCACAGCACGATCGTGGCGCACTACATCAACGCCTACGGCACCGAGCAGCAGAAGCAGCGCTGGCTGCCGCGGATGGCGACCGGCGAGATGGTCGGCGCGGTCGCGATGACCGAGCCCGGCACCGGCTCGGACCTGCAGAACATCAAGACCAGGGCCATCAAGACCGGCGACGAGTACGTCATCGACGGGTCCAAGACGTTCATCTCCAACGGCCTGCTCGCGAACCTCGTCATCGTCGTGGCCAAGACCGACCCGCATGACGCGGCGAAGGGGATCTCATTGCTGGTCCTCGAGACCGACGGCCTGGCCGGTTTCAGCCGGGGGCGCGTGCTGAAGAAGATCGGCCAGCACGGCCAGGACACCGCGGAGCTGTTCTTCGACGGCGTGCGGGTCCCGGAGTCCAGCCTGCTCGGCACCGAGGAGGGCCAGGGCTTCATCCAGCTGATGAACCAACTGCCCCAGGAACGGCTGGTGCTCGGGGTAGCCGCGATCACCACCATCGAGCAAGCCCTCGCCCACACGCTGAAGTACACGAAGGACCGGCACGCCTTCGGCAAGCCGGTGTTGAACTTCCAGAACACCAAGTTCAAGCTCGCTGAGGTGGCCACGACCGCGAAGATCGGCCGGGTGTTCCTGGACGATTGCGTGGTCAAGCACCTCAACGGTCAACTCGACGTCCAGACGGCTTCGATGGCGAAATGGTGGCTCAGCCAGGCGCAGTGCGACGTCGTCGACGAGTGCCTGCAGTTCTTCGGCGGATACGGCTACATGCAGGAGTACCCGATCTCGCGGATGTACACCGACTCGCGCATCCAGAAGATCTACGGCGGCACGAACGAAATCATGAAGGAGATCATCTCCCGGTTCCTCTGACCGATCCGCCATAGGCGGATCTACTCACGGACCACTCGCTGCGCTCGGGTCGATCGTCGATCCGCCCTGCGAGCTTGCTGCGCTCGTGCGGCGGCGGGCTCTTCGCGCGAGCGCTCATGGCGCTGGTCGTCGCGTTCTTGGGTGGCCCTGAGTACCGCGTTGCCTATCCGGTCAAATGGGCTCTCCTATTGCCCGCCGGACGACAAAACTATAACGTGTTCTCGTTCTCCCGAATCGATCGAGGACGGGCAGCCATGACCGCTCAGCTCAAGCCAGTCGCGTCCGACCGCGAGACATTCGAGGTCCGGAATCCGGCGACGGGTGAGAGTGTCGGCAGCTACCCGGTCCATACCGCCGAGGATGTCGCGGAACGCCTTGCCCAGGCGCGAGTGGCCCAGAAGTGGTGGGCCGGCCTCGGCTTCAGCGGCCGCAAGGAGCGCATGCAGCGCTGGGTGCGCTGGCTGGCCCGCGACTGCGACACCCTCTACGACATCGGGTTCCGCGAGACCGGCAAGCCGAAAGCCGACGTCCAGTTCGAACTGCTCGCCGGCCTGGAGGACCTCCGGTGGGCCGCCGGCCACGCCAAGCGGGTGCTGGCCCAGAAGCGAGTCGCGCCCGGACTCGCCATGCTGAACTTCGACGCCCGGGTCTCGTACGAGCCGCTGGGCGTCATCGGCATCATCACCCCGTGGAATGCGCCGGTATACACGGCGTTCTGCGGCATGGCCTACGCGCTCGCGGCCGGCAACGCCGTGATCGTCAAGCCGAGCGAGCTGGCCGCGGCGACCGGCGTCTACGCCGTCGAGTCGTTCTACAAGGCGAATCCGGACGCGCCGGAAGGGCTCGTCAGCTGGATCACCGGCTTCGGTGAGACCGGCGCGGCGTTGTGCAAGTCCGGCGTCGACAAGCTCGGCTTCACCGGCTCCGTCCCGACCGGGCGACGCGTGATGGCGGCCTGCGCCGAGAACCTCACCCCGGTCCTGCTCGAGCTCGGCGGCAAGGACGCGACCGTGGTCGCCGCCGACGCCGACCTGGACGCCGCCGCGTCCGCGATCGTGTGGGGCTCCATGTGGAACGCCGGCCAGGCCTGCGTCGGAGTCGAGCGGGTCTACGTCGTCGCGCAGGTGCGGGACGAGTTCCTGCGCAAGGTCGAGGAGCGGGCCCGGCAGGTGAGCGTGGGCATGGACGAGCTCAGCGACATCGGGCCGATGACGGTGCCCAACCAGATCGACATCATCCGCCGGCACGTGACCGACGCCCTCGACCGCGGGGCTACGGCCCTGGTCGGCGGGCTCGACTCGATCCAGCCGCCCTACGTCCACCCGATCGTGCTCGTCGACGTGCCCGAGGAGTCCTCGGCCGTGCAGGAGGAGACGTTCGGCCCAGTCGTCGTCATCAACACCGTGTCCGACGTCGACGAAGCCGTCCACCGGGCGAACGCCACGTCCTTCGGATTGGGGTCATCGGTCTTCTCGGGTTCACGGGGTGAGGAGATCGCAGCCCGGTTGCGGGCGGGCGGAACCACGATCAATTCGGTGCTCACCTTCGTCGGCATGCCCTCGCTGCCGTTCGGCGGGGTCGGGGCCAGCGGGTTCGGTCGCTTCCACGGTGATGACGGATTGCGCGAGTTCACCCGGGCCAAGGCCACGACCCGCAAGCGGTTCGCCATGGGCGAGGACATGCAGCAGTTCCCGCGGACGAAGGAACAGTACGACGTCGTCCACAAGATGCTCAAGCTGCGCTACGCCCGCCGCTGGCGCTGAGTTCGGCCGGCCGGCCACACCCGATCGATCAAGCGAGGGACGCATGGACCGAAGCGCTGACTACGTGATCGTTGGCGCCGGGAGCGCGGGTTGCGTGCTCGCCCGCCGACTGGCCGATACCGGCGCCAGCGTGATCTTGCTCGAGGCGGGTCGCCGGGACAACACCCAGCTCGTCCGCAAGCCCGGGATGATCGGCCCGATGCACGCCGTCCCCCAGCTCAAGAAGACCGTCGACTGGGGCCACTACACGGTCGAGCAGAAGCACGCGCTCGGCCGGCGAATCCCGCAGACGCACGGCAAGGTCGTCGGGGGATCGAGCTCGATCAACGGCATGGTCTTCGTGCGCGGTAACCACAAGAACTACGACGACTGGGCCGCGGCCGGCAATGTCGGGTGGAGCTTCGCCGACGTCCTCCCCAGCTTCAAGCGGTTCGAGAGCTTCGAGGACGGCGGGAACGACTATCGCGGAGGCGCGGGACCGATCAAGGTCATCCGGGCGAGGGACCTGACTCCCGCGTCCGAGTCGTTCATCGAGGCGCTCAGCGAGACGGCGGCGGTGAAGAAGAACGAGGACTACAACGCGGCCGAGCAAGAGGGCGTGTCGTTGTTCCAACAGAGCAACTCCGGCGGGCTGCGGTACAGCGCGTCAGTCGGCTACCTGGACGACCGGCCGGCGAATCTCGTCGTGCTGCCCAAGACGCACGTGGCCCGCGTCGTCATCGAGCACGGTCGGGCGACCGGCGTCGAGGTGCTCACCAAAACCGGTCGCGAGGTGATCCGGGCGACGCGCGAGGTGGTCCTGAGCGCCGGGGTGTACGGCTCACCGCACCTGCTGATGCTGTCCGGAGTCGGGCCCGCCGATCACCTGCGCGCGTTCGGCATCGAGGTCGAGGCTGAGCTGCCGGTCGGAGACAACCTGCACGATCACCTGTTCGTGCCGATGACGTTCGCGATGCCCACGGCGATCCGCAAACCATCGCCGGGGTATTTCGGCCGCGCCTTCGTCCGGGAGAATTTCCGCGCTGGCAGTACGTGGCTGGCCCGCAGTGTCTTCGAGGTCGTTGCTTTCGTCCGTACGCCGAACGCCGCCGATATCCCGGATCTCCAGCTGCACGTGCTGCCGTGGAGCTATCCCTCGCCGAATCAGGACGCGCCGATCCGGCACAAGCCCGACCCGCGCCGGGCGCTCACGATCATGTCGACGCTGATCTACCCCCAGAGCCGCGGCACGTTCCGGCTGGCGTCGCCCGATCCGACGGCCGCGCCGGTGATCGACCCCAACTACCTGGACGAGCAAGCCGACATCGACGTCCTCGTCGACGGCATGGAGCTCATCAGGGAGACCATGGCGAGCAAGGCCATGTTCGGCGGGGTCGAGGTCGAGGTGTCCCCGGGCCCGCAGTACCCGGGCCGCGGCGAGTTGGCCAAGGAGGTCCTGAACCGGGCGACGACGGTCTACCACCCGGTCGGCACCTGCCGGATGGGGGTCGACGAGGCCGCGGTCGTGGACCCCCAGCTGCGGGTGCGCGGTATCGACGGGCTGCGCGTCGTGGACGCTTCGATCATGCCGAGCATCGTCGGCGGCAACACGAACGCGGCTTCGATGATGATCGGCGAGCACGCGGCGTCGATCATGATCGGGGCGGATTAGGCGCCGTCGCCCGATCGCCCCGTTCGCTGGCCAACAACGATGGGGCCGACGATGCGGAACGCGCACCGCGCTGACGTGTTTTGTGGGCGCTCGTGAGGGTCGGGTAGAGTCTGACGCTGGCCCGGATGACGTTTCTCGACGGGTCCGCCATTGGGGTATGGGGTAATTGGCAGCCCAACTGATTCTGGTTCAGTTAGTCTAGGTTCGAGTCCTGGTACCCCAGCGCAGGACCAAGGAAGTTTCTGGGGCCCCGTCGTCTAGTGGCCCAGGACGCCGCCCTCTCAAGGCGGTAGCGCCGGTTCGAATCCGGTCGGGGCTACAACTCACGACTCCCGAGCTGATTCGGGCGCCAGAACACGGCTAGCAGGCCGAGTGCGCCACCGAAGCCGCCGACGATCGCGATGCCCAGGCCCCACCAGCCCGGTGGCTCGAACCAGCCGAGCGCGTGGTCCAGCGACCACTCGCCCGCGCCCACACCCGCGAGGCCGATCGCGGCGAGCGTCAGCGTCATGACGTACTCATAGCCCTCGACCGGGCGGTGGAAGACGAAGAATCCCTTGTCGCGATGGTTCGTGATCCAGGCGACCAGCATGATCCCGATGACCCCGGCGCAGGCCAATGGAGTGGCCAGGCCGAGCAACAGCAGCGCGCCTGCGCCGAGCTCGGTGATGCTCGCGAGCCAGGCGTGGAAGATCCCCGGGTTCATACCGAGGCTCCCGAACCACCCGGCGGTGCCCTTGATCTTGCCGCCTCGGTAGATGTGGTTGTAGCCGTGCGCGATCATCGTGGCGC
>DATAQD010000264.1:0-3300 GCA_036264855.1 Jatrophihabitans sp. | reverse complement strand
AGCGCGTCACGGTCGAGGTGCCGGCGAACGAGACCGTCCGCGTACCCGCGGCCGAGACGCTCACCGTACGCGGAACGGTCGACGGTGCAGCCGTGGACGGACCGGTGCGCCTGACCGTGGGAACGCACCGGCTGTCGGCCGGCACCCGCGTCGCTCTCCAGCGCGGCGACGTCGTGCCAGTGGTGACGTCGCTGCCATCGCAACGCACGGCGGCCTGGCTGCGCCCGTTGGGCTCGGGCAACCCCCACCCGCTCTACGCCAGCCTGTCGCTGATCCTGGCCATCTGCCTCGGCACGATGGGGCTGCCGCACGTCCTCGTCCGGTTCTACACCAACCCGGACGGCCGCGACGCCCGACGGACGACGCTGTTCGTGCTCGTGCTGCTGTCCTCGTTCTATCTCGTCCCGACGATCTTCGGGGCGCTCGGCCGGCGTTACGTGCCGGACCTGCTACTGACCGGCGACACCGACGCGACCGTGTTGACGCTGCCGGGGCGCATGATCGGCGGTGAGCCCGGCGTGCTGCTGAGCGCGCTCGTGACCGCGGGTGCCTTCGCCGCGTTCCTGTCGACGGCGTCCGGGCTGACCGTCTCGGTGGCCGGCGTGCTCTCCCAGGACCTGTTGCGCCCGTTGACCCGGCGGAGCCACGATCTCGGCGGCGATGAGCTGCGGGCCCGCCGGATCCGTATGTTCCGGATCGCCGCCGTCGCCGGCATCGCGGTGCCATACCTGCTCAGCCTGCCGAGCGAGCACCTGGGTCTGGCCGCCGTCGTCGGGCTCGCGTTCGCCGTGGCGGCCGCGACGTTCTGCCCGCTGCTGGTGCTCGGCATCTGGTGGCCCCGGCTGACCGACGCCGGTGCGATCGCCGGTCTGGCGGTCGGCGGCACGCTGGCCACGGCCGCGGTGCTGCGCACCATCACCAGCGCGACCGGTCAGGGCTGGACGGCGGCCCTGCTCGCCCAACCGGCGGCCTGGGCGGTGCCGATCACGTTCGCGGTGATGGTCGCGGTGTCCCTGGCCACCCAGCGCCGGGTCCGGCCGGATGTCGGCCGAGTGATGGTGCGTCTGCACGCCCCCGAGACGCTCACGGCCGAGCTGCGCGCGCTCGAGCCGGACTGACCGTTCGTCGTCGCTGACGACCGCTCGTCGTCGTGCGCGGGCCGCATGTCGACGCCGGTCCGACGCCCGCCGAATGGGCGCGCGGAGCTGTTCCGAGGGGCGGCCACCACTGGCAACGTCATCCAGCAGACGGGCGTCACCCGCCCGCGCGCGAGAGGAGCAGCCATGACTCAGACCCGGACCCCGATCGATCCGACGGCCACGACCTCGAGGGCCCCCGTCGCCCCGGTCGCCAACCCGATCGCCGACCCGGCGCCGCTCGGGCTGGCCGCCTTCGCCCTGACCACCCTCGTGCTGTCGGTGTTCAACGCCAAGCTGATCGGCTCGGGCGAAACGGTCGTCCTCGGGCTCGCACTGGCCTATGGCGGCGTGGCCCAGCTGCTCGCCGGCATGTGGGAGTTCGTCAAGGGCAATACCTTCGGGGCGGTCGCCTTCTCGTCCTACGGCGCGTTCTGGCTGTCGTTCTGGTACCTGCTGAACCACCTGCCGACCGATGCGGCCGGCCGCGACCTCGACCACGGCCTCGGGGTCTACCTGCTCGGCTGGGGCATCTTCACGCTGTACATGTTCATCGCCTCGATCCGCGTGTCCGGGGCCGTCATGGCGGTGCTCGCCGCCCTGACGCTGACGTTCTTCGCGTTGTCGATAGGGAACTTCATCACGTCCGATGGATGGACGAAGTTCGGCGGCTGGCTGGGTATCGTCACTGCGATCCTGGCGTGGTACGCCTCGTTCGCGGCGGTCACGAACTTCACGTTCAAGCGGACGGTGCTGCCGACCTACCCGCGCTGACACCGCCCTTCCGGCCGCCTGACGAGAGAACTAGGTTCGATACATGAGTGAGACTCTTTCCAACCTGTCCCACGAAGAGCGCCGATTCCCGCCGCCCGCGGAGTTCGCGGTCTCGGCCAACGTCAACGCCGATGCCTACAAGAGCGCCGAGGCCGACCGGCTGGGCTTCTGGGCGGCCGCAGCCGACCGGTTGACGTGGGCGGAGCGGTGGACCGAGGTCCTGGACTGGTCGGATCCGCCGTTCGCCAAGTGGTTCGTCGGCGGCAAGCTCAACGTCGCCTACAACTGCGTCGACCGGCACGTCGAGAGCGGCCACGGCGAACAAGTGGCCTACCACTGGGAGGGTGAGCCGGGGGAGACCCGGTCGATCACCTACGCGCAGCTCAAGGACGATGTCTGCAAGGCCGCGAATGCGTTGATCGAACTCGGCGTCCAGACTGGGGACCGCGTCGCGATCTACATGCCGATGATCCCTGAGACGGTCATCGCGATGCTGGCGTGCGCGCGCCTCGGAGCACCGCACACGGTGGTGTTCGGCGGCTTCTCGTCGACGGCGCTGTCGGATCGGATCATCGACTGCGATGCGCGCGTCGTGATCACGGCGGACGGGGGATACCGGCGCGGTGCCGCATCGGCATTGAAGCCGGCGGTGGACGAGGCGCTGCTCAAGTGCCCGGACGTGCGGTCGGTGCTGGTCGTCAAGCGCACCGGCCAGGACGTCGAGTGGGACGGCGACCATGACGTCTGGTGGCACGACATCGTCGACCGGCAGTCGACCGAGCACGAGCCCGAGGCCTTCGACGCCGAGCACCCGCTGTACGTCATGTACACCTCAGGCACCACCGGCAAGCCCAAGGGCATCTTGCACACCACGGGCGGCTACCTGACCCAGGCGGCGTACACCCACTGGGCGGTCTTCGACATCAAACCGGACGAGGACCTGTACTGGTGCGGCGCCGACATCGGGTGGGTCACCGGGCACTCCTACATCGTCTATGGACCGCTGGCCAACCGGACGACATCGTTCATGTACGAGGGGACGCCGAACACCCCGGACGAGCACCGCTGGTTCCAGATGATCGAGAAGAACAAGATCACGATTCTGTACACCGCGCCGACGACGATCCGGACGTTCATGAAGTGGGGTGAGGAGATCCCGGCGGCGCACGACCTGAGCTCGCTGCGGCTGCTCGGCTCGGTGGGTGAGCCGATCAATCCTGAGGCCTGGATCTGGTATCGGGAGATCATCGGCAAGGGACGCTGCCCCATCGTTGACACCTGGTGGCAGACGGAAACCGGAGCCATCATGCTCGCCCCGCTGCCCGGCGCGATCCCGACCAAGCCCGGCTCGGCGACCCGTCCGTTCTTCGGCGTCCGCCCGGTGCTCGTC
>DATAQD010000251.1:0-8361 GCA_036264855.1 Jatrophihabitans sp. | reverse complement strand
GGACGCGCGGGCCCTGATCGCCGCGCCGCAAAGCGACGGCACGCTGCGCTTCGACATCCACCTGCAGGGCCCGAACGAGACGCCGTTCTTTCGCGTGTGAGCCGGTGCGGGGTCGGACGGCTCGATGCTCAAGGTCCGGCTGACCCCGGCCCCGTGGTGTCGGCTGGCCGGTCCAGCACCTGCAGCAGCGTCTTGGGGAGCCGGCGGACCGAGGGCTCGCCCAGCCGGTCGACAACCTCGGCTTCGAGCTCGCGGAGAGCGTTCAGGGCGACCTCGACCGTCGCCCACCCCTTGTCGGTGAGTTCGATGATCTTCGCGCGCCTGTCGGTCGGATCGGTCGGCCGGGCGCCCGCCGACGCGTGGACGCGCAGGCCGGCCTAGGTGTCGATCCGGCGGCCCCGCCGGGCCGGGGCCCAGTGATCGCAACCTAAGAAACTCTTACTTGACCGAACAGAACCGCACTCCTAGCGTGTGGTTCGCCTCACATAAACCAACGGATTTCAACAGAACCACTCCGTAGCGGCCCCGCGAGGCGTGTCACTGCCCATCCCCATCGAAGGATGCCGTCATGGTCGTTGCCGCCGCAGTACCCGTCCGCCGGATCCATCGCCTCCTCGCCCTGACGGTCGTCCCCGCCGTCGTGGCGTCGCTCGCCGTGGCCACGGTTGTCACCGCGCCATCGGCCGCGGCCGGAGTCGGGGCCACCACCGCCCCGCCGATGGGCTGGAACGACTGGAACGCCTTCGGCTGCAGCGTGAGCGCCGACCTGATCGAGAAGACGGCGATGGCAATGGTCGACGACGGGATGGCCGCCGCCGGTTACAAGTACGTCAACATCGACGACTGCTGGATGGATGGCAGCCAGTACGCGCAAGGTCGCAACGGCGCCCCGACCGACCCGCGCCGGGCCATCGCTGGGCGTGTCAACGGCCACCTAGTCGCCGATCCGAGGAACTTCCCCGATGGCATCAAGGCCGTCGCCGACTACGTCCACAGCCTCGGGCTCAAGCTCGGGATCTACGAGAGTGCCGGCGCCACCACGTGCCAGGGTCTGGCCGGTAGCTACGGGCACGAGCTCACCGACGCCGAGGACTTCGCGTCGTGGGGCGTCGACTACGTGAAGTACGACAACTGCGGCCTGGTCCCGGGTACGGCCGACAACCAGGCCGAGTACATCGCGCGTTACAAGGCGATGGGCGATGCCCTGAAGCAGGCGAGCGCAGACACCGGCCACGCGATCGTCTACAGCGTCTGCGAGTGGGGCTACTACCAGCCGTGGTCGTGGGCCGCCGACCAGGCCGAGGCCGACCTCTGGCGCACGACGACCGACATCTCCGATAGCTGGGCGAGCACGGTGTCGCTGTTCAAGCAGAACATCGCCCTGTCCTCGTACTCACACCCCGGTGCGGCCAACGATCCCGACATGCTCGAAATCGGAAACGGCGGTCAGACCGACACCGAGTACCGCTCCCAGCTCAGCCTCTGGTCGATGATGGCCGCGCCGTTGATCGCCGGGACGCCACTGGCACAGGCCGGCGGCAAGAACGCGGCCACGGCGGCGACGTTGGCGATCTACGAGAACCGCGACGTGATCGCGGTGGATCAGGACCCGCTCGGCCACGCGGCCACCGTCTACGAACACACCGGCAAGCAGTGGACGCTCGTCCGTCCCCTCGCCAACGGCGACGAGGCCGTGCTGTTCTTCAACGAGTCCGGCGCGCCGACGACCCAGTCGGCGTCCCTGTCCGCGGTGCTCGGCGGCGCGAAGTCCGCCTACCAGGTCCAGGATCTCTGGACGCGCGACGTCTCGACCGTGGCCGACAGCCTGCACGCCGGGGTCGACGCGCACGGCGTGCGGATGTTCCGCGTCTCGGCCGGCGCCACGCCCGCGGGTGCTCCCGCGCACGTCACGCTGGCCGCCACGGCGACGAACACCTATGTCGAGTCCGGCGTGTCGACGGTGCTGTCCGAGACGCTGCTCAACGACGGACGCGACGCGATCAACCACGTCGCCGTCGACCTCTCCTCGATCCCGGGGGGCTGGACGGTCGCGCCGGTCGGCGTGGCCGGCCGGTCGGTCCCGGGTCAGTCCGCGACGACGGCGAGGTGGGCGGTGAGTGTGCCGGCCAATACTGCGGCCGGCAATTACCCGATCGCGGCGAGTGCGGCGTATCAGACCACGGGTGGCGACCAGCGGACGACCGCGTCGACGATCACGATCATCGTCGCGCCGGCCCCGCCGACAACCACCACGTACCTCAGCGACATGACGTGGGTCGCCGTCTCGGGCCCGGTCCACAACGACGCCCAGGTGAGCCGGTCCGGCGCGACGACGCCATTACGCATCGCCGGGATGGCGTTTCCCAAGGGGCTGGGCGCCACGACCGGTTCCGACGTCCAGTACTACCTGGGCGGGCATTGCTCAACACTCACCGTCGCGGTCGGAGTCGACGACACCACTGCCGCGTCCGGCGGCGGTACCGCGCACGTCGAGATCACCGTCGACGGGGCGAGGGCCTACGACGGCACGCTGAGCAAGGGCACGGGCGCCATTCCCCTGACCCAAGACGTCACCGGCGCGTCGCTGATCGACCTGTCCGTCGATCCGAACAGCACCTTCGGCAGCACCCTGGTGGACTGGGCGAACGCTCGGGTGCAGTGCAGCTAGTCCGCGCCGAGTGGCGGCGCGTTCACCTCGGTGACCCGGTTGCCGTAGCTGACCAGCGCGGTGCGTCCGCCCCTGCGAATGCGGACGATCACCTCTTCGGTGTTGACCGCCTCGCCCGGGTCGTAGCCGCGTGATCGGCTCGAAATCCGGGTCCACCCAGCAGCCGCCGGTGAACATCTCGTTGCGGTTGCCGACGGGGTCGAAGAAGTACCCGGCCGTCCTCGTGCGCGGTACTTGAGGTAGACGGCGTCCTCGTCGCGGTGCGACACCGACAGCCCAGAACCTCGGTGTAGCAGGCGATCGAGAGCTCCAAATCAGGAGTCCGGACGTCCACATGCGCCAGCCTGAGCACTCCCACGGCGCGGTCCCCGAGTGCTGATGGCTTGATTGACGCCCCGACCGTATGCCGGATAGCGTTCCGTCCGGAGGACGGCCGTTCCAGATAGGGGAACACGGCGGATGCCCACGCCCGAACAGATGCGCGCGGCGGTTGCCGCGTACGTCCATAAGATCCACCGGGCGTATGTGGACCAGGCGATGACGTTCGCTTGCGCCATCCGCGGCCGGATGGCGTTGATAAACGCCGGGCCGTTCACCGTCGCCGCGCTCGGCGCCCGCAATCTGCACCTGCTGGCGACCATCGACTCCCTCGGTCGCATCCGCGAGCCCGAGCTCGCGGTGGAGCACGCCGGCGGCGGCGTCACGTGGCAGGTGCGGTTCTGCGACCCCGCCGTCCTGCCGTCGCTCGCCCTGCTGAACGAGCGGGACGGACCGGACTTCGCCCAGGTCCGGCCCGCCCTCGGCGTCGGCACGGTGCTGTATCACGTCGTGGCCCAGCCGGGCGCCGGGCTGTCGGCGCACCAGGCGTCTGACGTCGGGACCGGGCTCGCCAACGGCCACTCGGCCGCGGCCCGGGACTTCGAGACGATCCGGTCCCGCGTGCGTGGGCGAGAGGCCCACGTCGGCGAGCTGTCGGGTGCGGCGGTCTCCGGGCTGCCGCAGGCCCAGGCCCTGCTGGCCAAGGCGATCGCGACGCACGACGCCGGCGTGCTCGACGCGTGCGCGGCCGAGCCGCCGGATCCGGACGCGATCCGTTCGGCGCTGTTGGCGGGGATCGGCGGCCGCACGCAGTGGACGCCGCCATGAGCGATGCGACCGCGGGGCTCTCGTCGGTCCGCAATGCCGCGCGGGTGCTCAAGGTGTTCCGTTCCCGCGAGCGCGAGCTCGGGGTCTCGGAGCTCGCGCGCCGCCTCGAGCTGGGCAAGTCGACCGTCCACCGAGCGCTGGGTGCGCTCGCGGCCGAGGGGCTGATCGAGCAGAACCCGGAGACCGGTAACTATCGCCTCGGCATCATCATGTTCGAGCTCGGAGAGGCCGTCCGCGTCCACATGGATCTGCATGCGGCCGCCGGCCCGGTCCTCGCCTCGCTGCGGGAACAGACCCGGGAGAGCTGCCAGGTCGGGATTCTGGACGGGTGCGACGTCGTGTACGTCGACCGGCTCGAGAGCCCGCAGACGCTGCGGCTGTTCACCGAGACCGGCCGGCGGGTGCCGGCCCACTGCACCAGTTCCGGCAAGGTGCTGCTCGCGCACCTCGACGCCGCCGCGCTCGAAGCCGTGCTGGACGCGATGTCGCTCACCGCACTCACCCCGCGCACGATCACCGACCGCGACGAGCTCGTCGACGAGCTGGCTCGGGTCCGGCGGCGCGGCTGGTCTGAGGCCGTCGAGGAGCGCGAGGTGGGCGTCGCGTCGATCGCCGTGCCGATCCGGGACGTGCGCGGTGAGGTCGCGGCCGCGCTCAGTATCGGCGCGCCTACCGCCCGGCTCGCGGCGCAGGCCCGAAAGCGGCTCGCGGGGATGCTGGTCGAGGCCGGCGAAGCGGCATCGCGCCGCTTGGGCTGGTCCCCGGAGTCGATGCTGCGACGGGAGGGCTGACGTGGCGGTCGACCCGGTCCTCGTTCCGCTGGGCGCGGCCAACGGGCGCACGCGCTGGCTCATCCAGCACGGCGGACGGTCCTACGCGGTCTTCGAGCGGGACGGCTCACTGGTCGTGGTCGACGCCCTGTGCCCGCACCGCCGCGGACCGCTGATCGAAGGATTGATCCGCGACGGGGCGATCGTCTGCCCCTGGCACGGGTATGCGTACGACCTGAGCACCGGCCGATGCCGCACATCGAGGGCCTACCGGCTCAACACCTATCCAGTGGTCGAGCGCGACGGAGCGATGTTCGTGGAACTTCCGGTCGCCAAGTCGAGGTCGTGGTCGTCATCGCTGCGCGCCCACGCCGCGTGGCGCCGGCACGGCCTCGGACCGGGGCGACCCCGATGACGCGGGACGGGACTGCTGCTCGACATCGGTGTGTCGTCCTGCACGGCGCGACGAAGCTGATGGATCTGCAGGCTCACCAGGAGGCGGGGCTACGGCCGATCGTCGAGCGGCGCGCGATCGGAACCGGCTGGGACGACCGCTGGCAGCAGATGCTGCGTAGCGAGATCACCGGGCGTGGTTATTGGGCCGAGCTCGCAGAGGAACTCGGCGCCGCGGTTAGCCGGGCCTGCTGATCTTGTGCGCGATACGGCGCCCGGGCGCAGCCGGTGGCACAAGATCCACGGCGGCGGCGGATCTTGTGCGCGATACGGCGCGCGGGCGCGGGATGTGGCACAAGATCCACGGCGGCGGCGGATCTTGTCGGCGATCTGCAGGACGGGGAGCTCCTCGTCGCGTACTAGCGCGTTCGTCTCATGGCGGCTAGTCCCCGGTGTACGGAAGAACTGTGGGTGTTGGACGAACGCCGAGCCAACCCGCCTGAGTTCGAGGAGTACGTCATGAACCGACTGACCATCGCCGTAGCCATCGCGGCGGCCGCCATCACCGTTCCGACCGCGGCCGCCCTGGCCAGCGAAGACCCGTCCACCAGCCGCGGGCCGGCGCACTCGACCGTGATCGACGACCGCCGCGGCCCGAACCGCGGCAGTGACGACGTGACCCGTGCGCCGTCAGCCGCGTCGACCGCCAGCGCCGGCCAGCCGCGCAACGCCAACGGCCGGCACGTCGAGCCGGGCGACGATCGCGGCACCGCCGTCGTACTCAGCGGTGACCGCGGCCGCCAGGTCGAGCCCGGTGACGATCGCGGGGGCGACGACGGTGGGCACCACCACGGCCACGACGGCTGACCGGCACCGACCCTCATCCGCTGCCCCGGGCGAACGGCCCGGGGCAGCGGCGCGCCGGCTGACATCCGCGAGATTTCTCGCGAACACCAAACCGAAGTGGGCCAGGCGAACGAACCAGTGGTCATGAAGCTGATGCGTCGCCTCCGCGGCTCGACCCGGGTGCTCCTGATCCTGCTCGCGCTGACCACCCTCACCGTCGCCGCTTGCAGCAGCAGCGCATCGTCCCCGAAGGGCAGCTCCGCCAACGGCGCGACAGTGATCTCGTTGAAGTCGCTGATGTTCATGCCCGAGGACCTGAAGATCAAGGTCGGGACGAGGGTCACCTGGCGCAACGACGAGCCGATCAGCCACACGGTCACCTCGGGCAAGGTGACCGGCGTCGACAAGTCCACCGGATTGCGCACCGGCCAGAAGCCGGACGGGCTGTTCAACGCGACTCTCAACGGCGACGGAGACACGTTTTCCTACACCTTCACCAAGGCCGGCACCTACCCCTACTACTGCAGCATCCACTACGGGATGAACGCGAACGTCATCGTCACCGGTTAGCCGCAACCGGACAACCTCGCCCGACCTCTCCGCATCCACAACGCGTCGATGCGCCCTCTCGGCATGCCCGCACAACGAACGACAGCCAGCGACCAACCGACCCCGAAGAGAAAGCGACCGCAGATGAACACCAAGATCAAGACGATCACCGTTTCGGTGGCGGCGGCAGCGATCCTGACCGCCGGCTGCACGAGCAGCGAGACGTCCGGCTCCCCCAGCTCGCCAGCCGGCGGCGCCGCGACCTCCGCAATGACCGGCAACGCGGCCACGCCGGCCACGCCGGCCACGGCGCCGGATGCCACCGCGGCTGCGGACCTGCGAGCAACGCTGACCGCGTTGTTGAGCGACCACGTGTGGCTGGCCGGAAACGCGCTGAACACCGCGGTGCTCAAGGGCGGCAATCTGAAGGATCCTGCGGTGGTCGGGGCCGTGTCGGCGTTGGACGCGAACTCCGTCGCCCTGTCCAGGACGGTCGGTTCGGTCTATCCGGATGCCGAGAAGCCGTTCCTGGCTTCGTGGCGCCAGCACATCGGCTTCTTCGTGAACTACACGCTGGGCAAGGCGACGAAGAACGCCGCCATGGTCACCAAGGCGAAGTCGGACCTGAACGGCTACCGCGCCTCGTTCGGTCAGCTGATCAACTCGGTGGTGCCCGAGCTGCCGGCGGCCGCGGTCGCCAAGGAACTGATCCCGCACGTGCAGACCCTGTTCGACGCCATCGATGCCTCGGTCGCCGGCCACACGGACTTCCAGACCAAGCTCGCCACGGCCGCCGAGCACATGGCGATGACCGCCGCGGTGCTCACTGGCGGCATCGTCGCCAACAAGAAGATCACCAGCTAGCCGCCGCCTCGGCCCGCCGGGCGGAAGCGCCCGGGCGGAAGCGCCCGGGCGGAAGCGCCCGGGGGAAACGCCCGGGCGGGCCGAAGCGCCCGGCCGGCCCGCAGGCCCCCGTTCGTCCGTATCGCACATGCCTTGGGAGTCGACATGACGACCGTCCAGAACAGCTGGTTCCATCGGCAGGGCGCCTTCGCGCGTTGGCCCCTCGCGGTCGCCGCGACCGTGGCCGCGATCGCCCACATCCCGGTCATCGGCGAGCACCTGGTAGAAGCGCCGTACATGGGCGTGCTGTTCATCGTGCTCACCGCGGCGTGCTTCGCGCTCGGCGCCGTTGCCGTGGTCTACGACACCGTCGCCGTCTACGCGGCCGCTGCGGTCACCTGCGGCCTGGCCGTCGTGGGATACGCCGCGACCCGCCTCGTTGCGTTCCCAATGCTGGCCGACGACGTCGGAAACTGGTTCGAACCGCTCGGCGTGGTCTCCATCATTTCCGAGACCGTGGTCGTGCTGTTCGCGCTGGTCGGCGCGGGCTCGGCGTCGCTGCCTACGTCCATGTCGACGTCGCGGATACCCCCCGGCCTACGAACCGCGCTTGAGCCGGATCCAGCGATAGCCCCATCCGTTGAGCCGCAGGTCGGTCAACGATCCCGAGGCGGGTCCGTACTCCGCGTCGCCGAAGACCTCGTACGCGGTAGGCGGGGCATCGACCGCGGCGAGGTCGACCGTGACTGCTCGGTCGGCCAGGTTGTGCACGAGCAGGATGGATCCCTCCGGGGCGTCGAACCGGTGCGCGAGAACGGACCGCGGTAGCGCAACGTCGACAACCGCCGGCGTGCCGACCCCGATCTCCGGGCACTCGCGCAGGACCTTGATCAGTTCCGAGAACCAGCGCAACAACGAGTTCGGGTCTCGGCTCTGCTGGCGGACGTTCACCAGCTTCGGCGCGTAGGTTCCGCGGGTGGGCATCGGGCGGATCAGGTCGGCCGGCCGTGCGGTCGAGAACCCACCGGCTCGCGTGTCGTCCCACTGCATCGGGGTGCGGATCGCTTCGCGGCCGGGCAGCGAGAGGGTTTCGCCCATGCCGATCTCTTCGCCGTAGCGCAGGACGGGGGTGCCGGGCATCGAGAA
>DATAQD010000238.1:0-4493 GCA_036264855.1 Jatrophihabitans sp. | reverse complement strand
AACACCCAGATGCTCTTCGGCGACGCCAAGGAACGCGTCCAGGACATCCTCAAAGCGCTGTAGCTCTCACCGTCAGCCGCGTGCGATCAGCGCGGCCACCTCGCGGGCCGCGTCCTCGACGTCGTTGTTGACGACGACGTGGTCGAACTCGCTGGCCGCGGCGAGCTCGACCCCGGCGCGTTCCAGCCGGGCCGCCACTTCGGCGTCTGATTCGGTGCCGCGTCCGGCGAGCCGGTGCACGAGTTCGTCCGTCGACGGCGGCGCGAGGAACACGAACCGGGCCTCGGGCATCGTTTCGCGGACCTGCCGGGCGCCCTCGAGTTCGATCTCGAGCAGGGTGGGCACGTTGCGGGCCAGGTGCTTGAGCACCGGCGCGCGGGGCGTCCCGTAGCAGTTGCCCGCGAACTCGGCGTGCTCGAGCAGGGCGTCGTCAGCCACCATCTGCTCGAACTCCGCGCGATCGACGAACCGGTACTCGACCCCGTCGGTCTCACCGGGCCGGGGCGCGCGAGTCGTGCAGGAGACCGACACCCACACGTGCGGCACGAGCCGGCGCAGCGCCGCGACCACCGTGCCCTTACCCACCCCTGACGGTCCCGACAAGACGGTCAGGCGGGCCGGGCTGCGATCCTCACTCATGATGCCGCGAAACTACCGGCCGCGGCCGGTCGTACTGTCGAGGGCATGGACTTCCGTCGCCTTGGTAACTCCGGGCTCGTCGTTTCCGTCGTCGGCCTGGGCACCAACAACCTCGGCATGAAGCTCGACCTGGAGCAGAGCCGTGAGGTGGTGCATGCCGCCCTGGACGAGGGCATCACCCTGTTCGACACCGCCGACTCCTACGGCGCGTCGGAGGAACGCCTGGGCGAAATCTTGCAGGGTCGGCGCCACGACATCGTGCTCGCAACCAAGTTCGGCAGCAATGTGCGCACCCGCGGCCACGACAACGGCGAGGACTGGGGCGCGCGCGGTTCCCGGCGTTACATCCATCGGGCGGTCGAGTCCTCGTTGCGTCGGCTGCGCACCGATTGGATCGACCTGTACCAGCTGCACCGTCCCGACGAAGCGACGCCGATCGACGAGACGCTCTCCGCTCTCGACGACCTCGTGCGTGCGGGCAAGGTGCGCTATGTCGGCAGCTCGAACTTCAGCGGGTGGCAGGTGGCCGAGGCCGAGTGGACGTCGCGCACCCGGCACCTCGAGCGGTTCATCAGCGCGCAGAACGAGTACAGCTGGCTCAAGCGGAGCATCGAGGCCGACCTCGTGCCGGCGCTGGAGCACTACGGCATCGGGCTCCTGCCGTTCTTCCCGCTCGCCAGCGGCCTGCTCACCGGCAAGTACCGCCGGGGCGAGGCCCCGCCGCCGGGCAGCCGCATCGCGTCGTGGGGGCGGGAGTCCGTCCTCACTGACGACACGTTCGATGTGCTCGAGGGGCTGGAGAGTTTCGCCAAGGCGCGCGGAGCGACGCTGCTCGACATTGCGATCGGGGGCCTCGCGGCTCAGCCCGCAGTCGCCAGCGTGATCGCCGGCGCGACCTCTCGCAGCCAGGTGAGCCGCAACGTCGCGGCCGGTGCCTGGCAGCCGACGCTCGAAGACCTCGCGGAACTGGACGAGATCACGGCATGACGGCGCCGGGCACCGGCCGCGGAGTGATCACCGCCGACGGGTGCGCGGTCGAGCTGTATCGCCAACTCCCGCCGTCGGGCGAGGCCGAGCTCGTGCACGCGGAGGTGCCGGCGAACGCCCGGATCCTGGACCTCGGGTGCGGGACCGGCCGGATCGCGCATCGGCTGATCGAACTGGGCCACGAGGTCGTGGCCGTCGACCAGTCCGCAGCCATGCTGGCCTGCGTGCACGGGGCCCGGACGGTGTGCGCGCCGATCGCCGGGCTCGACCTCGGCACCACCTTCGGCGCCGTCCTGATGGCCAGCCACCTCGTCAACGTCCCCGACGACGCGCAGCGGCACGAACTGCTGTCAGCGGCGGTGCGGCACCTGTCCGTCGCCGGGCGGCTGGTTGCGCAATGGCATCCCCCGGCCTGGTTCGACCGCGCGGTTTCGGGAACGAGCGGCACGGTCGGCGACGTCCGGGTCGAGCTGGCCGACGTCCAGCTCGACCGCGATCTGCTGGACGCGACCGTGCGCTATCGCTCGGGCGACGACCTGTGGACCCAGACCTTCCGAGCCCGCCGGCTGACCGAATCGGCCTTGCGTCACGATCTGCGGCGCGCCGGTCTCGAGTTCGCGCACTGGAGCGTCGCGGACCGGACGTGGTTCGCGGCCGTCCGCGCGTCCTAGCGGTTCCGCCTCGCCAGCGCCCGGCCGGCGGCGCGTCCCGAGAAGATGCAGCCACCGAGGAACGTGCCCTCCAGCGCGTTGTAACCGTGCATCCCGCCGCCGCCGAACCCGGCCACCTCGCCGGCCGCGTACAGCCCGGGGAACGGCGTGCCGTCCGGCCGGATGACCTGGGCGTCGAGGTTGGTCTCCAGGCCGCCCAACGTCTTGCGGGTCAGGATGTTCAACCGCACCGCGATCAGCGGGCCCTTGCTCGGATCGAGCAGCCGGTGGGGCTTGGCGACCCGGGTCAGCCGATCGCCGCGGTACTGCCGGGCATTCGTGATCGCCATCAGCTGCGCGTCCTTCGAGAACCGGTTTCCGAGCTCGCGGTCCCGGGCGACGATCTCGCGCTCGACCTGCTCGAAGCGCAGCGTCGCCCCGCGGCCGATCGCGTTCATGCCGTCGACGAGTTCGCGCAGGGTGTCGCGCACGACGAAGTCGACGCCGTGCTGCTTGAACGCCTCGACCGGCCCGGGCGCGCCCTTGGCCGCCCGGCTCTTGAGGGTGAGCTTGAGGTCCTTGCCGGTGATGTCAGGATTCTGCTCCGAGCCCGACAGGGCGAACTCCTTCTCGATGATCGCCTGGGTCAGGATGAACCACGAGTAGTCGTACCCGGACGCCAGGATTTCCTTGAGCGTGCCCAGGGTGTCGAAGCCGGGGAAGCATGGGGCCGGGAGCCGCCGCCCGGTCGCGTCCAACCACATCGAGGACGGCCCAGGGATGATCCGGATCGCATGGTCGGGCCAGATCGGGTCCCAGTTGTTGATGCCCTCGACGTAGTGCCACATGCGGTCACGGTTGACGATGTTCCCCCCGGCTCCCTCGGTGATCTCGAGCATGCGCCCGTCCACATGGGCGGGGACGCCGCTGATCATCGACTGCGGCACCGGCCCGAGCCGGTCCGTCGGCCAGTTCTTGCGAACCATCTCGTGGTTGCCGCCGATGCCGCCGGAGGTGACGACGACCGCAGGCGCGCGCAACTCGAACTCGTCCACGCCCACGCGGGAGGACGCGTAGCCGCGTTCGAGATCGCTCGCTTCCAGCACCGTCCCGCGAACCCCGACGACCGCGCCGTCCTCGATCACGAGGTCGTCGACCTGATGGCGGAACTTGAAGGTCACCAGCCCGCGCTGCTCGGCCTCGAGCACCGGCTCGCAGAACACCCGCACGACCTCGGGGCCGGTGCCCCAGGTGAGATGGAAGCGCGGCACCGAGTTACCGTGGCCGGTGGACTTGCCGTCACCGCGCTCGGCCCAGCCCACGATCGGGGTGATCCGCAGGCCGAGGTCGTGCAGGTATTGGCGCTTCTCGGTCGCGGCGAACCGGACGTAGGCCTCGGCCCACTGCCGCGGCCAGTGGTCCTCGCGGTCACGATCGAAGGCCGCCGAGCCCAGCCAGTCCTGCAGCGCCAGCTCGTAGGAGTCCTTGATCCCCATCCGGCGCTGCTCGGGGGTGTCGACCAGGAACAGCCCGCCGAGCGACCAGAAGGCCTGCCCGCCGAGGTTGTTTCGGTTCTCCTGGTCCAAGACGAGGACGTGCCGCCCGGCCTGGACGAGTTCGTATGCGGCGACCAGCCCCGCGAGGCCGGCCCCGACGACGATGACGTCCGGCTGCTGCTCCTTGCGATCCTCGCTCATGCTGTCCCCTCGTGTCGGGCCGGCGGATGCGGCGAAACCCCGCGTCGCATTGTGCGCGACGCGGGGCTTCGATCGTGAGGGTGGTCGGCTGTCAGAGTGCTTCGACGGGCGGGAGACCGAACATCGAGGGTGCGTTCTGGACGTGCTCGCGAATGTCTTCGCGGCCCCCGTCGCCCGACTCGATCCAGGCGAACAGCGGCTCGTCGATCTCCGGATTGACGAAGTACATGAGCGACTGCCGGTCATCCAGGCCATGGTTGCGCACCTGGTGGTAGAGCGGCTCGATCTTGCCGCCGGACAGCGCCGTCAGCACGGAGCCGGGCATGATCACGATCTCGTCCTTGCCCGGCAGCATCGGCTTGACCGAGTCGTTGACGTAGATCTCCAGGCCCGGGGCCGTCGAGTGGAGGACGGTCACCATGTGGCCGTCCTCGTGGCGGTCCTGCAGCAGGTCGCGCTCGGCCGGGGCCGGCAGGCAGTAGTTGATCTGCAGGTACGAGGCCTTCTCGAACTCGGGGGC
>DATAQD010000230.1:0-5913 GCA_036264855.1 Jatrophihabitans sp. | reverse complement strand
CGTCGCGCGGCATGCCTTCCTGGACAACGTGTATGTGCGAGCCGTACCCGTCCTCAACTCGCTCTGAGCCGCCGCCCGTTAGTTGGAATAGCTCAGGTCGCGGCCGGTGAGATCGATCGTCACGCCGCTGGGATCGGTCCGCAGCGACTGCACCCGCACCTTGAACGGAATGCCCTGCAGGGGCACGGCCAGGTCGAAGACCTGGTTCAACGCCGCCGACGCCACCGCGCCCAGCTGCCCGGCACCATTGACCTGCGTAGCCACGAACGACAACGCGCCATTGGTCAGGGTCGGCTCAGCGGTCACCGAGGCCGCGACCGTCTGCCCGGCGACCGTGACGCTCTTGGCCGCCTTGATCCGGCCGGCGCCGGCATAACTGACGTCGATGCCCAACGTCGCGCCCAGCTCGGCGTAGCTGATGGTCGCGACCGCGTTGGCCGTGGCGGCCCGGACCGAGGAGAAGTCGCGGGCGACCGTGACGTGGCGCAGCACCACCCGCACCGTCGAGATGTCCAGCGGGTGCCCGGCCTGCCCGACGGGCACGTCCTTCGCGGTGACGGTGATCTCGCCGAAATCACCAGCGGCCAGCTGGGTGAGGAATGGGAATCCGGCGATGGCGACTGCGGGTCGCGAGTTCAGGTCCTGCGACGACTGGATGGTGTCGCCTGCGGTTCGCTCCGCGATGTACACGCCGACGCGATCGGCGGCGATGAGCAGCAATACGAGGACGACGAGCCCGATGACCAGGCCGCGCAGGCCGCGCGATCCGGTGGCAACCATCCACCGATCCTGGCATGACCGACCTGTGTCACTGGCGGGCGGCAGACTGGCGACCATGACCTCCCAGGCCGCCCTGCTGGGTGAACGCACCGCACGGCACGGATTCGGGGACCGCCCGGGCCGGTCACCGGCCCAAGCGTGTGCCTTGACCACCGCCCTGCAGGCCCAGGACGGCTCGGCGGCGCGGCTGGGGGTGCGGGCTCGAGCGGCCGACGTCACCGAGCGCGAGGTCGTCAAGGCCATCGAGGACGACCGCTCGATCACCCGAACGTGGCTCATGCGCGGCACGATCCATCTCGTCGACACCGCCGACCTGCGCTGGCTGGTGCGGCTGATCGGCCCGGCGGTGCAGCGTCAGTACCGGACCCGGTGGCGCCAGATCGGGCTCACCGACGACGTCCTCGACCGCAGCGTCGCGGTGCTGCCCGAGCTGCTCGCCGACGGGCCGCTCACGCGCCACGAGATCCGGGCCGGCCTGGCCGAGCGCGGGATCATCCTCGACAGTCCCGACCCGCAGGCGCACACACATGCCGTCGTCCACGCCAGCACCACCGGCCTGATCTGCCGCGGCCCCGATCGTGGCCGGCACAACACGTTCGCGTTGCTGGCCTCGTGGGTGCCGCACGCGCCGCCAGGACCCAGCGGCGACGACGCCCTGGCCGAGCTCGCCCGGCGGTATTTTGCGGCGTTCTCGCCCGCCACCGCGGCCGACTTCACGACCTGGTCCGGACTGCCGTCCACGACTGCCCTCGCGCTGATTCGTGACGAGCTCACCCCGGCCGACGTCGACGGGCGGCCCGGTTTCCGGCTCGGCGAGGTCGAGCCGCACCGCGGGCTTCGACTGCTGCCGGCCTTCGACAACTACCTGATCGGCTACCGGGACCGCACCGCGATCGTGGCCGAGGGCCGCTACTCGCACGTATACCAGGGCGGCATGATCCGGCCGGTCGTCCTGCTCGACGGCCGGGTCGTGGGCACCTGGGCGCTGGCCCGCGCGAAACGCCACGTGACGGTGACGCTGTTCACGCCGATGACGGCCGCGGTGCGCACCGGGGTCGAGGCCGAGGTCGCCGACATCGGCCGCTTCCTCGACACCGACCTCGACCTCACGGTCGCACCGCCGCTCGACTGACCGGTCACGCTTGGCTGCCCAGCTCCAGCGTGCGAGCTAACGGGACGCCCGGCCGGTAGGCCAGGTGCACGTGGCTCGGCGCGTCCAGCGTGGTCAGGTCGGCGCGCCGGCCGGGCGCGATCACGCCGATATCGTCGCGGTGCAGCGCCCGGGCACCGCCAGCCGTGGCCGCCCACACGGCCTCGGCCGGGGTCATCCCCATCTCCCGGACGGCCAGCGCGATCACGAACGGCATCGAGGACGTGTAGCTCGTCCCCGGGTTGCAGTCGGTGGCCAGCGCGACCGTGACCCCGGCATCGAGCAACGCCCGGGCATCGGGGTACGGCGAGCGGGTCGAGAACTCGGCCGCAGGCAGCAACGTGGCGACCGTGCGGCCACCCGCGAGTGCGTCGACGTCGGCGGCACTGAGATGGGTGCAGTGATCGACGCTGGCGGCGCCGAGGTCGACCGCGAGGCGGACCCCCGGGCCGGCGGCCAGCTGGTTGCCGTGCACGCGCAGACC
This sequence comes from Jatrophihabitans sp., assembly GCA_036264855.1. Classification (GTDB taxonomy): domain Bacteria; phylum Actinomycetota; class Actinomycetes; order Mycobacteriales; family Jatrophihabitantaceae; genus Jatrophihabitans. The sequence goes on along the minus strand of DATAQD010000230.1, from coordinate 3,499 downwards.
GAGACCGCGGTCGCGGCCGGCGGTCAGGATCGCGCGGGCCTCGTCCTCGTCGAACGCGTACGGGCTGGCCGGCTCGCAGAACACGTCGATCCACCGGGCGTGCGGCACGCAGGCATCGAGCATGGCTCCGGTCACCAGGGCGACGTATTCGCCCCGGTCGGCCACGGGCGGGACGGCGTGCGCGCCCAGGAAGGTGGTTTCGGCTGTCATCCCCGCCGCGAGGCGCAGGGCCCGCTCCTCGTCGGCGACGGTGAGCCCGTACCCGCTCTTCACCTCGACGGTGGTGGTGCCCTGGCGGCGCAGCTCGGCCAGGCGGCCGGCGAGCAGGCGGCGCAGTTCGTCATCGGTGGCCGCGCGGGTCGCGGCGACGGTGGCCGCGATGCCGCCGCCGTCGTACGGCGTGCCGGCCATCCGGGCGGCGAACTCGGCCGCGCGGTCGCCGGCGAAGACGAGGTGCGTGTGCGAGTCGACGAAGCCGGGGACGACCGCGCGGCCGCCGGCGTCGTAGTGCTCGTCGGCCGCCGGCGCGGTGCGGCGCGCGCCGACCCAGGCGATCGCGTCACCTTCGACGACCAGGGCCGCGTCGGTGATCAGCCCGAGCTCGGGATCGTTGGTCACCAGCTCGGCGATGCCGGTGATCACGGTCGCCATGACGCCTCGATCGCACTCGTCAGCAGCGAGCCGACATCGCCGAGGACGTGCCGGCCGTCCTGCACGATCGGCACGCCGTCGGCGACGACGGTGTGGACGTCCGCGGCGCCGGCCGCCAGCACGACCTGCGCGGGATCACAGCCGGCCGTGCGGACCGAGTCGAGCCGGACCGCGACCAGATCGGCGCGGGCCCCGGCCTCGAGCCGGCCGGCGTCGGGCCACCCGATGCTGGCGTGCCGGGTGAGCGCCGCGAGCAATTCGTCGGGAGTGAACCGGCCGCGTTGCTGCGAGCGGAGCCGCTCGTCCATCTCGAGGGCCCGGGCCTCCTCGAACAGGTCGATCACCGCGTGCTGGTCCGTGCCGAGCGACAGCGGGCTGCCCGCGTCGGCGAGCGCCCGAGCCGGACCGATCCCGTCGGCGAGGTCGCGCTCGGTGGTCGGGCACAGGCAGGTTGTCGTCGCGCTCGCGCCGAGCCGGGCGACGTCGTCGGGGCTGAGATGGGTGGCGTGCACGGCGGTCGTCGCCGGGCGCAGCACGCCGCACTCGTCGAGCAGGCGCGTCGGGGTCACGCCGTAATAGTGGACGCAGGCGTCGTTCTCGGCCGGTTGTTCGGAGAGGTGGACGTGCAGCGGCCGGCGCCCGGCGAGCGCGCGCACCGTCGTCAACGCCGCCCGCGGTACCGTCCGCACCGAGTGGATCGCCGTCCCGATCCGGGTGCGCGCATCGTCGCCCATCGCGGTCACGCGCGTCGCCCACGCGTCGACGTCGCCGTCACCGAAGCGCCGTTGGACGCCGTCCAGCGGCCGGTGGCCGGTGCCGTCGAGGCCGCCGCTGAGGTAACAGGTGTCGAGCAGCGTGAGCCGGATCCCCGCGTCAGCCGCGGCCTGTCGCAGCGCCTCCCCCATCACGTTGGGGTCGCGGTAAGTGCGTCCCTCGGGCGCGTGGTGCAGGTAGTGGAACTCGCCGACCGAGGTGACGCCGGCGAGCGCCATCTCGGCATAGGTCGCGCGGGCGAGCTCGAGGTAGCGGTCCGGGTCGAGGCGACCGGCGAGGGCATACATCCGCTCGCGCCAGGTCCAGAAGGTGCCGCCACGATCATGGGTGCGGCCGCGAAGGGCACGGTGGAAGGCGTGGCTGTGGCCGTTGGCGAAGCCGGGCAGAACCACGCCGGCCAGCCTGGTCGCTCCGGGCGCGGCAGCGTCGGGCGTCACGGCCGTGAAGCGTCCTCCGGCGGTCTCGAACCGGACGGCCCGGGCCAGGCCGGTCGGCAGCAGCGCCGACTCGGCGAACCAGGCCGTCACCGACACAGGTCCTCGAGCACGGTGGCCAGGGCCGCGACGCCATCCAGGCAGTCGTCGCGGTCGGCGTGCTCGGCCGGCGAGTGCGAGACGCCCGTGGGGTTGCGGACGAAGATCATCGCGGCGGGAACGCCGGCGGCGGCGAGGATGCCGGCGTCGTGGCCGGCTCCGGTGTCGAGCAGGGGCGCGCCGTCGAGCAGCCGGCGCAGCCGACCTGTGAGCTCCGGCGCGAAGGCGGTGGGCTCACTCCAGGATTCTTCGACCACAGTGCCCCGGTGCTGCGCCACGATGCGTTCCAGGTCGACGAGTACGGCCCGGACCGGGCCCGAGTCCGGCGCGCGGGCATCCAGCCAGGCCGTGACGTGCGACGGGATCGCGTTCACGCCGTTGGGCTGCACCCGCACCTTGCCGCAGGTGGCCAGCGCGCCGTGTCGCTGCGCGGATTCGCGCGCGGCCAGCACGAGGTGGGCGTAGGCGATCATGGCGTCGTCGCGGTCGGCCAGCAGCGTGGTCCCGGCGTGGTTCGCCTCGCCGGGCAGGTCGATGCGCCACCGGCCGTGTGGACGGATCGAACTCGCCACCCCGACCGGACGGTTGAGCCCGCCCAGCCCGCGGCCCTGCTCGACGTGCAGTTCGACGAAGGTGCCGACCCGGCGCAGCGTCTCGTCGTCGCGGCCCAGGTGTGCGGGCGGGTGGCCCGCCCGGGTCATCGCCTCGGCCAGGGTCACCCCGTCGTCGTCGCTCAATCTCCGCGCGGGGTCGGCCGCGAGGGCGCCGGTCAGCATCCGCGATCCCGCGCAGGCGATCCCGAACCGGGCGCCTTCCTCGTCGCCGAAGTTGACGATCCCGAGCGGGCGCTCGGGGCGAAAACCCTTGCTGCGCAGGACGTCGAGCGCGGCGAAGGCCGACACCACGCCGAGCGGTCCGTCGAACGCGCCGCCGTCCGGCACCGAATCGAGGTGCGAACCGACCACGACGCCCGGGCCGTCCGCGTCGGGGTCGCCCTGCCACGCCCACTGGTTGCCGGCCCGGTCGACGGTGACCGTCAACCCGCGGGTCGCGGCTTCACCGGCGAACCATTCGCGCAGGGTCGCGTCCTCGTGCGTCCACGCGTAGCGTCGGTACCCGCCGGTGCGCGCGTCCCGGCCGATCGGCTCGAGCGCCGCCCACAGCCGGTCGAAGGTGGTCACTCGGCCATCGGGATCCGCACGCCGCGCTCGGCGGCGACCTCCTCGGCCCGGTCGTACCCCGCGTCCACGTGGCGGACGACGCCCATCCCCGGATCGTTGGTCAGCACGCGTTCGATCTTCTGCCCGGCCAGCTCCGTCCCGTCGGCAACGCACACCTGCCCGGCGTGGATCGAGCGTCCCATCCCGACTCCGCCGCCGTGGTGGATGGAGACCCAGGAGGCACCGCTGGCCACATTCACCATCGCGTTCAGCAGCGGCCAGTCGGCGATGGCGTCCGAACCGTCGGCCATCGATTCGGTCTCGCGGTAGGGCGAGGCCACTGAACCACAGTCGAGGTGGTCCCGACCGATCACGATCGGC
>DATAQD010000216.1:0-5105 GCA_036264855.1 Jatrophihabitans sp. | reverse complement strand
CCTCACGCAGCCCGGTGGCGGCGCGGGCCAGTGCGTCCGGCCAGCTCACCGGCACCAGTTGACCGTGGTCGTCCCGGGCCAGCGGCGTGGTCAGCCGGTCGGCCTGGGTGGCGTAGTGGAAGGCCCATCGCCCCTTGTCACAGGTCCACTCCTCGTTGACCTCGGGGTCCGCCCCCGCCAGCCGACGGGTGATCTTTCCCCGGCGCCAGTCGGAGCGAATTACGCAGCCGGATGAGCAGTGCTCGCACACCGAATCGGTGGACATCAGGTCGAACGGCCGGGCGCGGAACCGGTAGGAGGCACCGGTCAGCGCACCGACCGGGCAGATCTGCACGGTGTTGCCGGAGAAGTACGACTGGAACGGGACCTCCTCGCTGGTCCCGATCTGCTGCTGCGGGCCGCGCTCCATCAGTTCGATGAACGGATCGCCGGCGATCTGCTCGGAGAACCGCGTGCAGCGCTGGCACAGCACGCAGCGCTCGCGGTCGAGCAGGACGTTCGAGCTGATCGCGATCGGCTTCGGGAAGGTCCGCTTGGCCTCGTGGAAGCGCGAGTCGGCCCGGCCGTTGCTCATCGCCTGGTTCTGCAGGGGGCACTCGCCGCCCTTGTCGCAGATCGGGCAGTCGAGCGGGTGGTTGATGAGCAGGAGCTCCATGACCCCCTGCTGCGCCTTGTCGGCGACGACGGACGTGAGCTGGGTCTTGATCACCATGCCGGGCATGACGGTGGTGGTGCAGGACGCGGCCGGCTTGGGCATCCCCCGGCCGTTGCCCATGTCGGTGACCTCGACCAGGCACTGCCGGCAGGCGCCGGCCGGCTCGAGCAGGGGGTGGTCGCAGAACCGCGGGATCGAGATGCCGAGCTGCTCGGCGGCGCGGATGAGCAGCGTGCCCTTGGGGACGGAGATCTCGATGCCGTCGATGGTGACGGTGACGAGGTCCTCCTTGGTCTCTGGCGCGGCAGTCATGCGCCCTCCTCCGTCGGTCGCTGACCCGGTGCGGCGCTTCGTGATGACCTCGCACGCTCGGTCATGCGCGGGCTCCGACCAGCGTGCGGGCGCCGGTGAACGGACAGCCGTGTCCCTCGATGTGCGCCAGGTACTCCTCGCGCAGGTACTGGATCGACGACGACACCGGGCTCGTCGCGCCGTCGCCGAGCGCGCAGAACGACCGTCCCATGATGTTGTCGGAGAGATCGAGCAGGGTCTCGAGATCCTCTTCGGTGCCCGCGCCGTTCTCGAGCCGCTCGTAGATGCCGACGTACCAGTAGGTGCCCTCGCGGCAGGGCGTGCACTTTCCGCACGACTCGTGCAGGTAGAACTCCGACCACTTCTTCACCGCGCGCACGACGCAGTCGTCCTCATCGAAGATCATCAACGCGGACGTGCCGTTCATCGAGCCGGCCTTCACCGCCGAATCGAAGTCGAGCGGGGTGTCGAGGTGCCGCTGGGTGAACAGCGGCGTGGACGAGCCGCCCGGCGTCCAGAACTTCAGCTCCTTGCCCCGGCTCATGCCGCCGGCGAGTTCGAGCAGTTCGCGCAGCGTCGTGCCCATCGGCGCCTCGTACTGGCCGGGGTTGGCCACGCGGCCGGACAGGGAATAGATCGACGTGCCGGGCGAGCCTTCCGGGCCGAGTTCCTTGTACCAGTCGGCGCCGCCCAGGACGATGTACGGCACGCTCGCGAGCGTGCCGACGTTGTTGACGACCGTGGGCGCGTCGTACAGGCCGTTGGTCGCGGGGAACGGCGGCTTGAGCCGGGGCTGGCCGCGGCGTCCCTCGAGCGAGTCGAGCAGGGCGGTCTCTTCGCCGCAGATGTAGGCCCCGGCGCCGGCGTGGACGGTGATCTCGCAGCCGAAGCCGCTGCCCAGCACGTTGGGGCCGATGTAGCCGGCCGCGCGCGCCTCGTTGACGGCCGCGACGACCCGGCGGATCGCGTGGACGGCCTCGCCGCGGATGTAGACGAACGCGCGCTCGGCCCGCACCGCGAAGCAGGCGATGATGATGCCCTCGATCATCGAGTGCGGGTCGTTCATCATCAGCGGCAGGTCGCGGCAGGTGCCGGGCTCGCCCTCGTCGGCGTTGACGACGACGTAGTGCGGCTTGCTCGGCTCCCCCGGCTTGGCCTGCGGGATGAACTGCCACTTCATGCCGGTCGGGAACCCGGCGCCCCCGCGGCCGCGCAGGCTGGAGTCCTTGACCAGCGCGATCAGCTCGTCGGGCGGCATGGTCAGCGCCTTGCGCAGTCCGGCGTAGCCGTCGAGGCGCTCGTAGTTCGCGATCTTCCACGGCTGATCGGTGCCGAACCGCTTGGTCAGGACCGGGGTGAGGGTCACGTCATTCGCCCTTCTCGGTGCCGGGCTCGGACTCGTTCGCCGGGTCGGACTGAGCCGTCTCGAGCGGGGCGTCGTGCTGGCTGGTCGGCTGGTCGGCCTCGCCGGCGTCGTCCAGCGTGGGCTGCTTACCCATCGTCTGCTTCGGCGGGGCCGGGCGGCGCACGGCTCGCTTGCGCGGCGCCTTGTCGGCCGTGGTGGCCTTCTCGGCCGCCGGCTTGTCCGCGGTGGCGTTCGCGGCCGCGGGCTGGGCGGCGGCGGGCTTGTCGGCTGGCTTGGTCGCCGGTTTCGGCGCCCGCTTCGCCGCAGGAACGATCGCCGCCGGCTTGGGGTGCGCCGCCGCCGGCGCGTCGTCGAGCGAGTAGGACGGGGCGGTGTCGCCGCGCTCGATGGCGAGCTTGACCCCGACCTCGGTGGGGACGCCGCTGCCATTCGAGTCCGGCGCGAGCGCCGCCGCGTCGAAGAACCCGGCGATCTGCCGCTCGATCTGCTTGAACGTGCACAGCGGCGCGCCGCGCGTGGGCATCGGCCGGTCGCCGGACTGCAGCTGGCTGACGATGTTGCGCGCACCGCCGACCGTCTGGTTGTCGAAGAACTCGTAGTTGACGGTGACCACCGGCGCGTAGTCGCACGCGGCCAGGCACTCGGCGTGCTCGAGCGTGATCATGCCGTCGGGCGTCGTCTGGTTGTTGCCGATGCCGAGCTGCTCCTTGAGCGCGGCGAAGATCTCGTCGCCGCCGAGCATCCCGCACAGCGTGTTGGTGCAGACGCTGACGAGGTACTCGCCGGTGGGCGAGCGCTTGTACATCGTGTAGAAGGTCGCGACCGCCGCCACCTGCGCCTTGGTCAGCTCGAGGACGTCCGCGCAGAAGGCGATGCCGTCGGGCGTGACGTACCCCTGCTCGGACTGCACGAGATGCAGCAACGGCAGCAGCGCGGACCGCCCCTGGCCGGCCGGATAGCGGGCGATGAGCTCCTGCGCGTCCGCCCGCACCTGGTCGCTGAAGACGCTCGGGTTCCCGGGCCGGTCGAGATTGATGACCGACGTCCGGAAGTTCGAGCGCCCGGCGTCGGCGTCCGTCGGCAGCGTCGCCCGGGTCTGCTCGTCGCCGAACGGCTGGAGTGAGTAGTCCGGTGCCATTTAGCGGTCACACCCGCCCATCACCGGATCGATGGACGCGACCGAGGCGATGACGTCGGCGATCATGCCGCCGATGGACATCGTGGCGACCCCTTGCAGGTTGATGAACGACGGCTCGCGGAAGTGCACGCGGTAGGGCCGGGTGCCGCCGTCGCTGACGATGTGCGCCCCGAGTTCGCCGCGCGGTGACTCCACCTTCGAGTACACCTGGCCGGGCGGGACCCGGAAGCCTTCGGTGACGAGCTTGAAGTGGTGGATCAGCGACTCCATCGACGTCGCCATGATCTTCTGGACGTGCTCGAGCGAGTTGCCCAGGCCGTCCGGACCCAGCGACAGCTTCGCCGGCCACGCGATCTTCGGGTCGTCGTGCATGGTCGGCCCCGGCTCGAGCCGGTCCAGCACCTGCTCGATGATCTTGCAGGATTCCCACATCTCGCCGACCCGCACGACGAAGCGCGACCAGCAGTCACCGCGGTCGTCGGTGGGCACCTCGAAGTCGAAGGTCTCGTAACCGAGGTACGGCTCGGTCTTGCGCAGGTCCCATGGCAGCCCGGCGGCGCGCAGCAGCGGTCCGGTGATGCCGAGCGCGATGCAGCCCTCGACGCCGATCCAGCCGACGTCCTTGAGCCGGTTGACCCAGATGGGCTGCCCGCGCAGCAGCTTGTCGACGCCGCCGAGCTCGACGCGCTGGTCCTGGACGAAGGCGCGGATGCGCTCGTCGTAGCCCTCGGGCAGATCCTGCGCGACCCCGCCGGGGCGGACGTACGCGTGGTTCATGCGCAGGCCGGTGATGAACTCGAAGACGTCGAGGCACTTCTCGCGCGCCCGGAAGCCGTTGGTCATCGCGGTCAGCGCGCCGAGTTCCATGCCGCCGGTGGCCAGCCACACCCAGTGCGACGACAGCCGGTTGATCTCCATCATGAGCACGCGGATCAGCTGCGCGCGGCTCGGCGCCTCGATCCCCAGCAGCCGCTCGACGCCCAGGCAGTACGCGGTCTCGTTGTAGAACGGCGAGAGGTAGTCGGCGCGGGTGAGGAATGTGACGGCCTGGGTCCAGGTGCGGAACTCGGTGTTCTTCTCGATGCCGGTGTGCAGGTAGCCGACGACCACGCGGGCGTCGGTGACGGTCTCGCCCTCGAGTTCGAGCACCAGCCGCAGCACCCCGTGCGTGGACGGATGTTGCGGGCCCATGTTGAGGACGAGCCGCTCGTCCTTGATCGGGTCGTGACCGCCGACGATCTTGTCCCAGTCGCCGCCGGTGAGGTTGTAGACCCGGCCCTCGGTCGTCGCGCGGCTCGGCGCATAGGCGTCGCTCATCGGATCTCCTCGGGGCCGCTCGCTGCGCAAGCTCCGCTCATTGGTAGGCCCTCCGCTCGTCCGGTGGCGGGATCGTGGCGCCCTTGTACTGCACCGGGATGCCGCCGAGCGGGTAGTCCTTGCGCTGGGGAAAACCGTCCCAATCGTCAGGCATGAGGATCCGGGTCAGCGCGGGATGGCCGTCGTAGATGATCCCGAACATGTCGTAGGTTTCGCGCTCCTGCCAGTCGGCAGTCGGGTACAGCGCGGTCAACGACGGCAGGTGCGGGTCCTCGACGCTGACCTGCACTTCCAGGCGGACCCGGCGGCGGTAGGTC
>DATAQD010000205.1:0-7789 GCA_036264855.1 Jatrophihabitans sp. | reverse complement strand
CTCTCGCCGCCACTCTCGCCGCCACTCTCCGCCGCAACCACGTTCTCGCCGCAGGCACGTTCTCGCCGCAGCCACGCTCTCGCCGCAGCCACGCTGTCACCCCAGCCACGCTCTCGCCGCTACCGCCGCCTCCTGTTCCCGCCAACGACGCCACCAGCCCCCGTCTCCCGTTGATCAACAGACCCTTCTGGCCGTCCCGACGGCCAGAACTCGGCGTTGATCAAGCAGATCAAGCAGAACGGCGCGGCGCACCTGGCCGGTTGTCCACAGACGGCCCAGACAACGCGACCTCGACGGCCGGATCCGGCCAAGCTGGTCGCCATGCTCGCCCGCTGGACCGCCCCGTCTCTCGCTGATCTGCCCCGCGTCCTGACCATGGCTGACGCCGCGGAACTCGGCATCACCCGATCAGCAATCCGGCACGCCATCGCCCGCCACCGCTGGCTGTCCCTTGCGCGGGGCATGGTGCTCACCGCACCCGGTCCGCCGACCCGCGACGACTGGGTTCTCGTGGGCATGGCGATCGCCGGGGCGGCGGCGGCGCTCAGCGGATGGGATGCCCTGCGGACCTACGGGCTCGGCGCAGCCGAGCCGCCCAGCCGGTCGGTTCTGGTGCTCGACCGCGGCGGGAGCCACCGCCGGATTGGCTGCGTCCTCGTCCGTCCGACGTCTCGGCCGTACGCCACACGACTCCTGCCCTTCGCCCATCCGACGCTGCCCTACGTCCCGATCGTCCCCGCGGCCCGGGCGGTGGCCGACACCGCGCTCACGTACCGCCGGTTCGCGCCGGTCCGGGCGCTGGCGACGACGTCGGTCCAGCGCCGCAAGTGCTCCCCGGAAGAACTCGTGGCGGAACTCGACGCGTGTCCGCGCAACGGCAGCATGATGTTGCGCCGCGCGCTTGCCGACGTCCTCGACGGTGCGCGGTCGATCGCCGAAGCCGAGGCTGTCGACTTTCTGCGGCGGGCTTCCGTACCGGCGTTCGAGCTCAACGTGCCGATCCTCGACCACACCGGCGCGCGCATCTCCGTTGCTGACGCGCTCTGGCGCGAGCTGCGCGCCGTCGCCGAGATCGACAGCAAGGAGTATCACCTCGGCGAGGAGCAATGGAAGGGCACGGGCCGCCGGCACAACCGGCTGACCACAGGCTGGCTTGCGCTGGAGCACTTCCCGCCATCGGAGATCCGCTCGCGCCGGATGGACTGGGCCCGCGACGTGGAGATCTGGCTCCGCGGGCGGGCCCGAGAACTCGCTCTGCCGTACCGCCCTGGAGGCGGCCCGATTCGACCCGGTCCGGACGGCCCGGATCCGCTCGTCCTTCCGCCGCCGACGCCAGCTGCGGTCCGGCGTCCTAGCGGACCCAGGCGCCGCGGGACATGACACGGGACAGCGAGTACGCATCGTCGAGGTGCACGAGGTCGGCCTCGAGGCCGGCGACGATGGCTCCGCAGCGATCCGACAGGCCGAGAAGGCGGGCCGGCGTGCTCGCCGCTGCCGCCGCTGCGGCTTCGATCGGAAGGCCGACGCCGCAGACCAGCCGGCGCACCGCCTCGTCCATCGTGAGCGTGCTCCCGGCCAACCGCGACGATCCGGACAGCCGGGCCTCGCCGTCCTGAACGACCACGTCACGATCGCCCAGCGTGTAGCAGCCGTCGCCGGCGCCGGCCGCGCTCACCGCGTCGGTGATCAGGGCGACGCGATCGGGCCGAAGCTGCATGATCAGCCGCGTCATCGCGTCGTGCACGTGCACACCGTCGTTGATCAGCTCGACGACGACACCCGCATCGAGGGCGGCCACCGCCGCCCCCGGTTCCCGATGCGACAACGGACCCATGGCGTTGAACAGATGCGTGGCCAGAGTGGCGCCGGAGCGGAACGCCGCGGACGCCTGCTCGAAGGTCGCGTCGGTGTGGCCGACCGCCGCCCCGACGCCGGCCGCGGCCAGCTGCGCGATCAGCTCGAGCGCGCCGGGCAGCTCAGGCGCCACCGTCATCATCCGCAAGTTCCCCTGCGCCGCGTCCAACAGCTTCGCCAGGACGAGTGGGTCCGGGTCCAGCAGGTGGGCCCGGTTCTGCGCACCGCTGCGGGCCGGCGCCAGGAACGGGCCCTCGAGGTGCGCTCCGATCACGTGCCCGTCCGCGACGAGGGCGCTGACCCACCCGAGTTGCTCGCACAACGTGTCGACCGGAGCCGCCATCAGCGAGACGAGCAGGCGGGTCGTGCCGTGCCGCAGGTGAAAGTCAGCCGCGCCGGCCATGGCTTCGGGGGACTTCGTGAGGTCGAATCCGCCGCCGCCGTGCGTGTGCAGATCGATGAAACCGGGAAGCAACCAGCCGCCGCCGAGGTCCTCGCCGGGCGCTGTCCCGGACCCAACGTCGACGATCCGGCCTTCGTCGATCTCGACCCAACCCGGATCGAGCACACCTGCAGGCGTGACGACTCGAGTCCCCGACAGGACGCGGGGCGCGACGCCGGTCATCCCTTCACGGCTCCGGCGGTCAGCCCGGTCGAGATCCGGCTCTGGAACACCGCGAAGAGCACGACGACCGGCAGCGCGGTGAGCGTGGCCGCCGCCATGAGGCCGCCGTAGTCGGCCCCGTGCGTGGGGCTGGACTGGAAGACAAGCAGGTAGATCATGGCCGTCTGCTTGTCGTTGTCGACGAGCAACGTGTTCGCGAGCACGAACTCGTTCCAGGCGAGGATCCAGCCGTACACCCCGGTCGCGATCAGGCCCGGGGCGACGAGCGGCAGGATGATCTTGTAGAAGGTCTGCCAGCGGTTGCAACCGTCGACCATTGCCGCGTCGTCCAGCTCGCGGGGAATGTTGGCAATGAACGTGCGCAGCGTCCACACGGTGTAGGGGGTGGTGAAGACGAGGTACGCGATGGCGATGCCGGGGATGGAGTTCTTCAGCTGGTAGTTGTCGAGCAGCAGGGACAGCGGGATCGTCAGGGCGATCAGCGGGATCATCTGGACGAGCAGCACGGCGACAACGAAGATCCGGCGCCCGGCGAAGCGGAAGCGGGCGATCGCGAGGGCGCCGAAGAAACCGATGACAACGCTGACCAGGACGGCCCCGAGGGTGATCACGAGGCTGTTGCGCATGTCGGCGCGGAAGATCGGGTCGGCGAGCACCTCGCGGAACGCGCGCAGCGTGGGATGGTGCGGCCAGAACTGCGGCACCAGCTGGTTGATGTCCGTGCTGGTCTTGAACGAGGTGATCAACATCCAGTAGATCGGGAAGCCGAAGATCGCCGAGAGCAGGACCGCGAGCGCGTTCCACCCTCGCGTGGCTGAGCGTCGCCTGCGCCCGCCGACCGGCCGGGCCGGACGGTGCCGGGGCACGTCCCGGCGCTCATCAGTGACGGTCGGGGGCGGCAGCGTCGCGGTCACTTCTCGTCCCCAATCGCGAGCAACTGCCTGATGTAGACGACGATCACGGCCAGGAGACCGAGCATCATCAGGACGCCGATCGCGGAGCCCACGTTGTAGTGGCTGCTGCCGACGCCGTTGGAGTACATGTAGATGCCGAGCGTCTGATATCCGGGTTCCGGGTGCCCGTTGCGCATGAACCAGATCTGGTTGAACACGCCGAAGTCCCAGATCACTGACAGGGTCGCCAGGATCGCGATGAGCGGCCGCAGGAATGGCAAGATGACGTTGCGGAAGACCTGCCAGGCGCTCGCTCCGTCGACGCGAGCGGCCTCGATCACCTCGCTGGGGATCTGACTGATGCCGGCGTGCAGCGAGATCGCGAGCAGCGGCAGGGCACCCCACACCACGACGAGGGTGACGACCGCGAGTCCTTGGTGCGGATCGGCGAACCAGTCGTGTTCGCGCATGTGCACGCCCGGCAGCTTGTCCAGCACGTAGTTGACCGCGCCGTACTGGTTGGAGAACAGCCAATAGAAGATCTGCGTCGACACCGTCGAGGGAACGGCCCACACGAAAAGCAGCGTCGCCGTCAGCAGCACGCGGGCCCACTTCGACGCGCGATTGAGCAGCTGCGCGAGGGCCATGCCGATCACCAGGCTCAGCAGCACATTGACCGCCGTGAAGACCAGCGTCCGGAACGCGATCGTCCAGAACGTCGAGTCGGTGAGCGTGTTGACGTAGTTGGTGAGCCCCGTGAACGGCGTCGTCCCGTTGCTGTGGAACAGCGCGTACTTGCCCGACTCCTGCTTCTGCAACGAGAGCAGGATGATCTTGATCAACGGCCAGCCGGCGATCGTCACCAGGACGAGGACCACCGGCAGGATGAGCAGGTAAGGCAGGCCGCCGGCGCGCATTCCGCCGGACGCACGACGGCGCAGCGGCCGTCGGGCCCGCCGCTGCGCCGTCGTCATGAGCTGATCCTGGCCTCAGGAGGTCGCGTTGAGAATCTTCGCGATCTGATCGTCGGCCGACTTCGTCGCCGCGGCGACGCTCGACTTGCCGGTCGCGATCGACTCCAGGGCGTTCTGCAGCACGTTGCCGCTCTCGACGTTCGCCCAGTTGGGCGTGTTCGGCACGAACCACGTGTTCTTCGCGGCCTCGCCGGTCGACTGGTTCGCCTGGGCCTGCTGTTCGTAGACGTTGAGCAGCGACGTGGTGTTGGGGATGGCGAACTTGGCGAGCATCGTCTGGCTGGTGGTGTCGGTGAAGATCTTGATCCACTCGGCCCCGAGGCCCTTGTTCGGCGCCTTCTCGGGAACCGCGAGGTCGGAGCCGCCCAGGAAGGACGGCGTGTAGTTGCCGGCGGCCGTGCCCGGCATCGGGAACGTCGACAAGTCGCTGGCGAGCTTCGGATTGCCCGTCTTGGGGTCCGTGACCGCGCCGACCTCCCAACCGTTGCCGAGGATCGCGCCAACGTGCCCCTGGGACATGATGTTGTCCTGGTCCGCTTCGTCCTTGGTCGCACCGCCGACCGAGTACTTCGTGGCCAGCGTCTGCCAGTGGGCCAGGCCCTCCTGGGCCTTGGGGTCGGAGAGCTTTCCGGTCCACTTCCCGCTGGCTTGCGCGGCGATCGTGCCGCCGGCGCCGTAGACGAACGACATGGCCGCGTACCAGTTCTTGCCGGGCATGTAGAACGCCGAGAACGACGGATCGCTCGCGTGGGCGGCCTTCACCTTGTCGAGGTCGGCGTAGAGCTCGTCGAGGGTTGTCGGGACGGTGGTGACCCCGGCGTTGGTCCACAGGTCCTTGCGGTAAATGACGACCCGGCTGCCGGCGTAGTACGGCACGGCCTGGAGCTTGCCAGCGGGCGACGTGCCGGACTCGGCCAGTCCCTTGAGCCAGGTGGCGGAGTTCTCGAAGTCGCCCTTCGAGGACGTGAGGTCGGCGAACGCGCCGCCGGCGATGTAGGACGACGTTTGGGTGTTGCCGAGCTCGACGACGTCCGGGATGGCGGTCGAGCCCGCGAAGGTCGTGTCGAGCTTGGTCGTGTAGTTCGACCATTGCTGCCATTCGACCTTCACCTTGGCGCCGGTCGCCTTCTCGAACCGGGAGTTGGCCTGGTTGACGACCGCGGGCCAGCCCTTCTGCGCGTCACTCTGCAGCCAGACCGTGATGGTCTTGCCCTTGCCATCGGTCGTCAGCGTCGAGCCGCCGTTGGAGCCCGACTTGCCGGAACTGCTGCAAGCCGATGCCGCCAACATGACCGCCGATGCGATGACTACCGCGCTTGCGATTGATCGCTTCACGCCAGCCCTCCAGGGATGAGTTCGCCAACGCCCGTAAATTGGCGTAGACGAATATTGGCCTAGACCATTTTGGGTGTCAAGGCTCACACGGGAGCAATCTCGTAACGCGGGGCGGCCGCGGCACTTTGTGCCCATATGCGGGGCTACGAGGCGGCGAGGCGGTCGGCCGCAGCGGCGAGCAGCCCGGGCGCGATGCCCCGGGTCCGGATGACCGGCACCCCGGCGGGTAGTTCCGCCGGCCACCCGACGTCGACGATCACGGCGCTCGGGTGCATGCTGGCCGCCTCGACGAGTGCGTCCTGCCACTCATGTCGCAGCGGATCGCGGACGACGACCACCAGCGTTCGGTGGCCCGCCCGATCGAGGACCTGGGCGGCGTCGGCCCGGCTGCCTACCGCGAGCGACTCCACCCCGGCCACGCGCGCGGCGAGCGGCTCGGCCAGCGACCACGGCAGCTCGCCGGACGCCATGCCCGCCGGCGGGCGGGCTTCGGCAACGAGCGGGCGGTCCATGCCCGGTAGGTCGCCCGTGCACTGGAGGCAGCGCGCGGCCAGATCCTCAATCGGTACCGCCCGGAAATCGGCCGGCCCAGCGGCCGGCCGGGCGAGTTCAGCCGTGCGCCGGGCCGCGTCGCGCAACCGGTCGAGGGTCAGCGCCCCGCTGTCGAGCGCTCGACGGACGGCGTCGGGCCCGGCGTCCACGAGCTTCGGGTAGTCACCCGCGCCGGTCTCGATCGCGTCCACCCCGGCCGCGAGCGCCCCGACGAAACCGCGTTCCATCCCGATCGTGCCGGCCAGCGCGCGCATCTCGAGCGCGTCGGTGACGACGGTTCCGGCGAAGCCGAGCCGGTCGCGCAGCAGGGCGGTCGTGATGGCCGGGCTCACTGTCGCCAGCTTGGTGTCATCGAGCGCGGGCACGCGCAGGTGCCCGGTCATCACCGCGCGCGTGCCGGCGGCTACGGCCGCCGTGAACGGTGGCAGCTCGACCTGTTCGAGCTCGGCCGCGCTCCGCTCGAGGGTGGCCACCTCGTGATGCGAGTCGGCCGCCGTCGCGCCGTGGCCCGGGAAGTGCTTGACGCATGCGGCCACTCCCAGCCGCTGCAGCCCGCGCACCGCCGCCGCGACGTGGCGCGCCACGAGGCCGGGGTCAGAGCCGAACGAGCGCACGCCGATGACCGGATTGCGGGGATCGATGTTGACGTCGGCGACGGGCGCGAGGTCGACGGTCACGCCGGCGTCGGCCAGCCGGGCCGCGATGCCCGCGTACGCGTCCTCGGTGGCCTGCACGTCGTCCAGGTGGCCGAGGGCCGCGGCGCCGGGCGACGCGCTCCCGCGCGCCGTGTCGAGCCTCGTCACGTCCCCGCCCTCCTCGTCCAGGGCCACGACGATGTCGCGACCCGCGGCCGCGCGCAGCCGCGCCGTCAACCGGCCGACATCGCGGCCATCGCCCAGATTCGAGCCGAAGAGGACGACCCCGCCGAGCCCGTCGGCGAGCGCCTCGAGCAGCCACCGGGGCGGGGTTGGGCCGACAAAGCCGAGTAACAGCGACGACAGGGCAAGGCGCCGGACGTCCACGCGGATCCCTCTCGAAATTGGACTAGACAATTTTGGATGCTGCCTGCTTCCAGCCGAGGTGTCAAATGGTGTAGACAATTGAGCACACGCAACAGGTGAGGAGGTCCCGTGGTGGTCGCACCCGTAGCTCGGTCAGGCCGCGAACCGAGGGAACCGAAGTACTACGCGGTCAAACGGCACCTTCTCGACATCATCGAGACGCTGCCGCCGGGCACGCTGGTGCCGACGGAACGGTTGCTGATGGTCCAGCTGGAAACGTCCCGGACGACGGTGCGTCAGGCCCTCGCGGAACTGGTCGGCGAGGGACGGCTCGTCCGCCGGCAGGGATCGGGCACCTACGTGGCTGAGCCGAAGGTGCACTGGCCGCTGCGGATGACCAGCTTCACCGAGCAGGCGCACGCCACTGGACACGCCGCGAGCACTGAGCTGATCGACGCGGGTCGTGAGAAGGCGACCGACGAGATCGCCACCCGCCTCGACCTGCGTGTCGGCGCCCTGGTTCACCGAATCGAGCGGTTGCGCCTGGTGGACGAC
>DATAQD010000187.1:0-19642 GCA_036264855.1 Jatrophihabitans sp. | reverse complement strand
GACACCGAGGACGACGCGCTCGGCCACCAGCAGAGCGGTTTCCTGTGGACCGGCGCCCAGGCGGCCGGCAAGACGGTGCGGGACTTCGGTGAGTTCCAGCAGTTCCTGACCAAGCCGGCCACCGCGACCTGGCAGAACCTGTACTGCGACGCCAGGAACATGGAGTCCAACCCGAGCGCGACCACGGCGTACCCGATGACGTCGACCTCGCCGATCCCGTCGCTCAACGACGTGTCGGTGCCCGGCTTCCCGAAGTTCGACACCTCCGTCCCGGACCTGTACCGGTACGAGATCTGGAAGCAGGACTTCGAAAAGAACGGGCCGGCCAACCTGAACATGTTCTGGCTCTCCAGCGACCACACCGGCGGCCCGCTGAACCCAGCCGCCCAGGTTGCCGACAACGACCTCGCCACCGGCAAGATCGTCGACACCATCTCGCACAGCAAGTACTGGAAGGACTCGGCCATCTTCGTGGTCGAGGACGACAGCCAGGCGGGCGTCGACCACGTCGACGGCCACCGTGCCCCGATCCAGATCATCAGTCCCTGGGCCAAACATGGCGTTGTCGACAGTCACTACTACTCGCAGATCACGATGATCCGCACCGTCGAACAGATCCTCGGGATCCACCCGATGAACCAGAAGGACAGCGCGGCCACCCCGATGAGCGCGGCGTTCACCAAGAAGCCCGACTACACGCCGTTCACCGCAGTGCCGAACCGCACCTCGCTGACCTTGGGTCTGACGGGGCCGGCGCCGTCCTGCGGTGTGGACACCGTGGCGGCGCAGTACGCCGCGGCCCAACCGTCCACTACGGTGCCGGCGAGCGAGCAGAAGGTCGCAACGCAGTGGCAGGAGTGGAAGACGCAGCAGCACCTGACCGGAGCGAACGCCACACCCGACTACGCGAACCCGCTGCAGATGGACCACCTCACGTGGTATCAGACGCACGGGTGGACGAAGCCCTACCCGGGTGAGGACAAGATCTACTCGCCGAACCAGGTGCCGGGCGCCTACATCCCGTCGTCGGAGGGTGCCAACTAGCGCCGGCTGAGCACAACCGAGGTGCCCCTGGTCGGCGTCACCGCTGGCCAGGGGCCCTTCCGCGCCCCGCCCGTCCAGCCCCCACCCGCCGGCGCGCGTGGTCCGAGCCGACCGTTCCCTCAGCTCTCGTTCCCTGCGTCGTTCGCGTTCGGCCGCCCCTTCGCCGGCGGTGATCAGGTTCGGCAAACGGTTGTTGATGTAGAAGCCCCCGGCGAGGATGTGTCAGACGACCCGCTTGCCCGGGATGGACTCGACGATCTTTTGCTTGCTGAGATGGACGTCCTGGTATCGATAGGTGAACTCGGCACCGAGCACGTCGGTGTTGCCCTCGATCTCTCCCGACCACCATCCACGAACATCGTTGATGGCTGCGAACGCTGCTTCAGGAGTTTGGTCGACCGCGAAACTCGTAGTGAAGTTGACGTCGTTCAGAACTGCCTTGGCTTCGATGGTCATTGATCCTCCTGACCGGTACGGACTTCCGCACCCCGCCGAAATCGGGTGCTCTCGAATGCCGGTGCCCGGTCAGGCAACCGACTCGGCCGGCTGGTGCCGGTTCGGGCGAACCGCCAGCCGGCATGGGGCGAGTACCGCCGCGATCCCCTCACGGGCGTCTTCCACGTTGCCGGCCTGTACGTCGTCGGCCTCGCCGGCGACCGGATCTGCGAGCTGATCCGCTTCGAGACGACGCTCGCGCCATACTTCGGCCTGCCCGGAACACTCGACTACTCGCCGGCCGACTCGGTGAGCCGGCGCCCGGCTAGTGGGCGCGGCGACCGGCCGAGACGGAGTAGGCGAGTGGGCGGAATCGCAGGATGGGATCGTCGGACAGCTCGATCCCGTCGATGACCCGCACCGGATCGAATACGACGATCTCGCCGCCGGTCTCGCGGTCCGGGTCCGGTGCGGTGATCTCGAGGACGCCCGCGTCGATGCGTTCTCGGTTGCGCCACACCGATGTCGGGTCGTGCGGGTCGTCGCCCTCAGCGGCGATCTGGACCTGCAGGGTCATCCGGACCGGCCCCTCGGCGAGCCGGCGTTCCATTTCGTGGCGCAGGTAGTCGGGATCCTTCCGGTCCGGGGTCGGGACCGCGGCCGGATCCGGCAGCCAGGTGTAACGCACCCACCGGCCGGTGCCCGCGGCGTCGAGCCATCGGTACGCGTGCACCGCGTAGTAGGTCGCCGAGGCAAAGCTGCGCGGCGGTTGCAACGCTCCGGCCCGCGCGTTCACGGCGAGCGCGCGCGCGGCGTGTGGCCGGGTGGCCAGGAAGCGCAGAAGGAGCCACGGCCGTCGCCGCAGGAGGGCCGCCGCCCGGGTCAGGGCGACGAAGTCATCGACGGTCCGGACCGGGAAACGGGGCGCCGTCTGGGCCAGGACGTCGGTCGCGACGCCCTGGGCCGGACGGAACGACACTGCGAGGCCGCGCACGTCGGGTACCCGGTCGGGCTGTCCCGATCCGCCGGCGCCGTTCGACAGCCGGACGACCGTCGGCACCGGTGTGCCCTGAAGGTGCGCAGCGCGGCTCAGCTTGGCCGCCTCCGGTGTCGCGGTGAAGGTGGCGACGTAGAACCGCCCCTTTGCGTGCAGGGTGCGAAGGCCCGGCCGGCGCCCGAACGCGTCGCTGATCCGGTCGATCGCCTGCTCCGGAGTCACCATGCGCGGAAACGTATCGCGTCAGTCCTTGATCAGCAGTGCGAGCTCGTCCCGAAGCCACTGCATCAGCGCGTGGACGTCGGGCATCTGGTCACGGTCGGCGATCAGCCCGAAGTCGAGATGGCCGCAATAGCTCATGACCGTGATGTTGAGCCCCATGCCGTCGGTGATCACCGAGATCGGGTAGTTGGCGACGAGCCGGGCGCCCGCGAGGTACAGCGGCACTTGCGGCCCAGGGACGTTGGAGATCACCAGGTTCCAGGGCGGCCGCCCGGCCGCCGAGGTGGCCAGCGCGAAGGTCGAACGCGCCGCCAGGGCGAACACCGCGGGCGGGATGAAGTGGTTGGCGTCCTGCAGCAACTCCGCTGGTAGCGCCCGGTGCCGCTGCTTCATGTCGCCCAGCGCTTCGTGGGTCAGGCGCAGCCGCTCGATCGGGTCCGCGACGTGCGTGAACAGCGGTGCGGACTGCAACATGATCCGGTTGCCGTACGTCCCGGTCTGCGCCTCCGTGCGGACCGAGATCGGGATCTGGGCGACGAGCGGCCCCTCGGGCAACGCATTGTGCTCGATCAGCCAGCGTCGAACCGCGCCGGCGCACAGGGCCACGACGACGTCGTTGACGGTCGTCCCGTGCCGGTTCTTCGCCGCCTTGACGTCAGCGAGGCTGAGCTGGCCGAAGGCGACCTTGCGGTGCCCCGAGACGCGTCCGGAGAACGGGGTGCGCGGCGCCGGTGGCAATCCGGGCAGGCTCTTGTGCCGGGCTCGGCCGCGGGCGATCTCGCGGGCTTGCCGGACGGCCTGCCCGACCGAGGCAACACCCGGCATGATCGCCAGGGAGCGGACCTCGGCCAGATTCGGCAACGCGGCCGGTGCCGAGCGGGCGAAGCGGACCGGGTACCGCATCGCGCCCGCCAGGCCGCGCACGAGCATCTCACCGCGACCCGGCATGCGCTCGCGCCGGTCGACCGGCTCGGGCGGGGTGCGTCCCTCAGGCGTCAGATCGAGCAGTGCAACCATGATCTCCGCGCCGGACAACCCGTCGACGACCGCGTGGTGGATCTTCGTCAACACCGCGACGTGGCCGTCCTCCAGCCCCTGGATCAGGTACAGCTCCCACAAGGGACGGGCCCGATCCAGCGGCCGGGCGACGATCCGGGCCACCTGATCAGCGAGCTGGGCCTCGCTTCCGGGCGCCGGCAGGGCGATCTCCCGGACGTGGAACTCCAGATCGAAGTCCGGGTCGTCGATCCAATAGGAGTAGTCCAGATTGAACGGCACCTCGGCGAGGCGCCAGCGCAGCGGCGGGACGAGCGGCAGCCGCTGTTCGAGCAGCTGCTGCACACTGGCCAGGTCGAGCCCACCGCCGCGGGTAGCGGGGTCGAGGACGGCGAGGCCGGCCACGTGCCCGTACTGGCGGGCGGATTCCATCGCAAGGAATTGCGCATCGAGGCTGGTGAGCTGACGCATGGGCTAACGGTGTCCCCCGTCGCTTCGGTTGTCCAGGCGGCGCCCAGGTTCACCAGCGGCGGGCTGGCTAACCGCAGGTGGTGCGGCGCCGGTGTAGGTGTATTGGTCGGCTGGGGCCAGCGTCGACGGTCCGAACGGGGTGGCGACGCGGATGTCGACCGGTCCGGGGGAATGCGCGGCGCGGTGATGTCGAGGGACGTATCGGAATGGACGGCGAGGCCGGTGCCAGCGATGCCGTCGAAGGTCACCGCGGTGGCGTTCGAGAAGCCGGTGCCGCTGATCACGACCGCGGTGCCGCCGGACCCGGGACCGGCGTCCGGGCTGATGCCGGTGATCGCCGGGGGTGAGACGTAGCGATAGGTGTCGGCCGAAGTGATCGCGCTGGTGCCATATCGGCCGACGATCCGCACGTCGACCCGGCCGGCGGCGTGGGCGGGAGCGGTGACCTGCAGTTTCGTCGCCGACAGCACGGTGATCGAGGTACCGCTACCCGCGCCGAATCTGACGGACGTGACGTGGAGCAAGCGCGCGCCGGTGATGGTCACCACGTCGCCACCCGACGTGGCTCCGGCGCCCGGCGACACGGCTGTGATCGCCGGTTGCGCGACGTAGGTGAAGCGGTCCCGGACGGTCCCGGGCGACGGGCCGTGGCTGGTGAGGACATGGACGTCGACCGAGCCCGCGGCGTGGGGCGGGCTGGTCACCACGAGCTGGCTCGCCGACAGCCAGGTGATCCGACTGGCGTGCGCGCTCCCGAAGGTGACCGCGGTGACCCGGCTGAAGCCGGCGCCAGCGATCGTGACGCGCGTTCCGCCTGCGGTCCGGCCCGAGGACGGGGAGATGCCGGTGATGGCCGGTGGCGGGACGAGTTGCCCTCCGGGCATCAGCAGCTGCGCCTCACGCGTCACGATCGCCTCGCCGCCGGCGTAATACTGCCGGCTCGGGCCCTCGGACAGGATCGCGACCGCGAACCGATCGCCCTGAACCACCGCGGTGGAGTTGATGTTCGCGTTCGACGGCGCGTGGACATCGCGGTTGGTCGCCCACCCGTTCTTGAGGGCGGCCGACGGGACCGCGACGGCGATGCCCCACGCGTTCGGTTCCCCGGCACCGGAGTACCGGCTGTAGGCGTGCATGGCTCGGCCGAGCCACGGCCACACCGTGCGGTCCTTCCGAACGGCGGCATAGAAGCGCACCATCCCCCGGGCGGTGATCTGCGTGCTGCCCCAGATGCCGGGCATCGTGGGCCGCGCGCCGAGGCCCGAAATCCGGTATTGCGCAGCGATCCACGGTAGGAGGGTGTCCCGGCCCACCTTCGCGTACAGGGTCCACGCCGCGGCGTTGTCCGACTTGGTGATCATCTTCCACGCGAGCGCGGCATTGGTCCCGCTCATTCGTTGGGTGACCAACAGCCGGGTCGCGATGAGTGTCTTGACGACCGATGCGCTGGAGTAATAGCGGTTGGCGTGACCGGCGGCGAACAGCCGCCCGGTCTGGATGTCGAGCACGGCGATCCCGGACGACATCCCGTGCCGGTCGGCATACGCGACGGCGGCCGAGGCGTTGGTCGAAATCGTGGCCGCGTGCGCTTGCGGTGCCGGGCCGATGACGGGCACGGCGCCAGCGACCATCGCGGCACCGGCGATGAGGCGAGGCCACCGGCGTCGCCGGGTGGTGCCCCATCGCCGTCGTGGTCGACGGCGCCGGGCGAGCACGTCAGTCACCAGCCGAGGTAGATCAGGATGCCGGCTGCGATCGCGTTCGCGATGCGCTGGCGTCCGGTGCTCGAGCTCTGCCGGGCGGCGTCGCCCGCGTTGCGCATGTTGCCGAGCTCGAGAAAGGTCGTCGGAGATGTGGACAGGTTCAGCCCGGCCAGGTCGTCGCGGAAGTAGTAACCGTTGTGGCCGATGTAGGTCGAGGGCACGAGCCCGGATCCGTGAGCCATCGCATTGTGGACCGCGCGGCTGAGCCGAGCCGAGTTCGCGCGCGTGGTCGCGGAGGAGCCTTCGGGGGCGCGGCTGTCTTCGTTGACATGGAATCCGTGCCCGCTCGAGTTGGCGCCGTCAGCGTGGATGGCAATCGCGGCGGCGGTTGCGCGGCTGCTCTCGATTGCCGCGCGGGTGTTGACGCACGGGCCGACGCCGGTGTCGCTCGTCCGGGTCAGGATGACCTTGATCCCGCGTGCCACCAGGATCTTGCGGACCCGCAGGGTCACGTCCCAGTTGAACCGGTGCTCCGCGTACCCGGCGTTGGTCGCCGTGCCCGTGGTGTTGCACGGCTTGTAGCGGCCGTAGCCGGCGTACACGAGCTTGTTGACCGTTGCTGGGTGCGACGCGTTGCCCCCGTTGTGGCCAGGATCGAGGACGACCTGAGGCGCCCGCGCGTACCCGTACCGGTCGGCGTTGTGCGTCGGCGAGGTGCCGTAGGCCGTGATCACCCGGACGTGGACGAATCCGGCCGCGTGAGCCTGGGTGGTGACGTAGAGGACCGTGCTCGTGACCACGCGAACGGAGCTGCCGTTCGCGGCGCCGAACCTCACGGCCCGTACCTGGTTGAAGGCCGTCCCGGTGATCCGGACGCGGGTACCACCGGCCAGCTTCCCGTGCCGGGGCGACACCGCGGTCACCGTCGGCGTGGACACCGCGTCGGCCGACTGATTGACGCCGACAAAGAGTGCCGCCGCCGCGCCCGCCGCCAGCGCGGCCGCTACGAGCCTGCGAGACATCACACCCCCGGGACCCGCGCCCGTGCGGGCGTCGTCCTTCCGCCGGTGCGCCTCATGGCCGCCGGGCTAGCGTGACGATACGGGTCCCGCGGATGTGCAGGTCGTCGCGTTGCACCAGAGACTCGGGTCCGTCGCCGTCGACGAGTGTGGAGAGCGCCTCCAGGTCATCGTCAGCCAGTTGGTGCGTGAGGCCCGATCGCAGGCGGCGAAGCCAGAGTTGTGCGTAGCGGACGGCGCCGGGCGAACGGCGCGGCTTCAGCTCGATGGTCAACGCTTGCTCGCTGACCACCGTGAAGCCGGCGGCCTCGAGTCGCGGCGACCACGCCGATCCGAGTTCCGGGAGGGCGTGGGCCTGGGCCTGGTTGAGGGCGTCCAGGCAGCGCGCTTCGAGACCGGGCCGCCCGACCCCGACATCGTGCGGCAGGAAGCTCAGTGGTTCGCTCAGCTCGGCGACGGCCGCCAGCCCGCCCGCTCGGGTCGCGGCGAACACGTCGCGGAGCACTCGGTCGGGGTCGGCCAGGTGGTGCAGCGACATCGAGGCCCACGTGACGTCGATGGGGCCGAGGGCGGGCCAGTCGAGGTCCAGATCGGCCTGGACGGTTCGGACTCGGTCGGCGAGGCCCAGTTCCAGGGCCTTGACCCGGACACGCCTCAACATCTCCTCCGAGGCGTCCACGGCGATGACCTCGGCGCCGTCGAAGCGCTGGGCCAGCGCAATCGTTGCGACACCCGTTCCCGCGCCCAGGTCGAGGATGCGCCCGGCCCCGGTGGCGGCCGGATGGAGCGAGCTCAGGGCATCCGTCCAGTACGAGTGCAGCACCTCGCCGTCCAGGTCCAACAATTCGGCCAGGGCCGCATCGTCGGCGCCGGCGGCGATGCGGTGGTCCCGGTGGTGATCAGGCATGACCTCAGGCTAGAAGGTCCATGCGAGAAGCGCATATAATCTTGCCGATAACGCAAGATCCTGATCTCGACGGTGTGATTCGGGCGCGCCTTCGAGGGCTCCGCCTGGCCCGGGGCTGGTCGTTGGACGCGCTGGCCGCCCGCTGCCACTTGAGCGCCTCCACCCTGAGTCGGATCGAGACCGGGCACCGTCGCATCTCTCTCGACCAGCTCGTCCCGATCGCGCGGGCCCTGGGTTCGACCCTCGATCAGCTCGTGGAGTCCGTCGACGACGATGACGTGGTCATCCGGCCGCGGCGGGACCGGGCCCATGGAGTCACCACCTGGTTGCTGTCCGGGGACTATGGCCCGCACGGCATGACCGTCGCCAAGCTGCGGATCACAGCGCGGGCACCTCGAGGCGAGCTCGGCGTGCACCCGGGCCGGGACTGGTTCACGGTCCTGTCCGGCACGGCGCGACTGCATATCGGCAAGCGCATCGTCCTGGTCGAAGCCGGTCAGGCGGCCCAGTTCTCCACCATGGCGCCGCATGCCATCACCGCGCACGGCGGGCCAGTCGAGATTCTCGTCATCCTTGATCGCGACGGGCAACGCGCCCATCTGAACGCCGTCGACCTCACCGCCGTCCCCGGCGCGTGACCCGCCCCCGCTCGGCGGTGGCCCAGACGCGCGGCCGGCGTCACGAGGCGGGTTCGTCGAGGATGGCCGTGACGAGGGTGCGGGCCATCCAGCGGATGACCCTTTCCTCGTCGGCCGAGTCGAGGCCTCGGGTGTCCTGCAGGACGATCATGGCCTCCCAGCCGAGGACGACCGCGAGTGCCGAAGTGAGCCGCTCGAACTGCTCGTCGCGCAACTGCCCACGCAGCGGCTCGAGCACCCGCCCGAGCCATTCGATGCGCCGGTAGCCGCGGCGGGCTGCGTCCGCGGGCAGCTCGGTGTCGACCGTCAGCCTCATGATCGTCCGGGCGAGGGGCAGCGCCTGCGGCGCCATGCCCAGCAGGGACTTCGCGAACTCGTCCACGCGATCAAGGGGGTCGGTCTCGAAGTCCGGAGAGCCGAGCAGCGCTTCGATGGTGCGTTCGCTCAGCAGACCGGACGTCGCGTCCACCAGAAGCTGGTCGAGGGTGGGGAAGTACATGTAGATCGTCCGGCGGGAGACGTCGGCGTCGACCGCGATCTCGTCGATCGAGGGGGTATGACCGTCAGCGAGCAGCCGCTTGGTCGCCGCGAGGATCGCCTCCCGGGTCCGGCGCCGCTGCGCCGTCCGCCCGGAGGAACCCGGCGAAATTTCGTCTTGACGAGCTGTCATGGGGAAAGTATAACGGTGTGCAGTCATTGCACACGAGTGCAATCAAGACCTCAGGGAGAGCGCAAATGTCGGTTCGGTTCATCAACCTGTTCACGGTTCCGGTCGGCCGCGACGAGCGGTTCATGCAGCTGTGGACGCGAGTCAACGTCTACATGGCGGCCCAGCCCGGCTACCGCAACCACCGCCTGCACCGGGCGCTATCGGACGACGCGGCCTTCCGCTACGTCAACTATGTCGAGTGGGAGTCCGACCAGGCGTGGGCGGACGCGCACGACGACGGCTTCCGCGAGCGCGTGTCCGACCCGGGCTGGGCGGAGTTCACCACGACCCCGGCGCTGTTCGAGATCGTGCACGAAGGCTCGGCCGGGTCCGCCGCCGAGGCGCAGGCATCATGACGTCGAACCGGTACAGCGCCACCCTTCTCGGCGCGGTCGCGGCCATGGCCTGGCTGGGCGGGGGCCAGCCGTGGCCGCCGCCGGGAAGCGAGGCCGGGTCAGCAGCCCAGCCGACCGACGCGCCGCAACCCCGTCGACGCCGATCGCTACCCGATGACGTCCGACCCCGCCGAGGCGCGGTCCACCTGTTGAAAGCTGGCAGCCGCGAACACGCTCGACGGCATCGAGCACGTCGTCAAGGTCGCCTACGCCGCCGCCGGCGGACGGGCAGCTACGGCTGATCAGCGCGCGGGTCGCGGATCACCCCGAGCGGGGGAGGAACGCCGACCGGTCCTCTCGAACCGGTGCACTGACCCGGCGCACAGCCGGCTCTGGGATCATCTCGGGGTGCGGCCGCGTCCCCTTGTAGCTCCTTCGCTGCGGCGGCCCGCGCTGGTCGCCATCGTGTTGTCGACGGTTGCCACGGCGGCGCTTTCGGTGTGGCTGCACGACAGCACCACCACTGCCTTCGACAACTGGATGCTGCGCGTCCTCTACAACCACATCGGCCAGACCGGCAGCCAACCGCTCCTCGGGATCTCCGAACCGATGCTGACGTTCACGCTGCTCGCGGCCGTGGTGATCTTCGCGGCGCTCGTGCGGCTCTGGACCGTGGTCGCCCTGGCGCTGATCGGGCCGCTTGTCGCCCTGGGCCTCACTGAACTCGTTCTGAAACCCTTGGTGCATCGGACGATCGGGAAGTCCATTCTGCAGAATGATCCCTATCCGGGCTTCGGGACCGCGTTTCCGAGCGGGCACGAGACCGGCGTCATGGCCGCGGCGCTGGTCCTTGCGCTGGTGCTGCATCGGTCGCCGCTGCCCAAGAGCTGGCGGATCACCGGCTGGGTCGTCCTCGCGTTGTGGACGGTCGTCGCCGCGCTCGGGTTGGTCCGGGGTTTCTATCACTACGCCACCGACACGGTCGGGGCGATCACGCTGACCACCGCGAGCGTCCTGGGCACCGCGCTCGTGATCGACGCGGCTACCCACGCCTCGCAGCCACGCTCGCCGGCCGGGGCCGAACGTCAGTTGACGCGGCGCTCGTAGCCCTGCCAGAAGGGCTCTCGCAGCTTGAATTTCTGCAGCTTGCCGGTGGCGGTGCGGGGCAGCTCGGCGACGAAGTCGACGCGCTTGGGACACTTGTAGCCGGCCAGCTTCGCGCGGCAGTGCGTGATGAGATCTTCGGGCGTCACGGCCGACCCGTCGGTCACCACCAGCGCCGTCACCAGCTCGCCCCATTTCTCGTCGGGGATGCCGATGACCGCGACCTCCTTGACCGCCTCGTGCGACATCAGCGCGTCCTCCACCTCGATCGACGACACGTTCTCGCCCCCGGAGATGATCACGTCCTTCTTGCGGTCGGAGATCACGAGATAGCCGTCGTCGTCGATCGTGCCGCCGTCTCCGGTGTGGAACCAATCGTCACGCTGCGCCTCGGCGGTGGCATCGGGCTGTTCCCAGTACCCGTCGAGGTTGTGGTTGGACTGGGTCAGCACCTCGCCCTCGGAATCGACGGCGATTCGGACGCCGAGTGCGGGCGCGCCCGCCCGACCGAGTTTGCGGGCTCGCTCGGGGGAGGACAGGTCGTCCCACTCGGCGCGCTGACGGTTGATCGTGACGAGTGGCGAGGTCTCGGTGAGTCCGTAGATCTGGATGAACTCCCAGCCCAGCTCGTCCAGCACCCGCTCGATCGTGCGGGTCGGCGGCGGCGCGCCGGCGGCGACGATGCGGACGCGCCCCCGTCCGGGGACCTCGCCCGGCCAGCTCGCGGCCGCGTCCAGCGCCGCTGCGATCACGGCTGGCGCGGCGCACATCAGGGTGACGCCCTGCCGGTCGACCCGGCGCAGTATCTCGGCTCCGTCGACCTTGCGCAGCACGACATGCTTGCCGCCGACCCCGGTGATTGCGAACGGCATGCCCCAGCCGTTGGCGTGGAACATCGGAAGCGTGTGCAGATAGACGTCGCGGTCACTGATGGTCGTGTGCAGTCCGAAGACGGTGGCGTTGAGCCAGTTGTTGCGATGGGTCAGCTGCACGCCCTTCGGACGGGCGGTGGTGCCCGACGTGTAGTTGATCGTCGCGGTCGCCGCCTCGTCGGGCTTGTCCCAGGCGTTCGGCTCGGTCTCGTGCCGGTACAGGTTGTCGTCCTCGCCCAGCACGAACTTGTGCTTGACGTCGAGGGCGTCGAGCACGTCCTTCTGCTCGGGGTCGCAGTACACGACGTCCGCGCCTGAGTGCTCGACGATGTAGCTGATCTCCGGCTGGCTCAGCCGGAAGTTGATGGGCACCAGGATCCGTCCGTACCCGGCCACCCCGAAGAACGACGTCAGCAGCCGCGCGGAGTTCTGTGAGATGAACGCGACCCGGCCACCACTCGGCACGCCGAGCTGGTCGAGCTTGGCCGCCTGCGCCTTCGCGTTCTCGCCCAGTTGCCGGTAGGTGAGCTCGCCGAGGCTCGGCGCCGGCTGATCGGGCTCGTCGACCACCGCGACCCGGTCGGGGTACACGTGCACGGCGCGGTCAAGGAAGTCCTGCACGGTGAGTGGGTAGAACACGGCGCCTCCCCGGGTCGAACGCTCGTCCCCCCGATTACACCGAGATCATCGCGCGGATGCCAGTCCCGATCGAAGGGGCGGCCCATCCGGACGGAGGTGCCGCTCGGCCGGGACCGGCAGCAGAATGCTCGATGAGCCGGCCAAATGACGCTGCCGGGGCGCCGCACCGGGGGGAGACTGAGCCCATGGCCGAATACCTGAACATCGCCGTCGAACCCAGCGGCGCCTTCACCACGGTCACGCTGGACAACCCGGGCAAGCGCAACGCGCTCTCCGGCGAGACGCTGCACGAGCTGCTGACCGCATTCACCGAGATCGGGGACAGCGATTCGCTCGGTGTGATCCTCGCGGCCAACGGCCCCGTGTTCTCCGCGGGCCACGACTTCGCCGACGTCGCTGACCACGACCACGCTGCGGTGCGCTCGCTGCTCCTGACATGCACCAGGCTCATGGAACTGCTGCAAGAGATCCCGCAGCCGGTCGTGGCCCGCGTCCACGCCCTGGCCACGGCCGCCGGCTGCCAGCTCGTCGCCAGCTGCGACCTTGCCATCGCCGCCGAGTCGGCCGGCTTCTGCCTGCCCGGCGGCAAAGGGGGCTGGTTCTGCCACACACCGGCCGTTGCGGTCGCCCGCGCCATCAGCCGGAAACGAGCGATGGAGATGGCGCTGTCCGGCGATGTCGTCGACGCGCGCACGGCGGCCGACTGGGGACTGGTGAATCGCGTCGTTGCGGACGAGCAGCTCGACACCGCGGTTCAAGACCTGCTCGAGCGGGTCACGCGCGGCAGCGCCGAGAGCAAGGGACTGGGCAAGCGGGCGTTCTACGCCCAGGTCGATCTCGACCAGCCCAAGGCGTACGCGTACGCGGTGGAGGTCATGGCGGCGGCCAGCCAGCTCGAGGATGCGGCGGAGGGCATGCACGCCTTTCTCGGCAAGCGCAAGCCGGAGTGGAAGCGGGGGCGCTGAAACTCCGACCCCCATCGGCGTCCGAGCGTTCCGGCCCGCGCTCGACTGCAGCCACCCGGGGACGCGCGGCGCGGGAGGTGCTGATCGGGCACCCGGACCGGGCGTCGAAGGGCGGGCTCGAGGTCGTGCCGGACGACCTCCAGGCGAGCGAACCCGTACGTCGCCGATCGGCTCAGCTGACGGCCTGGTGGGCCCGCGCGGCCGCGTGCCGGGCGGACTCGCGGGCAACCTTGGCCTTCTCGGCCACGACGGGGCCGTACTCGTCGGCCAGTTCGCGGGCGGACTCACGGGCCGCCTTGGCCTTCTCCGCGACCACGGGCGCGTACTCGTCGGCCAGGTCGCGGGCCGCGTCGCGGGCGGCCTTGGCCCGCTCCGCGACGACCGGCCCGTACTCCTCGGCGGCGGCGCGAGCCGCGTCCCGGGCGGCCATCGCCTTCTCGGCCACGACGGGGCCATACTCGTCGGCCGCGGCCCGGGCCGCCTCGCGGGCGGCCTTGGCCCGCTCGACGACGACCGGCCCGTACCCGGCGCGGACCTCGGCGAGGCGCTTGGCCGCCTGGTCCGAGGCCTTCACGGCGCGCTTCTGGGCCCTCGTCGCCGCCTTCTGGGCCCGCTTCGTGGCTGCGAGCTGAGCATCGCGGGCGGCCCCCCGGGCCTGCTTGAGCGCGTCCCGGTTCGAACGCTGGCCCTTCTTGGCGGCCGCGCGGGCGCGCCGACCCTTGTCGACCCGCTTCTGCTGGACCGCGGCCCCGATCTCGACCTTCTTGTCGTGCGCCGGCTCGAGCAGCCCGTCGGCCACCAGCCCGACGCCCATGCCCAGCAACCAGACGTCCTTGGCCACGCCGGAGCCCTGGGGGGTCGGCCGCGGATCGCCGTCCGCGTGCATGCCGGGCGTGTTCCAGTACATGTTGAGGACCGCGCCGGAGAAGGCGATCAGGCCGAGGCCGGCCACGACCGGCGACACGACCGGAGCCAGCACGAGTCCGCCGACCGCGATCTCGGCGGCGCCGAGGCCCTTGGTGAACACCTTGGGATCGACCTTGCCGACGAACCCGTAGGTGCCGCTGGCGAGGTCGTGATGGAGCTTGGCGGTCTCGTCATCCGCGCTGAACTTACTGACCCCGCTGTTCAGGATGAACGCGCCGGTGACCGCACGCATCGGGGCGCGACGCAGCTTCGCGGAAAGGCTCATGACAAGGTCCTCCTAGGGCAGGGTGCTCTCCTCGCGGTCATACCCAGGAGGGCAGCCACATATGCGCCTGCCAGTCGCTGTAGGACATCAACCCGCCTGTGAAGATGGGCCACATCCAGGCGAAGTCTGCCACCACCAGCGCCAGGTACGTCGCTACTCCGGCGATGCCCCAGTACCGGCGTCGCAGGGCATGGTAGTCGGCGTCGGTCATCGGCCGCGGGTCGTTCTTGATCCGTTTTCGCGCGAGCGCCGGACCGAGCATGGTGCCCAGCGCGAGCGTCACACCGATGATCAGGAACGGAACCAGCGGCGCCATGTAGAACAGGAACATGGTCCGCTTCAGGTCTTGGAACCACACGGCCCAGCCGGCGAGGAAGGCGACCCACACCGCTCCCGCGCGCCAGTCGCGGGTCGTGATCCAGTGCCAGGCCAGCCACAGGAGCATCGGCGCGAACGCCCACCACATCAGCGGAGTGCCGATCAGGAGGACCTCGCGCGCGCACGCCGAGGCCCCGCATTTGGTCCCGTCCCCGTTGTAGTAGAAGTCGACGGGCCGACCCAGCACCAGCCAGCTCCACGGACTGGATTGGTACGCGTGCCCGCTGTCCAGGCTCTCGTGGAAGCGGTACGCATCGAGGGTGCTCCACCCCAGCGAGCGGATCGGGCCGGGCACCCACCCCCAGTCGAACGGGATGCGCAGACCGAAGATGTCCAGCCGGGCCGACGTGCTGTGGCTGTCGGCCCAGTAGCGGTTGAAGCCGTTCTCGCCGGCGAACCAGCCGAGGTAGCAGAGCAGGTAGGTGGCGATCGGCGTGATGATCAGCGAGCCGACGCCGGGCAGCACGGCGCGCCGCCACCAGGAGCGTCCCGGGCGCCGCACGCCGGCCGACTTGAACGCGGCGCGGTCCCAGACCAGGGACAGGATGACGAACAGCACGAAGAAGGACAGCGCCGTCCACTTGACCGCGCAGGCCAGGCCCAGCATCACCCCGGCGACGAGTCGCCACGGCCGCGGACCGAGCGTGGGGACGCCTCCGGTCAGGTCGACGCCGCTCGAGATGAGTCCCGCGAGCCGCGTCCGCATCTTGTCCCGGTCGATCACGAGGGCGCCGAAGCCGGCGATGACGAACGTCTGCAGGAAGATGTCGAGGATCGCGGTGCGGGCCAGGACCAGCGACAGGCCCTCGCACACCATCAGCAGGCCGGCGATGAATCCGAACAGGTTCGAGCGCATCATGCGCCGGACGATGCGCATCATCATGATCACGCCGAGGCAGCCGAAGATCGCCGGCATGATGCGCCAGCCGAGCGAGTTCGTCAGATAGCCGGCCGAGCCCTGATGGGTGACGAGGCCCTGGTACCACTCGGACGCGCCGATCAGCCATTTGCCCAGCGGCGGGTGGACGATGAACATGTAGCCGCGGTTGTCCTCGTAGCCGTAGCGCAGTAGCTCCTGCGCCTCGGTCGCGTAATAGACCTCGTCGAAGTTCTTGGTGGGCGGAAACCCGAGCGCCCAGAAGCGGGTGAGCCCGGCCAGCCCGACGATCACCAGGGTGAGCAGCCAACCGATCCGGGGATGCGGGTCCTTCCACGGCGCCAGCGCGGCGGGCACGGGACGGGGCGGCACATAGGGAGACGCGGCGGCGTCGCGCTCTTCCTCGGGGCCGGGACCCGCGGACTCGTCCGTGGCCTCCAGGGTCGCCGTCACGCCGTTGATAGTAGGGCGCGACCGTAGGGTGCACGCGTGGACGGCGCGCAGGGACGGGTGATCCTGGCGGGTACTCCGCTCGGGCGGGCCGGGGACGCATCGGCGCGGCTGCGCGAGGCATTGGCGACGGCTCCGGTCATCGCCGCGGAGGACACCCGTCGGCTGCACCGGTTGTGCGCCGACCTGGACGTGACCCCGGTCGGGCGGATCCTGTCCTTCTTCGACGCCAACGAGTCGGGCCGAGTGCCGCAGCTGATCGAGCTCCTGCGGGCCGGGCAGGACGTCCTGGTCGTCACCGACGCCGGCATGCCGTCGGTCTCCGACCCCGGTTACCGGCTCGTGGCCGCCGCGGCCGAGGCCGGCCTGGTCGTCACGTCGCTTCCCGGTCCGTCGGCGGTGACGACGGCGCTCGCGGTGTCGGGCCTGCCCGTCGACCGGTTCTGCTTCGAGGGCTTCCTGCCCCGCAAGGCGGGGGACCGCCGCCGCGCCCTCGCGGCGCTCGCCGGCGAACCGCGCACCATCGTCTTCTTCGAAGCGCCGCACCGGCTCGCCGAGACCCTGGCCGTGATGGCCTCGATCCTGGGCGTCGACCGACCGGCCGCGGTGTGCCGGGAGTTGACGAAGACCTATGAAGAGGTCCGCCGCGGCGGCCTCGGCGAGCTCGCCGGTTGGGCGCGCGGCGACGTCCGGGGCGAGATCACGCTCGTGGTCGCGGGGGCGCCGGCCCCGTCCGAGGACGCCAACCCGACCGAGCTCGCCGCCGAGGTCGCGGCGCGCGTGGATGCCGGGCAGGTCCGCAAGGACGCCATCGCCGACGTCGCGCGCCGGCGCGGCCTGCCGAAACGCGCGGTCTTCGACGCGGTCGTCGCCGCGAAAGGGAATTGACAGACCTCGTCCCTTGCGCCCCGCTCGGACCGGGAGAAGCATTCTCGCATCGGCCGTCTCCTCGGGGGAGGACTCATGTTCATTCAGGTCATCCAGGGCAAGGTCAAGGACCAAGCCGCTCTGCGCCGGAACTTGGACCGTTGGACGCAGGAGCTGATGCCCGACGCCGTCGGCTACCTCGGCACCACGGCCGGCTTCACCCAGGACGGCACGTTCGTCGCGCTGGCCCGCTTCGAGTCCGCGCAGGCGGCGCAGGCCAACGCCGGTCGGCCAGAACAAGGCGCTTGGTGGGCCGAGATGGAGAAGTGCTTCGAGGGCGAGGTCACCTTCATGGACTGCGACGAGGTGCGGACCTGGCTGGCCGGTGGGTCCGACGACGCGCATTTCGTCCAGATCATGGAGGGCCACAGCGACGACGTCGCCCGCATGCACGAGGTCATGAGCAGCCATCCCGGTGACCTGCACAAGGCCCGGCCGGAGATCCTCGGCGGTTTGATGATGGACGCGGGCGACGGCCGCTACGTCGACGCGTTCTACTTCAGCTCGGAGGAGGCCGCGCGGGCGGGCGAGAAGCTGGAGATCCCGGAGGAGCTGCGCGCCGAGATGGAAGAGGGCATGCGGTTGATGGGCGACGTCTCCTACTTCGACTTGCGGGACCCGATTCTGGTGTCGGCCAAGGCCTGACCAAGATCGCTCGCGGCTGCGCTTTCCTCGTGCGGGCGATCGGGCTGCCCGACGCCGGCGAGACCTGGGGACGCGGGTCGGAGTTCGGCCTGATCCCGCTGCGCGGATGGCCGGGCGTACTGGTTCGGTCACGGCGAATCGGCCCGAGGGTGAACGGCCCGCGACGAGCACGTCGACGTTGCGCGGCGCTTTGGCGACTGGCGCGACCCGATCCTGCGGGTCCTCGGGGCGAGCTCGGCCGAGCTGGTTCGCGACCGTCAGGTCGCGTCCGCCGTCGAGGGGTAGTCGCGCTCCGCCGCCCGCGCACCGAAAGCTTCGTGAAGGCCCCGGCGCGGGTTACGCAGGCACGAGAGTCGGGTCGGTACGGCGGTGCGCACCTTCGCGGCCGGCGTCGTGCCGCCGAAGCTCGCCGGTCGCGGCGTGTGCAGCGTCGACCGGAGCCGCCCGGCGCCTGGCCATTCGCACTGCATCGCGTCACTAGGCTTAGCGCGTGAGCAACGAGCACGTACTGACCGCCGTCGCGTGGCCCTATGCCAATGGCCCGCGGCACATCGGGCACGTCGCCGGTTTCGGCGTCCCGTCCGACGTGTTCAGCCGCTACCAGCGGATGGCGGGCCAGAAGGTGCTGATGGTCAGCGGCACCGACGAGCACGGCACACCCATCCAGGTGCAGGCCGACAAGGAGGGCGTGACTCCGCGCGAACTCGCCGACCACAACGCGCTGATCATCGCCAAGGACCTGCAGAAGCTGGGGCTGTCCTACGACCTGTTCACCCGGACGACGACCAAGAACCACTACGCGATCGCCCAAGAGCTCTTCCTGGGTCTGCTGGCCAACGGCTATGTCTTCCCGCAGACCCAGCTCGGCGCGATCAGCCCGTCGACGGGCCGCACGCTGCCCGACCGCTACATCGAGGGCACCTGCCCGATCTGCGGCTACCCGAGCGCGCGCGGCGACCAGTGCGACAACTGCGGCAACCAGCTCGACCCGATCGACCTGATCAACCCGCGCAGCCGCATCAACGGGGAGACGCCGAGGTTCGTCGAGATCGAGCAGATGATGCTGGACCTCCCCGCGTTCGCCGAGGTGCTCGGGGAATGGCTGAAGAAGCAGGACCACTGGCGAACGAACGTCCAGAAGTTCAGCCTGAACCTGCTCGACGACCTCAAGCCGCGCTCGTACACCCGCGACCTCGAGTGGGGCATCCCGGTGCCGTTGGACGGGTGGCGGGACCGCCCCGACAAGTCGATCTACGTGTGGTTCGACGCCGTCGTCGGTTATCTGTCGGCCTCGATCGAGTGGGCCCGGCGGACGGGGGACCCCGACGCGTGGCGACCCTGGTGGCAGGACCCCGACTCGCGGGCCTATTACTTCATGGGTAAGGACAACATCGTCTTCCACGCCGAGATCTGGCCGGCCATGCTGATGGGCTACTCGGGCATTGGCGCCAAGGGCGGCACGCCGGGCCGGCTCGGCGCGCTGAACCTGCCCTACGAGGTCGTGTCGAGTGAGTTCCTCACGATGGAGGGCAAGAAGTTCTCGTCCTCGCGCAACGTAGTGATCTATGTCGGGGACATGCTGTCGCGGTACGACCCGGACGCCCTGCGCTACTACCTGGCGACCGCGGGGCCGGAGAACCAGGACACCGACTTCACCTGGTCGGAGTTCGTGCGCCGCAACAACGACGAGCTGGTGGCTGGCTGGGGCAACCTGGTCAACCGGACGATCTCGATGACGGCGAAGAACCTGGGCTCGATCCCGGCCGCCGGAAACCTCACCGACGCCGACCAGACAATGCTGGCGACGTCGAAGTCGGCATTCGCCTCGGTCGGCGCGCTGCTGGCCAAGTCGCGGCAGAAGGCGGCAATTGCCGAGGCGATGACCGTGGTGTCCGCGGCGAACAAGTACCTGTCCGACATGGAGCCGTGGAAGCTGAAGAACACCGATCCGGACCGGATGGCCTCCGTCCTGCACACCGCGCTGCAGGTGGTCGACGACGTCAAGACGCTGATCACGCCTTTCCTGCCCGGCAGCTCGCAGAAGGTGCACGAAGCTCTCGGTGGCACGGGGGTGTGG
Source organism: Jatrophihabitans sp. (assembly GCA_036264855.1). Classification (GTDB taxonomy): domain Bacteria; phylum Actinomycetota; class Actinomycetes; order Mycobacteriales; family Jatrophihabitantaceae; genus Jatrophihabitans. The sequence continues at coordinate 40 of DATAQD010000187.1, read as the reverse complement.
TCGTCGATGCCGGAACTGGTCGACGTCGAGGAAGAGACCG
>DATAQD010000096.1:0-2626 GCA_036264855.1 Jatrophihabitans sp. | reverse complement strand
CTGCATATGGATAGGACGCCCCGGGTGCGGCGCGGGTTTCAGTTCGCCGCTGTGGATCGGCTGGGGATTCCCCCAGACTGCCCCCGGGCGTGGTCCTCAGGCCGGGATCTTCAACTCCGCCCACACGACCTTGCCGGTATCGGCCATCCGCACGCCCCAGGTCTCGCTCAAGGCGCTGACCAGCGGCAGCCCGCGTCCGCCGATGTCGTGAATCGTGGCCTCGTGCTGCTCGGGCCAGCCCGCGGCTTCGTCGCTCACGCGGACGACGATCCGACCCTCCTGCGTCCCGACGGAAACGACGACGGTGGGGCTGCCGGCCCGTACGGCGTTGGTGACCAGCTCGCTCACGATCAACTCGAGGTCGTCGCACAGCATCGGCGGAACCGATTGCTGGAGCAGGTCGGACAGGGCGGCTTTCGCGAAGCTGCGCGCGGCCGCGGGCGAGGCGGCATCACCCGCGAACTCGCGCTGCGTCACCCGCGCCACGAAAGTGCTCCTGTTCGTCAGGTCGAGCCCCCGGGCCAGAGTAGTGGAGTGAGCTCGCTGAGCCTGGAAACTAGGCGTGACCACGGCCGCGCCGTTCTTACGCTCCGTGGCGAACCCGACCTGGCGACGGTCCCGAAGCTGCGCCAGGCGGCCCTCGAGGAACTTGCTACCCCCCGGGTTTCGACGCTCGTGCTCGACCTCGACGGCCTGACGTTCCTCGATTCGACGGGCCTCCGCTGCTGGATCGACCTGCGCAACCGGGCCGAGGACGCCGGGCAGGCGCTGCAGCCGGAGTCGGTCCCGCCGGCCGCGCTGCGCACCGTCCAGATCGCCGGCCTGGCCGGGCTTTTCGGTCTCGACGGGTGAGCAGTGCGGGCCGAGAGATCGGCCACCTCGCGGGGCCTCGAGGCCCCGATGGCCCTTACGATCTGAAGTCATGCCGACCGAGCCCGAGTCGCTCGCGCTCGCCGCCGACTTCCCGATGGCGACGCGTGACGATTGGCGTTCCCTCGTCGCCGCGGTACTGGCGAAATCGGGCCTTCCCGAGGGCGCCGATCCCGAGGACGCGCTGTCCTCGACGACCTATGACGGTATTCGCATCCGGCCGCTCTACACCGCTGCCGACGCTCACGACCTCGATTTCGATGGCCGGCCCGGGCACCCGCCCTTCGTGCGCGGTGCCACCGAGGCGGGAGCCACCGTCGCCGGCTGGGACGTCCGGTCCCGGCACGCCGACCCGGATTCGGCGCGGACCAATCGGGCCGTGCTGACCGACCTTGAGCGCGGGGCCACCTCGCTGTGGCTGGTGGTCGGCGCGGCGGGGCTGGCGGTCGCCGACCTCGGCGCTGCGCTTGAGGGCGTGCACCTCGACCTGGCCCCCATCGCCCTGGACGCGGGTGTCGAGACGGCCGCCGCGGCAGCCGCTCTGCTTACCCTGGCTAAGCGCCGGGGCGTCGGGCCGGCCGAACTGCGCGGCACGCTGGGCGCCGATCCGATCGGTGCGCGGGCCCGTACGGGCGCCGACGCCGACCTCGGCCTGCTGCTGCGCCTGAGTGAGCAGAGCTCGGCGTTCCCGGGGCTGCGCATCGCCACCGTCGACGGCACCGTCTATCACGAGGCCGGCGCGTCGGACAGCCAGGAACTCGGCATTGCCACCGCCGTCGGCGTCGCCTACCTGCGTGCGCTCACTGACGCCGGCGTCTCCGTGGACGACGCCCTCGACGCGCTCGAGTTCCGCTGGGCCGTCACCGCCGAGCAGTTCCCGTCCATCGCCAAACTGCGGGCCGCCCGCCGCATCTGGGATCGCGTCGCCGAATTGTGCGGTGCCTCAGCGGGCCGCCGGGGGCAGTGCCAGCACGCCGTCACCTCGGCCGCGATGATGACGCAGCGCGACCCGTGGGTGAATCTGCTGCGCACGACGATCGGCTGCTTCGCCGCCACGGTTGGCGGGGCGGACGCGATCACCGTGCTGCCCTTCGACGCGGCGGTCGGGCTGCCCGACGACTTCGCCCGACGCATCGCCCGCAACACCCAGGCCGTCCTGCACGACGAGTCCAGCCTCGCGCGGGTCGTCGACGCGGCCGGCGGGTCGTGGTTCGTCGAATCCCTCACCGACGAGGTGGCAGCCAAGGCCTGGGCCGTGTTCACCGCAGTCGAACGCGCCGGCGGTGCTCTCAAAGCATTGGATGACGGCGTGCTCGACCGGCTGATCGCGCCCATCCGCGAGAAGCGCGCCGACGACATCGCCCACCGCCGTGCCCCGATAACCGGCGTCAGCGAGTTCGCGCACATCGCCGAGGAGCCCCTCGAGCGGGAACCGCTCCCGGATCCCGGCACCGCAGGGCTGCTCCCGCGCATCCGCTACGCCCAGGACTTCGAGTCGCTGCGCGACCGCAGCGACGCCGCCGACGAGCGACCGAAGGTCTTCCTCGCCGCGCTCGGCTCCCCGGCCGCCAGCGCCGCCCGCACCGGGTTCGCCGCGAACCTGTTCCAGGCCGCCGGCATCGACTGCGTCACCGGCTCGGTCGAGGACTTCGATGCGGCCGAGACGTTCGTCGTCTGCCTCTGCTCGTCGGACAAGGTCTACGCCGACGAGGCGGCACCGGCGGCCAAAATGCTGCGGGAGGCCGGCGCGACCCGG
>DATAQD010000090.1:0-2529 GCA_036264855.1 Jatrophihabitans sp. | reverse complement strand
CACACCTGCAAAAATTGGGAGCGTGAGCGCGTCGGATCGGGGCGGGCTGCTGGTCGCCTTCACGATCTTGTTCCTGTTGTCGTGGTGGACGGTCAACCACGCGGCAGACACGCCGCGGTTCAGCGGCGGTTTCGGGTCCGGGTTCTCGCCCGCCACGCGGAGGTTCTGGGCCGTCGTCACCGGGGTCCTGGCCCTCGCAGGCGCCATCCTCGTCGTCGTCCTCTGATCGAAGACGATGAGACGTCCGGGCCCGCTCGACCCTGTTGACCGCCGCATCCTGGCGCTGGCCATCCCCGCGCTCGGGAGCCTGACCGTCGAACCGCTCTACGTCCTGGCCGACACGGCGATCGTCGGCCACCTCGGCACCGTCTCGCTCGGTGCACTCGCCTTGGCGGGCACCGTCCTCAACACGCTGCTGTGGGCCTGCAACTTCCTGCAGTGGGGAACCACGGCGCGGGTCGCGTTCCTCACCGGCCGGAACGACCGGCGTGGCGCGGCGGCGTCGGCGACGCAGGCGCTCTGGCTCGGGATCGGCCTCGGCTTCCTCGCAGCCGCGGTCGTCGCCGTCTTCGCCCGCCCGCTGGCGAGCGCCCTCGGTGGAACAGGTGCGATCCGCGACCAGGCGGTGACCTACCTGCGGATCAGTGCAATCGGCATGCCGGCCGTGCTCATCGCCGTCGTGGGCCAGGGCCACCTGCGAGGCCTTTCTGACACCAAGACACCGTTCCTCGTCGTCCTCGTCGCCAACGCCCTGAACATCGGGCTCGAGCTGCTGTTCGTGTACGTATTCCATTGGGGCATCGCCGGCTCCGCCTGGGGAACGGTGATCGCACAGCTGCTCGCCGCCGCCTGGTTCGTCGGCATCATCGGGCGTCTGGTCTCCGGCGCCGGCGCGCGACTGCGACCGCTCGTCACAGAGATGCGTTACCTGCTGGGCACGGGTGGTCACCTCGTGGTCCGCGTCAGCGCGCTGGTCGCCGCGCTCGTGCTGGCGACATCGGTCGCCGCCCGTGCGGGGCCGACCACGTTGGCCGCCCACCAGATCGCTTACCAGGTGCTGATCTTCCTCTCCTTCGTCATGGACGCCCTTGGTCTGTCGGTGCAAGCCATCGTCGGCACCCAGCTCGGCGCTCTCGACATCGACGGCGCTCGAACCACATCGCAGCGCGCGCTCCGTCTCGGCTTCATGGCCGCAGCCGCGCTCTGCATCGCCGTCGTCGCCTCGTCTCCCCTGCTCCCCCACATCTTCACCAGCGATCCCCACGTCATCGACAAGGCGGAGATCGCGTTGCTCTTCGTCGGGGTGATGCAGATTCCGGGCGCGCCCACCTTCGTCCTCGACGGCGTGCTGATGGGTGGGGCCGACTTCGCGTACGTGAAGTGGGTGACGCTCGGCGGCCTCGCGGTCTTCCTGCCATTCGCCGGTGCCGTGCTCGTCCGGCACAGTCTCGGCATCGCAACGATCTGGGCCGGCCTGCTCGCGTGGATCACCGTCCGCGCCTGGCTCAACTGGTCGCGCTTCCGCGGCGCGCGATGGACGGTGATCTCAACCAGCGCGCCGGAGCTGGCTCAGTCCTGACAGACCGCCAGCGGGCTGCCGTCGGGCGTCCAGCGGTCCTTGGACTCGTTGCCATCGTTGCCGACGGCGACGGTCCCGCCGCCGCCCTTGCTCGTGCCGCCGACCGTGACGTTTCCGCCGCTGCGTCCGTCCGAGGTCGCCTGGGCGACACCACTCGCGCCGGCGTTGCCGCCGAAGTCGCCGGCCAAGCCGGCGTCGCCGTTCGGGAAGCCGCCGTAGTAGGCGTTCATCGGGCTGCCGTTGCCGGGCAGGGTGGCGGCCGGCGACGGATCACGCGGCGACCCGCACGATGTTCCTTGCGCGGGCGTCGGCACGATCGGCGGGCTGCATGGGCTCGTCGGACCAACCGGGCCCTCCGGTGCCGTGAACGTGGGCGTCCCGACCGATGCCATCGCGTTGTTCTTCGGACCGTCGGGCGACTGGTTCCAGTCGTCCGGCGCGCCGGGCTTGTAGTCGCCGTGGGCGCAGCCGACGAGTGTCAACGTGTTCTGCCGGTCGACGCCGATGAAGCCTCCGAGCAGGCCCGGATTGGACGCCTTGCCGTCCTGGACGACATAGCCGTTCCCGGTCGCGGGGTCGGCGGCCGCGGTGACGGTGCCGTCGGCGACGCCGGTCCCTCCCGAACAGCCGGTCACCCGCGACGGCCCGCTCGCGCTCGGCGCAGCCGACACTCCCGCCACTCCGGCAGCCGACGTTGCGTCGGCGGGACAAGTGGAGTTGCCAGCGACCGAGGCGGTGGGCGGCGCGACCGTGACGGAGATCGAGGTGGCGCCTCGTGCCGCCCGCACCCGCAGGACCGGAGCGTTGGCGCTCGAGACGATCTGGCCGCCGCTGACGACGGCGTGGTATCCGCCCGGGTAGTTGATGGCCGGCACGGACACGTCGGTCTCTGCTCCGGGCGCGAACGATCCGCGACCGTCGGCGCGGCCCGGCGTGTACCGGAACGAGAA
>DATAQD010000060.1:0-14804 GCA_036264855.1 Jatrophihabitans sp. | reverse complement strand
CAACATCCCGATCTGCCTGCTCGCCGCGTGGATGATCAACCGTCGCTTCCAGGAGGACGTCGCCCGGTCGCGCCCTCGCATCGACTACCTCGGCGCCGGTCTGCTCACGACCGGGCTGACCCTGCTGATCCTCGGCGTGCTCGAGGGCGGTCAGGCCTGGGCCTGGATCTCGCCGCCTGGCGTGTTGATTCTCGTGGTGGGCGCCGTCCTCGTTGCCGCATTCGTCTTCGTCGAAAGCCGCGCGAGCGAACCGATCATGCCGCTGTGGGTGTTCCGGCGCCGATTGCTGATCACGAGCAGCCTGGTGTCCTTCGGCGTCGGCGGGATCCTGCTCGGGCTGAGTTCCTACATCCCGACCTTCGTCCAGGACGTGCTGGGCACGGGTCCTCTGGTGGCCGGCTTCGCGCTGGCCACGTTGACGATGGGCTGGCCGCTCTCGGCGTCGCAGGCCGGTCGGGTGTACCTGCGCATCGGCGTGCGGGGGTGTGCGCTGATCGGCGGCGCGTTAGTGATTGTCGGTTCCGGACTCCTGCTCCTGCTCAACGGGAGTTCGCCCGTGGTGCAGGTCGGCGGCACCTGCTTCGTCATCGGGCTGGGCATGGGTCTGGTGGCGGCGCCCACGCTCATCGCGGCGCAGTCCAGTGTCGGCTGGAATGAGCGCGGCGTGGTGACGGGGACGAACCTGTTCAGCCGGTCACTGGGCAGCGCGCTGGGGGTGGCGATCTTCGGCGCGGTTGCGAACGGGGCGCTGGGGTCGGCGTCGTCGGCGGTCCAGGCCGCGCACACCGACGCCGCGCGCCTGAGCGGCGCGATCCACCACGTGTTCATCGCGGTCGCCGTGCTCGCGGTGCTGATGGTGGCGGTGGTCACGCTGATGCCGCGCCGCCTCGCCCAAGCGGAGCCCGAGCCGATCGCTCCCGAGCTGGAAGAGCAGGCCGCCTGATCGTGTGGCGGCGGCCGGGAGCGTCGACCGCTCCCGGCCGCCGCGCGGGTTGATCAGCTGCCGCCCGGGTTGAGCGTGACGGTGATCGGCTGGAAGGTGGTTCCCATGGTGTCGAGCCCCATCTTCTTCAGGTTGGCCAGCGCCTTCTCGGTGTACGCGTTGGTGTAGGCCTCGCCGGTCGGAGCCGCCTTCAAGACCGTGGCCCCGTCGGCGTTCTTGGTCTTCAGTGCCACCTGCACGGTGCGGTCCCAGGCGGCCTTGTCGACCATGCCGATGCCCTGCGGAGACGGCCAGATCAGCTTGTTGACCTCATTCGTCTGCCACAGCTGGTGGCTCGCGCCGAGCTTGGAGCCCGCCTTCACCACGTCGTCGCGACATTCGGTGGCGTGCGAAGCGCAGTAGATCCAGCCCTGGTAGCTCGCGGTGAGGAACTTGACGGTCGTGGCCTGGAAGGCGGGGTCCTGGAGCTTGGTGGTGTTGGCCCACAGCGCGTCCTGCAGCATCGCCGTGCCCTGATCGTTCCAGTTGATCGCGTTGAGATCTGCGGGCTGGTAGAGCTTGCCGGTCTTCGGGTTCTTCGCCTCGAGCACCTGCGCGTACTCGTTGTAGATCATCGCCTGGGCGGCGTCGATATCGCCGGCGAGAAACGCGTTCATGTCGAACTGCTGCTGGACGATCTTGACGTCCTTGCCGGGATCAAGCCCCGCCTTCGTCATGCCCGCGAACAGCTCGTACTCGTTGCCGAAGCCCCAGTCCCCGACGGTCTTGCCCTTGAGCTGTGCCGGCGAGGTGATGTTCTTGCTCTTCATCGAGATCTGCAGGGTGCCCGAGCGCTGGAACACCTGTCCGACATCGGTGATGTTCGCGCCCTTCTCGCGCGACTGCAGGGCCTTGGGCACCCAGGCCACGGCGAAGTCGGCGGATCCGCCGTCGTCGACGGTCGTCTGCGGAACCGTGTCGGTACCGGCCGGGACGATCTTCACGTTCAGCCCTTGCTGGCTGTAGAACCCCTTCGCGAGCGCCGCGATGTAACCGGCGAACTGCGCCTGCGTCACCCACTGCAGCTGCAGGGTGACGTCGGTCTTCTTGCCCGTGGCCGTGCTGCCGCCGGGCGCGGGCGAACCGGAGCCACCGCCCTTGCTGCCGCTGGTGCTGCACGCGGTGAGCCCGGCGACGGCGACCACTGCGGCGGCGCCGGCGAGCACTCTTCGACTTGACCTCGACATCGATACCCCTCCTGGATTTTCGTTACGTCCGTCCGGTCTCGGCAGCGCTGCCGACGTGCGTGGCTGGTGGCTCAGGTCACGGGCGCCGCCCGTCGGCCCAGCACGAGGCGCTCGAGCAGGAGCGCCCCGACGTAGAAGAGCAGGCCGAGAAGGACCGCTCCGAGCACCGATGCCCAGGCCGCTGGATAGTCCGTCGCACCGACCGACGACGTGATCCGGGACCCGAGCCCGTTCTGCAATCCACCGAAGTACTCGCTGACGACGGCGGCGATGACGGCGAGCGAGGACGCGACCCGCAGACCGGTGAAGAAGTAGGGCAGCGCGCTGGGGACGCGGATCGTGCGCAGCACCGCGGTTCCCGACGCGGCGTAGCTAGCCATCAGTTCGCGATGGACTGGGGTAATTCGAGAGAGCCCGCGCAGCACGTTGATGAAGACGGGGACGAAGGCGCTGATCGCGACGACTTCGCGGCGGGGCAGCGACGACAGCGGCGAGTACATGTTGTTGAGCAGCGGGGCGAGCGCGACGATGGGCATCGCAGCGAGCGCGGCGACGAGCGGTGTGATCGCGCCGCCCAACACCGGCAGTCGCGTAGCGATCGCGGCCAGCAGCACGCCGCCGACCACGCCCGCCACCAATCCGACGAGCGCGTTCAGCCCGCTAGTCTGGGCCGCGGCGATGATCCGGGTATGCGCGTCGACCGCCGCGGACCAGATGTCGCTCGGCGCCGGCAACACGTAGCTTCGGACGTCGGCCGCCCGCACGAAGCCCTGCCACCCCGCCAGGAACAGCACACCGAACAGCAGCGGCGGCAGCAGCGTTCCGCCCACGCGACGCAGGCTGGGATTCATAGCGCTCCCTGCGCGCGCTCGCGGTCGGCCTGCTCGATGCTGACGCCGACCTCGACCGTCTCGGGCACCGGCCGACCCCGCAGCGCCTCGCGCACCTGGGTGATCGCCGCGTAGAACAAGGGCGCCTCTCGGGTGTCGTCCGTACGTGGGCCGAGGCTGACCGGGACGATCTCGGCGATCCGGCCCGGCCGCGGCGACATCACCACGACCCGGTCGGAGAGGAACACCGCCTCGGGAATCGAGTGGGTCACGAACACCACCGCGGCCTGCGTGTCGCCGGCGATGCGGACCAGCTCGTTCTGCATGTGCTCGCGGGTCATCTCGTCCAAGGCGCCGAACGGCTCGTCCATCAACAGCAGCGTCGGGCTCTCGGCCAGCGCGCGGGCGATGGCGACGCGCTGCTGCATGCCGCCGGAGAGCTGCGGCGGCCGGTGTTTCGCGAAGTCGGCCAGCCCGACGAGCTCGACCAGTTCCAGCGCCCGCGCCTTCCGCTGCCCGCGGTCGACGCCGTGCAGCTCGAGGGGCAGCTCGATGTTGGCCAGCACCGTGCGCCAGTCGAGCAGCCCGGCTTGTTGGAAGGCGATGCCGTAGTCCTGGTCGAGTCGCGCCCGGCGAGCCGGTTTGCCGTTGACGTGGACCTCGCCGCTCGTCGGCGACAACAGGTCCGCGATGATCCGCAGCAGCGTCGACTTCCCGCACCCGGACGGTCCGATCAACGAGACGAATTCGCCCGGCCCGACGGTGAGGTCGATGTCCTGCAGCGCGACGACGGCGTCCCGGCGCCCGGGGAACGTCTTGCTGACGCCGTGCAGTTCGACGGCCGCGGCGGCGGCGGTCTCTTGCGGCTCGGTCATTGCGCGGCAGCTCCTCGGTGATAGCGCCAGAGGGCGGCGTCGAAGGCCGTGACCGCGGCGGCCGCCGCGAGACCGAGGGCGGCGGCGCCGATCACCGCGGCGTAGACGCGCGACGGGTCGCCGGTCGCCTGCTGCGAGTAGGTGATGATCAACCGGCCGATGCCGCCGTCGAGCCCGGTCGAGATCTCGGCGACGATCGTGCCGATGACCGCACCCGCCGCGGCCAACCGCAGCGCGGGGACCAGGAAGGGGACGGACGCCGGCAGCTTGAGGCGGACGAGCGTGTTCCACCAGCCGGCCGCCGAGCAGCGGAAGTAGTCCGCGTGCACCGGGCTGGGCGACTTGAGCCCGCGCACCAACCCAACGGCGACAGGGAAGAACGCGAGATAGGCCGCGATCACGGCCACAGACATCCACGGCTGCCACGCGAACGTGCCGATCTTCGACCCCTGGCCCCATTTGGTGACGAGCGGGGCCAGCGCGATGAGCGGCACGGTCTGGCTGAGCACGACATAGGGCATGAGGGCCCGCTCGGCGATGATCAACCGGTCCATGAGCAGCGCAAGGAGCATGCCGACCACGACGCCGATCGCAAACCCGGCGGCGGCCCAGCGCAACGTGTGCAGCGCGGCGTCGACGACGGAGTCGAGCACGGTCTTCGAGGGCCCGAAGGTGATCGCGCCGCCGACCTCGTTGGCCCCGAATGCGTGCCAGATCGTGGACAGGTGCGGCATCGCGGCGTCGGTCGTGCGCGGCAGGACCCGGGCGCCGAACAGCTTCACGCCGTCGTCGGGCCCCCACGACTTGTATGCCTCCCAGATCGCCGCGAGCGCGACGAGCCCGAGCGCGACCAGGACCGCTCGTCCGGCCGACCGCGCGGCTCGATTCATGCCTTGGCGGCCTTGCGGACGTTGACGGTTGGCATCACCTGGTCGCCGTAGGCGGTGAGCGTCGCGGGCTTCGCGTCGTGCTGCAGGTACACCGCGAACTGGTCGACCCCGAGATTCTCGAGTTCGCGCAGCCGGGCGACCTGCTCCTCGACCGGGCCGATGAGGCAGAACCGGTCGATGATCTCGTCCGGGACGAACGCGGTGTGCTCGTGACCGGCCTTGCCGTGGGAGTTGTAGTCATAGCCTTCACGGCCGGCGATGTAGTCGGTGAGCGCTTTGGGTATCGCGGCGCCGTCAGCGCCGTAGCGACCGACGATGTCGGCGACGTGGTTGCCCACCATCCCGCCGAACCACCGGCACTGGTCGCGGCCGTGTTCCAACCCGGCAGCGCTGCCGTCGGTGACGTACGCCGGGGCCGCGACGCAGATCGTGATCGCCGAGGGGTCGCGGCCGGCGTCGGCCGCCGCCTTGCGCACCGCGGCGATCGACCAGGCGGTGATGTCCGGGTCGGCCAGCTGCAGGATGAAACCGTCGGCCACCTCACCGGCGAGCGCGAGCGCCTTGGGCCCGTAGGCCGCCACCCAGATCGGCAGCTTCGACCCGACGCTCCACGGGAACTGCAGCAGGTTGCCGTTGTATGACGCCTGGCGGCCGTTGGCCAGCGCGCGGATGACTTCGATCGATTCGCGCAGCGTCGCGAGCGTCACCGGCCGGCCGTTGATCACCCGCACGGCCGAGTCGCCGCGGCCGATGCCGCAGATCGTCCGGTTGCCGAACATCTCGTTCAGCGTGGCGAACAGCGACGCGGTCACCGTCCAGTCGCGGGTGGCCGGATTGGTGACCATAGGCCCGACCATCACCTTGCGGGTGTTGGCCAGGATCTGGCTGTAGACGACGTAGGGCTCCTCCCACAACAGGTGCGAGTCAAAGGTCCACACGTGGCTGAAGCCGAGGATCTCGGCCTGGCGGGCGAGTTCCACCACCCGGGCCCCGGGTGGGTCGTTCTGCAGGACGACGCCGAAGTCCATCAGAGTCCGTCCTCAGATCAGGTTCTGGGACAGGTCGCGCTTGACGAACTGGCCGTGCGATTTGGCGCCGACGTAGCCCGTCTCGTCCTTGATGACGGTGCCGCGTGACAGCACGACGTCCACGTGCCCGTCGATCTCCCAGCCCTCCCAGGCCGAGTAGTCCATGTTCATGTGGTGGGTCTTGCCGAGTCCGATCGAGGTGTGGCCGTTCGGGTCGTAGAGGACGATGTCGGCATCGGCGCCCGGCGCGATGACGCCCTTCTTGCCGTACAGACCGAACATCCGGGCCGGCGTCGTGCAGCAGACGTCCACCCAGCGCTCGAGGCTGATCCGCTTGTCGACGACGCCCTGGAACAGCAGGTCCATCCGGTGCTCGACCGAGCCGATGCCGTTCGGGATCTTGGCGAAGTTGCCGATCCCCAGCTCCTTCTGGTCCTTCATGCAGAAGGGGCAGTGATCGGTCGAGACGGTCGTGACATCTCCGGTCCGGATGTAGTTCCACAGCTCGTCCTGGTGGCCCTGCGCCCGCGAGCGCAACGGCGTGGAGCACACCCACTTCGCGCCCTCGAACCCGGGCGCGCCGAGGTTCTCCTCCAACGACAGGTACAGGTACTGGGGGCAGGTCTCCCCGAACACGTTCTGGCCGGCGTTGCGCGCTTCGGCGATACGGGCCAGCGCCTGCTTGGCCGAGACATGGACGACGTAGAGCGGGGCGCCGGTGATGTCGGCCAGCATGACCGCCCGGTGGGTGGCTTCCTGCTCGGTCTGCCACGGCCGGGTGATGCCGTGGTAGTACGGGGCGGTCTCGCCCCGCTCGAGCGCCTGCTGCACGAGCACGTCGATGGCCGAGCCGTTCTCGGCGTGCATCATGATCAGCCCGCCATTGCCGGCCGCGGCCTGCATGGCCCGCAGGATCTGACCGTCCGACGACAGGAACACGCCCGGGTAGGCCATGAACAGCTTGAAGCTGGTGATGCCCTCGCCGATCAGCTCGTCCATCGCCTTGAGCGACTCGTCGTTGACCTCACCGATGATCTGGTGGAAGGCGTAGTCGATCGCGCAGTTGCCGCCGGCCTTCTCGTGCCAGAGCGCCACCTGGTCCTGCACGCGCTGCCCGTGGGCCTGCACGACGAAGTCGACGATCGTGGTCGTGCCGCCCCAGGCGGCGGCCCGGGTACCGGTCTCGAACGTATCCGACGCCTGGGTACCCCCGAACGGCATCTCCATGTGGGTGTGCGCGTCGATCCCACCGGGGATGACGTACTTGCCCGTCGCGTCGATCACATCGACGGCCGACGCCGCGACGTCACCGAGGGCGAGCGTGCCCGGCGCCAGGAGCGCGGCGATCGTGTCGCCGTCGATGACCACGTCCTGCCGCGACGAACCGGTGGACGAGACGACCGTCCCGCCCTTGATCAGGGTCGTCATCGCCCGGCTCCTTGAGCCAACGACAGGAGTTCTGCACTCACGGCATCACCGTCCGGGTGTAGCTGTCCGGCCGGCGGTCGCGGTAGAACTGCCAGTCGTTGCGCGTCTTGGTGATCTCGTCGAAGTCCAGGTCGCGGGTGACGATCTCTTCCTGATCGGTCGAGGCGATGGCACCGACGAAGTTGCCCCGCGGGTTCACGAAGTAGCTCGACCCGTAGAACTGGACGGCGTCGTCGCCGAACTCCTCGTACTCGCGCCCGATCCGGTTGTTCGCGGCCACGAAGTACTGATTCGCCGCGGCGGCCGCGGGCTGCTCGATCTCCCACAGCCGGTTCGACAGGCCGGGCTTGGTCGCCGACGGGTTGAAGACGAGCTGGGCGTTGTTCAGGCCGAGCTCGCGCCACCCCTCGGGGAAGTGCCGGTCGTAACAGATGTAGACGCCGACGCGTCCGATGGCGGTGTGGAAGACGGGGTAGCCCAGGTTGCCGGGACGGAAGTAGAACTTCTCCCAGAACTGCGGCAGGTTCGGGATGTGGTGCTTGCGGTATTTGCCCAGGAGCGAGCCGTCGGCGTCGATCACCGCGGCGGTGTTGTAGTACTCGCCCTCGTTCGCGACCTCGTAGATCGGCAGGACGATCACGAGGTTCAGCTCCGCGGCGAGGGCCCGGAACCGCTCCACGGTGGGACCCGGGATGGTCTCGACGTAGTCGTAGTACTTCTGGTCCTGAATGATCCCGAAATAGGGCCCGTAGAACAGCTCTTGGAAGCCGATGATCTGGACGCCGTCGGCGGCGGCCTCGCGGGCCAGCTCCTCGTGGCGCTTGATCATCGTTTCCTTGTCGCCGGTCCAGGCCACCTGCGTGATCGCCGCGCGTACAACCGTCATGTCTGCTCTCCAGTCCTACGAAGACTTGTGATCCTGCTGCCTGAACATTGCGGCAAGGTCACGCCGGGTCAGGGCGTGCAGTACCCGTCGGCCACCTTGAGCGCTTCGTCCAGAATGGCCAGACCCTCACGGACCTCCTGCTCGGTGGACGTGCACGGCGGCACGACGTGCGTGCGGTTGAAATGCGTGAATGGCCACAGCCCGCGCTGTTTGCAGGCGGCCGCGAACTCGACCATCGGTTGGGCGTCCGCACCCGAGGCGTTGTACGGGACGAGCGGCTCGCGGGTGTGCGGGTCGCTCACCAGCTCCAGCGCCCAGAAGACGCCCAGCCCGCGCACCTCGCCCACCGACGGGTGCCGGTCGGCGATCTTGGCGAGTTCCGGGGCGATGACGTCGGTCCCGAGCCGGCGGGCGTTCTCGATGATGCCCTCGTCCTTGAAGATGTTGATCGACGCGACCGCCGATGCGCAGGCCAGCGGGTGCCCGGAGTAGGTGAGGCCGCCCGGGTAGGCCCGCTGGTCGAAGGTCTGCGCGATCGCGTCGTTGATGATGACGCCGCCGAGCGGGACGTAGCCGGAGTTCACGCCCTTGGCGAAGATGATCAGGTCCGGCGTGATGTCCCAGTGGTCGACGGCGAACCACTCGCCGCAGCGGCCGAAGCCGGCCATGACCTCGTCGGCGATCATGACGATGCCGTACTCGTTGCAGATCTGCCGGACACCGGCGAGGTAGCCGTCCGGGGGGACCAGGACGCCGTTGGTCCCCACGACCGTCTCGAGGATGATCGCGGCGATGGTGTGCGCGCCCTCCACCATGATCAGGCTGCGGAGATGCTGCAGCGCGCGGGTCGCCTCTTCCTCGGGCGTGGTCGTATGGAAGGCCGAGCGGTAGGGGTACGGGCCCCAGTAGTGGACGACGCCGGGCATTGCCGGCTCGGCGCCCCATCGGCGCGGGTCGCCGGTCAGCGTGATCGCGCCGGCGGTCGCGCCGTGGTAGCTGCGGTAGGCGGCGAGCACCTTGTGCCGGCCGGTGTGCAGCTTGGCCATACGCATGGCGTTCTCGGCCGCCTCGGCGCCGCCATTGGTGAAGAAGACCCGGTTGAGGTCGCCCGGCGCCAGCTCGGCGATCAGCCGGGCGGCCTCGCTGCGGGCGTCGTTGCCGAAGGCCGGCGAGATCGTGGTGAACCGGCCGGCGTACTCCTGGATGGCCGCGATCAGGCGCGGGTGCGAATAGCCGATGTTGGCGTTGACCAGCTGCGATGAGAAGTCCAGGTAGCGGTTGCCGTCGTAGTCGGTGAAGTAGGACCCCTGCGCCGACGCGATCGGCAGCGTGTCGATCAGGCCTTGCGCCGACCAGGAGTGGAAGACATGCGCCTTGTCCAGCGCCTTCACGGTGGCGCCGTCGGTCGAGATGCCAGCAAGGGGGTTCGTCATTTATCGCGTCCTAGGAAATCCGAGGTCGATCGCGGACGTGGCCGGGTCGGGCCAGCGTGACGTGACGACCTTGCCACGGGTGTAGAAGTTGATGCCCTCCGGTCCGTACATATGGGTGTCGCCGAACAGCGAGCCCTTCCAGCCGCCGAACGAGTAGTACGCGACCGGCACCGGGATCGGTACGTTGACGCCGACCATGCCGACCTCGACGTCGAACTGGAACTGCCGGGCCGCGCCGCCGTCGCGGGTGAAGATCGCGGTGCCGTTGGCGTACTGGTGCGAGTTGACCAGCTCGAGCGCCTCGTCATAGGTGTCGGCCCGGACGACGGACAGCACCGGGCCGAAGATCTCGTCGGTGTACACGCTCATCGTGGGGGTGACGTTGTCGAGCAGCGTGGTACCCAGGAAGAACCCCTGGTCGGGGACCTCGGCCTCCCGCCCGTCGACCACAACGGTGGCGCCGGACTCGGCGCCGGCGGCGATGTAGCCGAGGACCTTGTCGCGGTGCTCGCCGGTAATCAGCGGGCCCATGTCGGTGTCCGGGTCGGCGCCGTCGCCGATGCGCAGCTTGGGCAGCCGGGCGGCAATCGCGTCAACCAGGCGATCGCCCGCGTCGCCGACCGCGACGGCGACCGAGATCGCCATGCACCGCTCACCGGCCGCTCCGTAGGCGGCCGAGACCGCCGCGTCCGCGGCCTGGTCGATGTCGGCGTCGGGCAGCACGACCATGTGATTCTTGGCGCCCCCGAGGGCTTGGACGCGCTTGCCGTGCGACGTGCCGGTCTCGTAGATGTAGCGCGCGATCGGGGTCGAGCCGACGAAGCTGACGGCGGCAATGTCGGGGTGGGTGAGGATGGCGTCAACGGCCACCTTGTCGCCCTGGACGACGGTGAACACGCCGTCGGGCAGCCCGGCCCGTTGCCACGCCCGGGCCAGCCACAGCGAGGCGGACGGGTCCTTCTCGCTCGGCTTGAGCACGAACGCGTTGCCGCAGGCGATCGCGTTGGCGGCCATCCACAACGGCACCATGGCCGGGAAGTTGAACGGCGTGATGCCGGCGACGACACCGAGCGGTTGCCGGATGGAGTACACGTCCACCCCGGTGCCGGCCTGCTCGCTGAATCCGCCCTTGAGCAGTTGCGGGACGCCGGCGGCGAACTCGACGTTCTCGAGCGCGCGGGCGATCTCGCCGTGGGCGTCACTGAGCACCTTGCCGTGCTCGGCGGTAATGATCTTGGCGAGGTCGTCGGCCTCGGCGTGCAGAAGCTCGCGGAACGCGAACACCACGCCAGAGCGCCGCGACAGCGACGCCGAGCGCCAATCGCGGGCCGCCGCCTGCGCGCTGGCCACCGCGGCATCGAGTTCGTCCGCGGAGGCGAGGTCGACCTCGGCGCTGACCAACCCGGTGGCCGGGTTGTAGACGGGGCCGGTGCGCCCCGACGAACCTGGTGTGAGCTTGCCGTCGATCCAATGCGATACCCGAGTAACCATGGGTCAACGCTAGTCACCGGGCCCGCCCCCGGTAACCGACACATTGTCAGGAAGTCCCAAGAGGTCCGACGTTCTGTAGGGTTCGTTAGGCCGCTGGACCCTCTGGAGCCGGGATGCTGCTACCCACCCTCGAAGACGTGCTGGCCCTTCCTGCGCTGCGCACCGGCGACCCCCAGGTGCGGGCCGGGGCGCGGAACCTGGACCGCCGGGTCCGCTGGGTGCACGTCAGCGAGGTCAGCGACATCGCCAGCCTGCTCGAGGGCGGCGAGCTGATCCTGACCACGGGGATCGCGCTGCCCGACTCGGCCCCAGCCCTGGCCCGATACGTGGACGAGCTGAACTCGGTCGGGGTCACCGCGCTGGCCGTGGAACTCGGCCGCCGCTACCGCGGGTCGCTGCCGGCCGCGCTCGTCGACGTGGCCGAACGGACCGGGCTCCCGCTGATCGAGCTGCGACGCGAGGTGCCGTTCGTCGCCGTGACCCAGGCCGTGCACACCCTGATCCTGGACGCGCGGATGCAGGAGCTCATCGCCTCCGACGCGGCCCACAACGCATTCACCGAACTCACCGTCGCCGGTCACGGCCCGCAGCAGGTGGTCGACCTGGTCGCGTCGATGGCCGAGCGGCCGGTGATCTACGAGAACCTCGTGCACCAGGTGCTGGCCTACAACGGCGCCGGTGTCGAGGCCGGTGTGGTGCTGGAGGAATGGGAGAGCCGCGCGCGGGCCGCGCACATCGCCGGCGACGCCCACGAGATGACGGGGTGGCTGACGGTCAGCGTGGCGCCGCCGGGCGGCGGCGGCTGGGGCCGGCTCATCATGCTGTGCGACGCGGCGCCGAGCCCCCGCGAGCGGATGTTGCTCGAGCGCGGCGCGACCGCCCTGGTCATCAACCGGCTGACGGTGCGCGACATCGACAGCCTCGAACGACAGAGCCACCGCACGTTGCTGACGGCGCTGGCCCTGTCGACCGAGCTGCCCTCCGAGACGGGAGCGCGGGCCAAGGCGCTGGGGGTCCCGCTCGAGCGCCGCAGCCTCACCGGGGTGGTCGTGCGGCCGGCGGCGACCCTGGACGATCCGGGGGCGCTGCCGGCCCTGCTGCGCGATATCGCCAGCCAGGCCGTCGCGACGTTGCAGGGCCTCAAGATCCCGGCCCTCGTCGGCCCGCTCGACGACCAGCGGGTCGCCGTGCTGCTGTCACAGGAGCGCACCGCGAGCGCCGACGCGGCCCTGAAGACGCTCAGCGACCGGCTGCACGCGGTCTCGGACCGTCGCGCTCACACCTCATTGATCGTCGGCACGGGCAGCACCGTCGTCGGCCTCGAGCGGGCGCAGCACACGCTGCGGGAGGCGATGCAGGTCGCCGATACGGCCCTCGGCCTGCCGGCGCAGCGCGGCTTCTTCCGGCCGCCCGATCTGCGGCTGCGCGGACTCGTGTACTCCCTGCGTGGGGAGCCGCTCGTGCACGACTACGTGGGGCGTGAGCTGGGGCAACTGCTGGCGCACGACGCGGCGCACGGGACGCGGCTCTACGAGTTCCTGGCCGCCTACTGCCGCAACGGTGGCAACAAGACGGCTGCCGCGGCCCAGCTGTTCATCTCCCGGCCGGCGCTCTACGACCGCATCGCCAAGGTCGAGCGGCTGCTTGACGTCGACCTCGCCGATCCGGAGATCGTGCTCGCGCTGCACTTCGCCGTGCTGGCCCGGGAGACGATGCGCAGCCCGAACCTGGCCGTGGTCACCGGCTAGGTCCCCGCCCGACCTTCAGGCCGGCCAGACCGCCCCGCTGCGCGTCCCGTATCCGCACCGTCACGGTCGTCGAAGCGCGAGCTGAAGGGCCGATCGGTCCGGGGCGAGGGCCGGGGCCAGCAGACCGCGGGCCGCGACGTCGGGCGGGATCGGTTCGCCGCGCACGAGCGCGGCGCCGGTCCGGGCCAGGGCCGGCGCGGTCTGGATTCCGTAACCGCCCTGCGCGGCGAACCAGAAGAAGCCCTCGACGGTCGGGTCGTATCCCACCACCGGCGTCCGGTCGGCGACGAAGTTGCGCAACCCGGCCCACGCCGAGCGGACGTGGCTCACGTCGAGGGTGGTGACTTCATTGATGACGTCGATGGCGCGGGCGATCTCGAGCTCGTCGGGCCGCGCGTCGCCGGGCTCCTGGACGGTCTCGTCGGCGGGCGAGCACAAGAGTTTTCCGGCGTCCGGCTTCACGTAGAACGCGTCGTCGATGTCGGCGATCATCGGCGCGCGGGCGCCCGGCGGCGCTTCCACCATGAACGCGGTCCGCCGCAGCGCTCGTAGCCCGATGCCACTGGCCCCGAACCGCAGGCCGACCCGGTCGGCCCAGGCACCGGCGGCGTTGACCACAACCGGCGCGCGCCAGCTGCGGCCGGCCGGGTCGCGGACGATCCACGCCCCGTCGGGCCGGGCCGAGACGACCGGGGCTGCCGCGACGACCTGCCCGCCGCGCCGGCGCAGCCCGGCCAGAAACAGCTGGTGCAGCCCGTGGACGTCGATCTCCATGGCCCCCGGCTCGAGCACCGCCAGTTCGACGTGCTCGGGACGAAGCATCGGCTGCGCTCGCGCCGCGGCCGCCGGATCCAGCAGGACGACGTCGGGCACCAGGGCGCTGACCTCGGCGTGCAAGACCCGGATCGCCTCGCCGTAGCCCGGCCGGGCAATGTGCAGCATTGGTAGCGGGGAGAGCAGCGGCGTGGTCGGCGTGAGGTCGGGGGCCGCCTCCGCCGGGGCGGTCAGGAACGCCCGGCTCGCCGTGGTGAGCGCCCGGATCGCCGGTCCGCCGTAGCTCTCCAGGAACATCGCGGCCGAGCGACCGGTCGTGTGGAAGGCCAGCGTGGCCTCCATCTCCAGGAGCAGGACCCGGTGATCGGCGGCCAGCTCGTACCCGATCGAGACCCCGGCCATGCCGCCGCCGAGCACGATCACGTCGTAGGCGTCCATACCCTGACCTCACCACACCACTCGGTACCCTCGACCTAGTGAGTGACGCGACAACAAAAAGTCTTCGCCTGATCACGCTGGTCCTCGCGGTGGCGTGCGGGCTGACGGTCGCGAACCTGTACTACGCCCAACCGCTGCTCGACCTGATCGCCGGCTCGTTCCACGTCGGGCAGGGCACGGCCACCATCGTCGTCACGATGACCCAGATCGGCTACGCGCTGGGTCTGCTGTTCCTGCTGCCAGTCGGCGATCTTCTCGAGAATCGCGTGCTCGTCACCCGCACCCTCGTCGCCACCGCGCTTGCTCTTGCCGCCGCGGGGGCCGCGCCGAATTTCGGACTGTTCCTGGCCGTGTCCGTGCTCGTCGGCGTCACCTCGGTCGTCGCGCAGATCCTCGTACCCCTCGCGGCTCATCTGGCTCCGGCCGGCGAGGAGGGGCGGTTCGTCGGCCGGGTCATGAGCGGGCTGCTTCTCGGCATCCTGCTCGCGCGCACGGTCGCCAGCCTGGTCGCGGAATTCGCCGGGTGGCGGACGATCTTCTTCATTTCCGCCGGCCTGATGGCCGCCCTCGGGGTCGTGCTGCACGTCATGCTCCCGGCCCGCACGCCGACGCATCGGGCGGGCTATCGCAGCCTGCTCGCCTCGGTCGTCGTTCTGGCCAAGGACGAGCCGGTGCTGCGACGGATCGCCCTCTGCCAGGCGGCCATGTTCGGTGCGTTCAGCGCGTTCTGGACCGCGATCGCCTACGAGCTGATCGGTCAGCACGGCTTCAGCCAGGGCGAGATCGGCATCTTCGCGCTCGTCGGCGCCGCGGG
>DATAQD010000058.1:0-3869 GCA_036264855.1 Jatrophihabitans sp. | reverse complement strand
GCGGGTCTGACAATTCCGGGCGTTATCCACAGCCCGGAGCGAAGAACCGCAACAATACGCAGAGTTGTCCACAGGCCAAGACAAAACCAGCGGGAATCAGAAACCCGAGAACCGCGACCCGATCGAGAACACAAACTCCTCGTCGCCGCGCCTATAAGAAGACCGAAAAAGCAGAAACCCGAAGAACGAGACCCAGCCGAGAACAAAACATCCTCGTCGCCGCGCCCTTCAGAAACGCAACCCGAAACAGAAAACGCCGAAGACGAGAACCAGCCCAAAACCCGACCCGCCGAGGCAGCACCGAACACCCCCCGACCGCCGCCCTACCTCACCGTCCGGCCGTACCCCCCGAAGAACCCACCGGCGCAACCGCTAGCCGAGCAGCCGGGCGCGCAGCGCGGCGGCGTCGTCCTCGGTCCAGCCGTGCGCGCGCAGCCAGCCGGGGATGCCGCCGTGGAACTCGTCCATTGCCGAGAAGAGCAGCTCCATGGTCTCGGCCCTGGGCTTGTGCTTGTCGATCGGTTCGGTGCCGAGGTCCCCGGCGTAGGTCGGCCGGGTCATGAGCCGGCCGAGGATTGCCTCGACGCGATCGGCGCTCAGCGCGTAGTCCGCGACAATCGCCTCGCGGGTGACACCGACCTCGGCGAGCGCGAACGCGACGATGACGCCGGTACGGTCCTTGCCCGCCGCGCAGTGGACGATCGTGGCTCCGTCCGTGCCGGCGATCAGGCGCAGGGCAGCCAGCACCGAGTCGGCCCGGTCCTCGAGGTAGCGCTGGTAGACGCCCGCGGCCCCGCGGCGGCGCTCGTCCTCGCTCACCGGCCGCTCGCGGTTTTGCCAGGGCAGGACGACCGGCGCGCCCGGGTCACGCTCGTCGGGGGCCGGGTCGGCCTCGGTGAACAACGACAGGTGGCGTATCTCAACCAGCGGCTCGCGGTTCATCGGCCCAGGGCCCTCGCTCGACACCTCGACGCCCGTCCGCAGATCAACCACCGCGCGCACGTGCAGGTCGTCGACGAGCCGCCGTACATCGGCCTCGGTGAGGGTCTGCAGGCTGTCCGAACGGATCAGCCGTCCGGGCTGGACGGCGGCGCCGTCCACGGTCGGCAGCCCTCCGACATCTCTGACGTTCTCGGCCCCGTCCAGCTCGATCCATCGCGTTGCGGTCACGTCATCGACCCTACGACGGGGACGTTCACGCCCGTGAAACGGCCAAGGAACAACGTCTGGCGTACACGTCCGGCGGCGCGCTCACCAGTCGGCTTTGGCGTAGTCCTTGAGGAAGCAGCCGTAGAGATCGATGCCTGCCTCGCCCTGGACGATCGGGTCGTACACGCGCGCCGCCCCGTCGACGAGATCGAGCGGTGCGTGGAACCCCTCGTCAGCGAGCCGGACCTTCGTGAAGTGCGGACGCTCGTCGGTGATCCAGCCGGTGTCGACAGCGGTCATCAGGATCCCGTCGGTCAGCAACTCCCGGGCGCTGGTGCGCGTCAGCATGTTGAGGGCGGCCTTGGCCATGTTGGTGTGGGGGTGGCCCGGGCCC
Source organism: Jatrophihabitans sp. (assembly GCA_036264855.1). Classification (GTDB taxonomy): domain Bacteria; phylum Actinomycetota; class Actinomycetes; order Mycobacteriales; family Jatrophihabitantaceae; genus Jatrophihabitans. The sequence goes on along the minus strand of DATAQD010000058.1, from coordinate 2,326 downwards.
TTGTAGCCGCGGCTGAACACGCCCTCCATCGCCGAGACGTTGACGATGTACTTGCGCCGCGCCGGGCTGGCCACCAGCGCGGCCCGCAGCCGGCTGACCAGGATGAACGGTGCGGTCATGTTGCACAGCTGGACTTCGAGCAGCTCGAGCGCGTCGACCTCGTTCACCCGCTGCGTCCAGCTGTTGACGGCGTTGAGGTCGGGGACGAGACCGCCGGCATCGATGGCCGAGCCCAACCGGTCCGGCGCCGCGGACCCGGCGACGAGCGCCAGACGCGATATCTCCGCACCACGCAGGGTCTCGGGCAGGTGCGGCAGCGGGTGCTCGGACAGCGAGCCGGCCAGCGCCACCGGATGGGCGTCGGAGATGTGGTCGAACGTGAGGACGTCCGGCAGCGGGCCGGCCGGCAGCGGGTCCCGCTCGGCGGCGGCCAGCGGGGCGTACGCCCCTGGCGAGCGGCGCACCGTCTGGGCCGCGTTGTTGATGAGGATGTCGAGCGGGCCGGCGGCGGCGACCGAGTCGGCGAGGGCGACGACCTGGGCCGGGTCGCGCAGGTCGATGCCGACGATGCGCAGCCGGTCCAGCCAGTCGGGGCTGTCCGGCATGGCGGTGAACCGCCGGATCGCGTCGTTCGGGAACCGGGTGGTGATCGTCGTGTGCGCGCCGTCGCGGAGCAGCCGCAGCGCGATGTACATCCCGATCTTGGCCCGGCCGCCGGTGAGCAGGGCCCGGCGGCCAGTCAGATCGGTGCGGGCGATGCGATGACCGTGATTGGCGGCGGCGCAGGCCGGGCAGAGCTGGTGATAGAACGCGTCGACCTCGGTGTAGTCCTGCTTGCAGATGTAGCACGGGCGCGCCCGGATCAGGGTTCCGGCCGACGCCCCGCTCGCCGACGACACCAGCGGGATACCGGCCGTCTCGTCATCGATGCGCTGCGGCGAGCCGGTGGCCGTCGCGGCCACCACCGCCTCGTCGGCGGTCCGGACCGCTGCCAGTCGCTCGGCCCGGCGGGCCACCTTGACCGCCTTGAACATGCGCCCGGTCGCGCGGCGGACGGCGACGGCGTCCGGGTGTTCGGGCGGCAGCGCCTCGGCCAGCGCGAGGACGCGCAGGCAGTGCGCGAGGTCGTCCGGATCGATGCCATTCACCCGGGCAACGATAGGTGTTGATCAGGTTTTCCTGGCCCCGGGGCGGTCACGTCCAGGCGAGGCCCGGATCCCCGGCGTCGTCGGCCAGCACGGTGCCCTCGATCAGCCCGTACGGCCGGTCGGCGGCGTAGTACACCTCGTTGTCGTTCGCCAGCGCGAACGGTTCGAGATCGACGAGGAAGTGATGCTTGTTGGGCAGCGCCAGCCTGACCTCGCAGATGTCCGGGACCGCCTCGATGATCTTCGTCCCCATCGCGTAGAGGGTCTGCTGCAGCGAGTAGCTGTACGTCTGCGCGAACGCGCTGAGCAGCGACTCGCGGGCGAGCGCGAACGCCCCGGACCAGTCGACGTCCACGCTGCGGTACCGCCAGGCTGCGCTGACCTCGGTGGCGAGGATGCGGTCGTCGGTGTCGGCCAACGTCGTGTACCGGTCGCGCGGGAAACCCCAGAACTCCGAATCGGTCGTGTTCATCACGACCAGGTTGGCCACTCCCGAGACGACGCTCGTGCCGAGTTCGGCATCGTGGACGACGGTGCTCGTGCGGACCAGTTCGCCGCTGCGCCGGAAGGAATGCAGGTTCGCGCCGATGCGGTTCCAGCCGTACTCCTCGATCCCGACGCGGGCGCGGGTGATCGCCGCCTGGCCGGCGACGAAATGCCGAGCCAACTCGATACCGAGGTCCTCGGGTTCGACCGCGCCGAGCCGCTGGGCGAAGGCGTTGATCGTGTTCTTCTGGGTGTCGGTCGTGAGCACCGCGCTGTTGTCGCCACTGATGTGGGTGGCCGCGAGGTCGCCGGACAGGCTGGTCGACACGTTGCGGTCGCGGAGGACGTCGCCGCCATCCGGCGCGGCACCGCGGGCGACGTGGACGACGCGGACCTCGGCCTTGCCGTAGCGGTTCGCCCCGAGCTGGACCACGTCACTCGCCGACGATGTGCTCGGGCCGCACGGGGACCCGGGTCAGCGGGCGCCCGGTGGCGGCGCGCAAGGCCGACACCACGGCCGGTGTCGACGAGATCGTCGGCGGCTCGCCCACGCCGCGCAGCCCGTAGGGAGCATTCGGATCGCCCAGTTCGAGCACCTGCACCTGCATCGGCGGGGTGTCCAGGATCGTCGGGATGAGGTAGTCGGTGAACGATGGATTGCCGATCTTCCCGTCCTGTACCTGGATCTCCTC
>DATAQD010000259.1:0-12781 GCA_036264855.1 Jatrophihabitans sp. | reverse complement strand
CTTCGCCGATAGGTGCCAGCCGATCCACAAGAGCAACAGCATGCCGCCGACGACGACGGGGGTGTAGTTCACGAACTTCAGGTTCGCCCAGCCGAAGCCCTTGTACCAAGGCGCACCAGCAGACGATGTCGGCAGCAGCGCGATGAACGACGTGATCGCGATCTCGGCAACGGCAATCGGCGCCATCCATTTGTACTTCGCGCCGAGTGTCCAGCCGCCAGGCGTGAAGCGGCTCCCGGCGCGCCAACGCAGGTAGATCGGAATCGCGAACGCGACGTACAGGCCGACAACCCCGATCGAGACGACGGCGAAGAACGCGACCGGCGTAGGAACCAGTTCGTCACCGACGGGAAGGTTCACGGTGACGATCGCCGGCAGCGTGATTACCGCGGCAACCACCACGGCCAGGATGACCCCGAAGACGGGCACCCGGTTCGCGTTCAGCCGCGACCAGTACTTCGCACCGGGCACCGCGCCGTCGCGGCTAAACGCGAACAGCATTCGAGTGGTGCTGGTCATGCAGGCCACGGAGCAGAAGAACTGTCCGATGGTGGCGATGGCCAGAACGAGGCTGGCCCCGTTCCTGGTGAGTGCTTGGTTGAAGATGATCGCGACGCTGCCACCGGTAAACCCGCCGCCGCCGGCGGTGACCGCGCCTTCGTCGCGGACCGCGAACAGGAACGCGAGGAGCAGGATCCAGCCACCTATCGCGGAGTAGAAGATCGACCGCCAGATGCCCTTGGCGGCTGAGTCCGCGGCGCTGTGCGTCTCCTCCGAGAGGTGGGCGGACGCGTCATAGCCGGTGATCGTGTACTGGGTCAGGATGACCGACAGGGGGATGACTCCGAGGAAGAATGCCACTCCACCGCTGTGGTTGCTGAAGAAACCGGTGTTGTTCACGGTGTGCGTGAACACCGACTTGAAGCTGGCGTGGTGGCTCGGCGCGAAGATCAGGATGAGCACCACCGCCGATGCACCGGCCACGTGCCACCACACCGAGATGTTGTTGAGCACGGCGAGCAGCCGGCTGGAGAAGATGTTGACCAGGGCAACCAGCACCAGCACGACGAGGAAGATGACGAAGACCCGGGTGAGGCTGTAGTTCTTGGCCCACGAGGCGCTGTAGGTGTCAAGCGTGAGATCGAAGAAGGTCGCGCAGCCGTACGCGACGGAAGCCTCGATCGCGAACAAGCCGATGAGGTTGAGCCAGCCGGTGTAGTAGCCGGCCTTGACGCCGCCGAGCTTGGACGCCCACCAGTAGATGCCGCCGGAGGTGGGGAACGCGGAGACGAGCTCGGACATGCACAGCCCGATGACGAGGATGAACATCGACACGATCGGCCATCCCCAGGCGATCGCCGCCGGCCCGCCGTTGTTCCAGCCCACCCCGAAGGTGGTGAAGCAACCTGCGAGGATCGAGATGATCGAGAACGAGATGGCGAAGTTGGAGAAGCCGGACCACGATCGGTTCAGCTCCTGCTTGTAGCCCAGTTCAGCGAGCCGCTGCTCGTCCGTGTCGACAAGTGGAATGGCCACTGCGAGTACTCCTTCGCGATTAGTTCGGTTGCAGCGCGTCCTCGATCAGACGCGCGAACCCCGGATCGTCGAACTCTGCGACGGCCCGCTGGTACTTCTCCATTCCCCACGCCCAGAAGTCGAAGTCGACCTCGCTCACGGCGTCCTGGATCGACGCCCAGAGCGTCCACCCGTACTTCGACATCAGCGCCAGCAACCGGGCCCGGGCCACCTTGGACCGAGAGGGGGTGCCGTAGTAGGCGCCGACGAGTTCTTCCAGCCGGTCCACGCCCAGTGCGGCTTCGCTCCAGATGTTGCCGAGTTCGAAACACGGGTCGTTGTTGCCGGCGTACTCGTAATCGATGAACCACAAGCGCTGCCCGTCGTCCATGACGTTGGCGGCAAGCAGATCGTTGTGACACGGCACGGTGGGCCCCGATCGAACGGCCAACGCGTCCCGGATGCGCTCCACCTGCGGCAAGAACTCGCGGTAGCGGGCGGGCAACCGGAACCCGTGGTGCGTGACGATGTCGAGGTAACCCCTCTGCACCTCGAACATGTCGAACTCGTTCGCGAAGCGGGGCCCGCCGTGCAGCCGTCGGCAGGTCGCGGCCATGCGGGTCAGGTTCGTGCTGTCGTCCAGGTCGCGGTCTTCGAAGGTCCGTCCGTCGATCCATTGGACGACGGCGATGCCCTCCGCGGGTTCGCACAGCACGATCTCGGGGCCGACGCCGGCGCGGGCGGCGGCGTCGGCGTTGTGACACTCGGCCAGGCGGTCGATCGCGAGCAGGCCGCTCTTGCCCGACGACAACCGGGCGACGACGGGATCGCCGGACGCGGGGCTGACCTTGTAGCTGCGGTTGGTCAGCCCGCCCGCCAGCGGCTCGACTTGCCAGGCCATCCGCTGGAATCTCGGCACGCGCCGCAACGCCGCGTCGAGGGCGTCGCGATCGGAAGCGAGCTGGGTGGTTCGGGTTCCCGGGGCAGGAGGCGCAGTCGACTGTGCCGTCACACGTCCTCCTCCCGATCGCCGATCGGTGGTCAAGCGCGCAGCCGGAGCGCTGAGCCCGGTGTCGGGATGGTAGGCCCGCCGAGTCCTTACGGTCCACCCCCCAGACCTTTTAGGCGTGTGGTCCCTTGTCGCCCGGGCGTGAGCGCAGCATGATGAACATCCGTGGCGGCCGATCGGAACCTTCCCGCTTCCGCCCGAATCGTGGTGATCGGTGGGGGAGTGGGTGGCGCCAGCGTCGCCTACCACCTCGCCGAACTCGGCGAGACCGACGTGCTCGTGCTGGAACGTAGCGAGCTGACCAGCGGATCGACATTCCATTCGGCTGGGCTCGTCGGACAGTTGCGCGCCGACCCCACGTTGACCCGGATGAACATGTACTCCGTCGAGCTCTACCGGCGCCTGCAAAACGATGGCCACCATCTCGGCTGGACCGAGAGTGGCGGCATCAAGCTGGCCTCGAGCGAGGAGCGGATGGCCGAGATCCGTCGTCAGATCAGCTGGGCCCGCACCTACGACCTGCCCCTGCACGAGATCTCGGCGGCCGAGGCGAAGGAGCGCTTTCCGCTGCTGGACACCGACGGCGTCGTGGGCGCGGCGTACCTCGAATCGGACGGCTACCTCGACCCCTCGCAGCTGACGTATGCGCTGGCCGGGCGGGCGCGGGCCGCGGGCATCCGGATCGTCGAGCGGACCCGGGTGCTCGGCATCGATGTCGACGGCGGGCGGGTCCACCGGGTGCGCACCGACCGCGGTGACGTCGACTGCGAGGTCGTCGTCGACTGCGGCGGCATGTTCGCCGCGGAGATCGCCCGGATGGTCGGCGTGCGCGTGCCGATCGTGCCGATGTCGCACCAGTACCTGGTGAGTGAGCCGTTCCTGCCGCGGACCGACCGGCCGCTGCCCACGCTGCGCGACCCCGACCTGCTCGTCTACTTCCGGCAGGAGGTCGACGGTCTGGTGATGGGCGGTTACGAGCGGGCGCCGGCACCGTTCACCGCCACCGCCCATTCCTACGACGCGGTGCCGGCCGACTTCAACGGCCGGCTGCTGGCCGAAGACTGGTCCCGCATGGAGGAGATCGCGCAGAACTCCGAGCGCCGCGTCCCGGCGATGGGCACCGTCGGCGTCCGCAAGATCATCAATGGTCCCGAGGCGTTCACGCCCGACAACGAGTTCTGCCTGGGCGAGACCGAGGTCGGCGGGTTCTTCGTCGCCGCCGGTTTCTGCGCGCACGGGATCGCCGGCGCGGGTGGCATCGGCCGGGTGATGGCGGAATGGATCACGGCCGGCGAGCCGAGCTTCGACCTGTGGCACATGGACGTGAACCGCTTCGGCCGCCAGTACCGGTCGCCGAGCTACACGCTGGCCCGTACGGTCGAGAACTACCGCACGTACTACGACATCCCGTATCCCGGACTGCAGCGCGAGTCGGGCCGGCCGCTGCGGGTCTCCTCCGCGTACGCCTGGCACGTCGAGCACGGGGCGCAATTCGGCGAGAAGGCCGGGTGGGAGCGCGTCGACTGGTACGAGAGCAACGCGGGCGAGGTCGACGATGACGACGGCCGGCCGGACGGTTGGGCCGGCCGCTACTGGTCGCCCGCGATCGCCGCCGAGCACCGCCGCACGCGGGAAGCCGCCGGGCTCTTCGACGAATCGTCGTTCGCCAAGATCGAGGTCAGTGGACCGGACGCGGCGGCGTTACTGGAGTGGTGCTGCGACAACGCGGTCGCCCGCGAGGTCGGTGCGGTGACGTACACGCAGGCGCTGAACAGCCGGGGCGGTATCGAGTCGGACTTCACGGTGACCCGGATCGCCAACGACGCGTTCCTGGTCGTGACCGGGACGGCCTTCGGGTCCCATGACCTGGCGTGGCTGCGGCGGCAGGCGCGGCGTCGCGCGGCCCGGGTTCGGATCACCGACGTCACCGGCCAATTTGCCTGCTTCGCGCTGTGGGGGCCGCGCTCGCGCGAGATCCTCGGTTCGCTGACCCCGGCCGACCTTGGCAATACGGCGTTCCCGTTCATGACGGCGCAGGAGCTGACGGTGGGCGACGTCCCGGTTCGCGCGCTGCGGGTGACGTTTGTCGGTGAACTCGGCTGGGAGCTCTACGCATCCAGCGAGTACGGCGCCGCGCTGTGGACCGCGGTGTGGGACGCCGGCCGCGATGCCGGCATCGTCGCCGGCGGCTACCGGGCGATCGAGAGCATGCGCCTGGAGAAGGGCTACCGCGTGTGGGGGAGCGACATCACCGCTGAGACCGACCCCTACGAAGCCGGCCTGGGCTTCGCCGTGAAGCTCGACAAGCCCGGCGGCTTCGAGGGTGCCGACGCGCTGCGCACGGCCAAGGACCGCGGTGTCACTCGCCGGCTGCGGGCCCTGGTGCTGGACGAGTCGCGGTCGGTCGTGCTGGGCAGCGAGCCGGTGCGGGTGGACGGGAAGGTGGTCGGCCGGGTGACCTCGGGGGGTCCTGGTTACACGACCGGATCGTCGATCGCGTACGCCTACCTGCCGGTCGGCTGCGATGCGCCCGGGACGCCGGTGTCGATCGATCTGTTCGGCCGATGGGTGGACGGCGTCGTCGCGCGCTCCCCGTTGTTCGATCCGAACAGCGAACGGGTGCACGCGTGACGAGCGGCCCCGCTCCGATGGCTCGTCCGACGTACCATTTGGCCGTGACCGCAACGCCCCCGCCGCGGATCGGACTCACGACCTATCGCGAGCCCGCGGCGTGGGGCGTCTGGAACCAGACCGCCGACCTGTTGCCCGCAAGCTACGCCGACTGCGTCGCCGGGGCGGGCGCGATCCCGTTACTGCTTCCGCCGGCCGCGCCGGACCTGGGACCCGGGGCCGAGGCGGCGCTCGACGGGGTGCATGGACTCGTCCTCGCCGGCGGTGCGGACGTTGACCCGGCCCGGTATGGCGCCGAACGCGATGCGCACACCGGGCCGGCGCGACCGGACCGCGACGCCTGGGAGATTGCGCTGGCCCGGGCCGCCCTTGATCGCCGCATGCCGCTGCTGGCGATCTGTCGCGGACTGCAGGTGCTCAACGTCGCGCTGGGCGGCGACCTGCTTCAGCACCTGCCCGACCGGGTCGGCAACGACATCCATTGCCCGACCGTCGGGGAACACGGCCGGCACCCGGTGCGGCTGTCCGTGCACACCCGGATCGGCGAACTGCTCGGCGGGGACGCCACCGTCGCCACCTATCACCATCAGGGCGTCGATCGGCTGGGCCGCGGACTCGTCGCCACGGGTTGGGCCGAGGACGGCACGGTCGAGGCCGTGGAGTTCGACGGCCGCGGGTGGGTCGTCGGCGTGCAGTGGCACCCCGAGGTGCATGACGGCGAACGGCTGTTCGCGGGGCTCCGGGCCGCCTGCGATCACTACCGAACCGGGCCGGCCCGATGACCGCCAACCCCGTCGAGGCGCTCTGGGCGCGAACCGTCTTCTCACCGGTCCCGGTGCGCAACGCCTTCGAGGTCACCGTCGAGCGACTGGCCCAGAGCATCCGCCTCGGCGTGCTGATCGACGGCCAGCGCCTGCCTCCCGAACGGGAGCTCGCCGACACCTTCGGCGTCAGCCGGGTGACCCTGCGCGAGGCGATCAAGGGGCTGCGCGATGCGGGGTTGGTCGAGTCGCGCCGCGGTCGGGGCGGCGGCACGTTCGTGGTTTCGCCGAAGGTGCAGCGGCCCCGGCGCGCCGACCAGATCAGCCGCTCGCTGGGACACTCCCTCGACGATGCGCTCGACCTGCGCCGGGTGGTCGAGCCGGGCGCCGCGGCGCTCGCCGCCACCCGGACCCTGACCGCGGCTGACCGGGCAAGCCTGACCCGCTACCTGGACGCCGCCACCAACTGCATCGCCGGAACGCGCCGCCTGGCCGATTCCCGGCTGCACCTCGCGATCGCGGCGCTGGGTGGCAGCGCATCGGTGACCGCGGTTGTGGCCGACGTCCAGATGCGCCTCGACGAACTGTTGCGAGCGATCCCGGTGATCGCCGCCAACATCGCCCACTCCAACGTCCAGCACGCAGCGATCGTGGACGCGATCCTGTCCGGGCAGGCCGACCGGGCCCGGACCGAGATGGAGGAACACATCGACGGGACCGCCGCGTTGCTGCGTGGTTTCCTGAGTTAGCAGGTCGATCTCCCGCGATCCCGCCCAAGAAGGTATGGTCGGCAAACCTTCACCTTCCCCGATGAAAGGTGGCCGGTATGCCGGGTCCGCCGTTGAGCGTCGACCAGCTGCGCGCCGACGTCGCCGCCGACAAGGTCGACACCGTGGTCGTGGCCATCACCGACCTGCAGGGCCGGCTGCAGGGCAAGCGCATCGACGCGACCCATTTCCTGCAGGACGTTCTGGGCCATGGCACCGAGGGCTGCAACTACCTGCTCGCGGTCGACGTCGAGATGAACACCGTGGACGGCTACGCGATCTCGTCCTGGGATCGAGGCTACGGCGACCTCGTGATGGAGCCGGACCTGAAGACGCTGCGCCGGGTCCCGTGGCAGCCGGGCACCGCGATGGTGCTCGCCGACGTCCTGTGGCTGGATCGCAAACCGGTCGTCGAGTCACCCCGCCAGATCCTGCAGCGGCAGGTCGACCGGCTGGCCGAGCGCGGCTGGCTGGCCATGGTGGGCACCGAGCTGGAGTTCATCCTGTTCGACGACACCTACGAGCAGGCGTGGAACAAGCACTACGCCGACCTGACTCCGGCCAACCAGTACAACATCGACTACTCGATCCTCGGCACCAGCCGGGTCGAGCCGCTGCTGCGTGCGATCCGGCTCGGCATGCGCGACGCCGGTATGCAGGTCGAGTCCGCGAAGGGCGAGTGCAACCCCGGCCAGCACGAGATCGCGTTCAAGTACACCGACGCGATGACCACCTGCGACAACCACGTCATCTACAAGACCGGAGCCAAGGAGATCGCGGCCCAGCACGGGTCGTCATTGACGTTCATGGCGAAGTACAACGAACGCGAGGGCAACTCCTGCCACGTCCACCTGTCGCTGCGCACCCCCGAGGGTGATCCCGTCTTCGCCGGCGACGGTCCGGACGGCACGTCCCGCGTCTTCGAGCAGTTCGTCTCGGGCCAGCTCGCCGCCCTGCGCGAGCTGAGCTACTTCTTCGCGCCCAACGTCAACTCCTACAAGCGCTACCAACCCGGCACGTTCGCGCCGACCGCGGTGATGTGGGGCGTCGACAACCGCACCTGCGCGGTCCGTACCGTCGGGCACGGGTCGAGCCTGCGCTTCGAGAACCGGCTGCCCGGCGGTGACGTCAACCCCTACCTGGCGGTCGCGGCCATGATCGCCGCCGGCCTGCACGGCATCGACAACGACCTCGACGCGGTGCCCCCGTTCGCCGGCAACGCCTACGTCAGCGACGCGCCCCGGGTGCCGACGACCCTGCGCGAGGCGGCCGACCTGTGGCGCGACAGTCCGATCGCCCGCGCCGCCTTCGGCGACGCCGTCGTCGACCACTACGCGAACACCGCCGACGTCGAGCTGGCCGCCTTCGATGCGGCGGTCACCGACTGGGAACGCGTCCGCAACTTCGAGCGGATGTAGCCGATGACCAGACATGACGTGGTCAACCCGGCCACCGAGAAGATCGTCACCAGCATCGAGCTGTATGACGAGGAACAGACCGACGCCGCGATCGCGCGCGCCCGGGCCGCGTTTGCGTCCTGGCGGAGGGTCGCACCGGGCGATCGGGCCCGGCTGCTACGGCGCTTCGCCGAAGCGGTCGACGCCGACGCCGAGCACCTGGCCCGGCTCGAGGTGACCAACTCCGGCCATACGATCGGCAATGCGCGGTGGGAGGCCGGCAACGTCCGCGACGTCATCGCCTACTACGCGGGCGCGCCGGAGCGGCTCATCGGCCAACAGATCCCCGTCGCCGACGGCATCGACGTCACCTTCCACGAGCCGCTGGGCGTCGTCGGCGCCATCGTGCCGTGGAACTTCCCGATGCCGATCGCCTCGTGGGCGTTCGCGCCTGCGCTCGCGGCCGGGAACACCGTCGTCCTCAAGCCGGCCGAGCTCACCCCGATGACGGCGCTGCGGTTGGCCGAGCTCGCGCTCCAGGCCGGCCTGCCCGAGAACGTCTTCCAGGTGCTGCCGGGGGCGGGTCGCGTCGTCGGGCAGCGCTTCGTCGATCATCCCGACGTCGCCAAGATCGTCTTCACCGGATCCACCGAGGTGGGCCGGCAGATCATGGCCGGCTGCGCGGCCCGCATCAAGCCCGTCACCCTCGAGCTCGGCGGCAAGAGCGCGAACGTCGTCTTCGCCGACGCCGACCTCGAGCAGGCGGCCGCGACGGCGCCGTACGCGGTTTTCGACAACGCCGGGCAGGACTGCTGCGCGCGCTCGCGCATCCTGGTCGAGCGCAGCGCCTACGAGCGGTTCATGGCGCTGTTCGAGTCGGCGGTGACGAGCGTCGTCGTCACCGACCCGGGCGATGACCGGGCCGAGATGGGCCCGCTGATCAGCGCCGAACAGCGGGACCGGGTGGCGTCCTACGTCCCCGACGATCGCCAGGTCGCGTTCCGGGGCACGGCGCCGGACGGCCCGGGCTACTGGTTCCCGCCGACCGTCCTGGCGCCGACCGACCGCGCCGACCGTGTCCTTCACGAAGAGATCTTCGGCCCCGTCGTCGCCGTCGTCCCGTTCGACGACGAGGCGGACGCGATCCGGCTGGCCAACGACAGCGACTTCGGGCTCTCCGGCTCGATCTGGACCCGTGACGTCGGCCGGGCGCTGCGGGTCAGCCGCGGGATCGAGGCCGGCAACCTGTCGGTGAACTCGCACTCGTCGGTCCGCTACTGGACCCCGTTCGGGGGCTTCAAGGCATCGGGCCTCGGCCGCGAACTCGGGCCCGACGCGCCGTTCGCGTTCACCGAGACCAAGAACGTGTTCATCTCGACCAAGGAGTAGGACATGCCGGACAGGCTGGCGGGCAAGGTCGCCGTAATCACCGGGGCGGGCGGCGGCATCGGTTTGGCGACCGCCCGACGATTCGCGGCGGAGGGCGCGACCGTGGTGTGCGCCGACGTCGACCCCGAGGCCGGCGAGAAGGCGGCCGCCGACGTCGGTGGCGCGTTCGTCCGCACCGATGTGACCTCTGAGGTCGAGGTGCAGGCGCTGTTCCAGTACGCGGTGGACACGTACGGGGGGCTGCACATCGCGTTCAACAACGCGGGAATCTCGCCCCCGGACGACGACTCGATCCTGACGACGGGGATGGACGCCTGGAAGCGCGTCCAGGACGTGAACCTGACGTCGGTGTACCTGTGCTGCAAGTACGCGATCGAACACATGCGGGCCGGCGGCGGCGGGTCGATCATCAACACGGCATCCTTCGTCGCGGTGATGGGCTCGGCGACGTCGCAGATCTCTTATACCGCGAGCAAGGGCGGGGTGCTGGCCATGAGCCGCGAGTTGGGGGTGCAGTTCGCGCGCGAGGGGATCCGGGTCAACGCGCTGTGCCCGGGGCCGGTCAACACACCGCTGCTCCAGGAGCTGTTCGCCAAGGATCCCGAGCGGGCTGCCCGGCGGCTGGTGCATGTCCCGATCGGCCGCTTCGCGGAGGCTGACGAGATCGCGGCGGCGGTGGCGTTCCTGGCCAGCGACGACGCATCGTTCATCACCGCGTCGACCTTTCTGGTGGACGGTGGCATCAGCGGCGCGTACGTCACGCCGCTCTGATCCGACCGGGTGATCAGGAGGCGGCGGCGAGGTCGTCCGGCGCGAAGACCTGCACGTGGTCCCGCGTCGCGAGATGGATCGGCCACGCGGCGAGCTCGTAACCCAGCGCCGCCCGCAGCGCCACCGCCCAGCGGCGATCGGCGTCGGTCATCCGGCCCGGGCCCGGGCGCGAGAGCAGCATCGCGACCGACGACACCGCGCCGCCCGTGACCAGACCTGCGACGATTGCGGCCAGGCTGCTGGTGAATCCCTCGTCGGGCTCGGCCGGGAGGCCGTCGACCGGGACGATCACGGGCTGCACCCGGTACTCGTCGTCGAGGAAGACGAGCCACACGCTGGCGACGGAGAACTCGCGGCGGCCCATCAGGCCCCGCCACATGGCGAGCAGAGCGGCGTGGGTGCGGACGACGGAACCAGGCGGCAAGGGGGTCATGCCCAGGGAGTCTGCGCCGCCGGCGGCCCGGAATCCGGGTTGTCCACAGCCCCAAGTCAAGCGCCCGCCGTGGTCTGCCCGCGCTTTGCACCTTTCAGCTCCCCGATTCGGCTGCATCTGGGGAGCTGAAAGGTGCAAAGCGCGGGGTGATCGGCCGGGCCACAGCGTGATGGTGTTGGTGGCCGACCTAGTCGGCGCTCGGCGATCAGCCCCAGGCGCAGCTCCGGGAAAACCCGGCTAGACCGCCCGCTGCTGCGGCACCGACTGCGCGACGATCGCGGGATCGCGGGTGACCACGTTGCCCAAGGCCTCGTCGATGCGCTTCATCGCCTCCTCGGGAATCTTCACGCCCGCGGCCTTCACGTTCTCGGCGATCTGCTCCGGGCGCGAAGCCCCGACCAGCGCCGCCGAGACGTTGTCGTTCTGCAGCACCCACGCCACCGCGAGCGCGGCCATCGACAGGCCGAGATCCGCGGCGATCGGCGCCAGGTCCTGAACCCGGGTGAGCACGTCGTCGGACATCCAGCGGCTGATGATGTCCGCGCCGCCCTTGGCGTCGGTGGCCCGCGAGCCCTCCGGCGGGGCCTGCCCCGGGTGATACTTGCCGCTCAGCACGCCCTGCGCCATCGGTGACCACACGATCTGGCCGATCCCGAGCTCCCGGCTGGTGGGGACGACCTCGTCCTCGATGATGCGCCACAGCATCGAGTACTGCGGCTGGCTCGACACCAGCGGGACACCGAGTTCGCGGGCCATTCGGTGGGCCGCGCGGATCTGGTCGGCGGTCCATTCGCTGACGCCGATGTACAGGGCCTTGCCGGAGGTCACGATGTCGGCAAAGGCCTGCATCGTCTCTTCCAGCGGAGTGAACACGTCGTAGCGGTGCGCTTGGTAGAGGTCGACGTAATCCATCTGCAGGCGCCGCAGCGAGCCGTTGATGCCTTCGAGGATGTGCTTGCGGGACAAGCCGGTGTCGTTCTTGCCCCTGGGGTCGGGGCCGACCGGCCAGTAGACCTTGGTGAAGACCTCGACCGACTCCCGCCGCTCGCCCTTGAGCGCCTCGCCGAGCACCTGCTCGGCCGCGCCGTTGGCATAGACGTCCGCGGTGTCGAAGGAGGTGATCCCGGCGTCGAGCGCGGCCCGCACACATTGCGTGGCGATGTCGTTCTCGATCTGGGAGCCGTGGGTCAGCCAGTTGCCGTAAGTGATCTCCGAGATCTGCATCCCGGAGCTGCCGAGGTATCGAAAGTCCATGAGTCCATGTTGCCCGTCACCCGTTCGTCCACGCGCACCGGGATCGGGGTAGCACTGTTGGCATGACCGATCCAGTAGGCGAAGCCCGCGTTGAACACCGCGCCGACCTCCTTCCCGAGGAGACCCGAGCGGGTTCGGACGACCCGGAACGACAGGCCGAGGTGATCCTCGAGGATTCCGACGAGCGCACCGAGCATCCGGAGGAGACGAAGCGACATTCGACACAGACGCCGGGTTGATGCCCGGCGCCGGAATGTTGTGAGCGCAAGCGCTTGTTGGGCCGGACGTGACCCGAGCATCCGAGGTGGGGCTGCGCTCCGAACGTGGCCCGATCCTCCTGGCGCTGATGCTCGCGACCGCCCTCGTGGCCATCGACTCGACGATCATCGCCACCGCGGTGCCCTCGATCGTCGGCAACATCGGCGGCTTCGCGGAGTTCCCGTGGCTGTTCTCGATCTACCTCCTGGCCCAGGCCGTGACCGTCCCGCTATACGGCAAGCTCGCCGATCTGTTCGGCCGCAAGCCGGTAATCCTGTTCGGGATCGCGACCTTCCTCGTCGGATCGGTGATGTGCGGCGTGGCGTGGAGCATGCCCGTCCTGATTGCCTTCCGAGCGGTGCAGGGGATCGGCGCCGGGGCGATCCAGCCGATCAGCCTGACCATCGTCGGCGACCTCTACTCGATGCGGGAACGAGCCAAGGTGCAGGGCTACCTCGCCAGCGTGTGGGGGATCTCGTCGGTCGTCGGCCCGACCCTGGGCGGGGTCTTCTCCGAGTACGGGTCGTGGCGCTGGATCTTCTTCGTCAACATCCCGATCTGCCTGCTCGCCGCGTGGATGATCAACCGTCGCTTCA
>DATAQD010000248.1:0-5895 GCA_036264855.1 Jatrophihabitans sp. | reverse complement strand
GACGAGATCCAGGTCCGACTCGGCGGCGAGTTCGAGGGCCTTGCCGATCGGCACGATGCCGACCTGCTCGCCCTCGGGCCCGACGAGGCGTACCTCAGGGACACGGATCCGGTCGTTGATCCTCGGTTCGGAACTGATGGGGCCTCCTACTGTCGTTGTTCGGTGCTGCGGGTGGGCCCGTCCCGACATGGCAACGGCCCCACTGCGCTCGTGCGCACGGGGCCGTTCTGCCGACCGGTCCGCGCCGCCCGGCGAAGGACGGCGACACCCGACGTCTCGGCCGTAGCCGGGCGCCGTGGACCGGACCCGGCTCGCTGCGTGTTGCGGCGGTCGGGTGGGAGGCTTGGGGCTTCCGCTTTGCACACCCCCGCCGAGAGCGGGAGCTGGTCGCAGTGACAGGGTATCAGCGTGGCTGAGAAGACCCCAACTCGCGCACAGCACGTCAACCCTCCCGCCGCGGCCGGCATTCCCGGCAGCGCGGTGGACGACCACCCGCTGGACGGCATCCCGCTGCCTGCGCACGGGTTCTCGAGACTCGACGCGACGGTGCGCGAGATCGCGTCGATCCCCGCCGCCGAGGTGATCAGCCGCGCGGCGGTGCTGCTGATGAGCGCGTCGGCCGAGAAACTCGGCCTCGTCCCGGGCGAGGAGCCCGACCTCGATCTCGACGAGGCGCGACGGCTGATCACCGCGTTGGCCGGGCTGCTCGCGGCATCCCGGGCCGAGCTCGGGCCGCACGGCGACCCGCTGCGCAACGGGCTGAAGACGCTGCAAGAAGCCTTCCGAGAAGCCTCGGTCCATCCCGACGAG
Organism: Jatrophihabitans sp.; assembly: GCA_036264855.1. Lineage (GTDB taxonomy): Bacteria > Actinomycetota > Actinomycetes > Mycobacteriales > Jatrophihabitantaceae > Jatrophihabitans. The sequence continues at coordinate 5,085 of DATAQD010000248.1, read as the reverse complement.
CCCGGCGCGGGACCGGGCGAGGCACTGTTGTCGTAGGGCGCGAGCACACTGGCGGGGTGGACCGGTTCTCCCCCGCCACGCAAGCCTGGCTGGACAGCGCCTTCGACGCGCCGACCGCGGCCCAGGTCGGCGCGTGGGACGCCCTGGCGAAGGGTGAGCACACCCTCGTCGTCGCCCCGACCGGCTCGGGCAAGACGCTCGCCGCGTTCCTGTCCGCGCTCGACCGGCTCGGCGCCGAACCGGTGCCGGCCGAGCCGTTGCGTCGGTGCCGCGTCGTCTATGTCAGCCCGCTGAAGGCGCTGGCGGTCGACGTCGAACGCAACCTGCGGGGCCCGTTGGCCGGTATCCGTCAGGCGGCTTCGCGGCTGCACCTGCCGCCACCGGACATCACGGTAGGGATGCGGTCGGGCGACACGCCGGCCGACGAACGGCGCCTGTTCAACCGGCGTCCGCCGGACATCCTCATCACGACCCCGGAATCGCTGTTCCTGCTGCTGACCTCGGCCGCCCGTGAGTCGTTGCGCGGCGTCGACACGGTGATCGTCGACGAGGTCCACGCCGTGTGCTCGACCAAGCGCGGCGCGCATCTCGCGGTTTCACTCGAGCGACTCGACGCGCTTCTGGACCAGCCGGCCCAGCGCATCGGCCTGTCGGCCACGGTCCGGCCGGTTGACGAGGTCGCAACGTTCCTGACCGGTGGGCGGCCGGTGACCGTCGTCCAGCCGCCCTCGCAGAAGACGGTCGAACTGCAGGTGGTTGTCCCGGTTGAGGACATGTCGGCGCTCGGCGAACCCACCGATGACCTCGCCGGCGCCGCGGCGTCGGCTCAGCGACGAGCCTCGATCTGGCCGCACGTCGAGGAACGCGTGCTCGACCTCGTCGAGGCCCACCGATCCACGATCATCTTCGCCAACTCTCGCCGGCTGGCCGAACGGCTGACTGCCCGGCTCAACGAGCTCGCCTCCGAACGGGCCGGCGTCCTGCTCGAGCAGCCGAAGCGGCCCCCGGCCGAACTGATGGCCGAGTCCGGCTCCGGCCACCCGAGCGGTGAGGTCGTCGTCGCGCGGGCCCACCACGGGTCGGTGTCGCGGGAGCAGCGCTCGCTCGTCGAAGAGGACCTCAAGGCCGGCGTCCTGCCCGCGGTCGTGGCGACGTCCTCGCTGGAGCTCGGCATCGACATGGGTGCGGTCGATCTCGTCGTCCAGGTCGAGTCCCCGCCCTCGGTCGCATCCGGCCTGCAACGCGTCGGGCGCGCCGGGCACCAGGTCGGGGCGGTCTCGCGCGGCGTCATCTTTCCGAAGTTCCGCGGCGACCTGGTCGAATGCGCGGTGGTGGCCGAGCGGATGCGAGCGGGGGCGATCGAGTCGATGCGCTATCCGCGCAATCCGCTGGACGTCCTGGCCCAGCAGATCGTGGCCATGGTGGCCCTGGACACGATGACCGTCGACGAGGTCGAGGAGCTGATCCGACGGTCGGCGCCGTTCAGCGGGTTGCCGCGGTCCGCGCTGGAGGCCGTCCTCGACATGCTCGCCGGCCGCTACCCCTCCGACGCCTTCGCCGAGCTGCGTCCGCGCCTGGTCTGGGATCGGGTCACCGGCGAACTCTCCGCCCGCCGCGGCGCGCAGCGCCTCGCAGTCACCAGCGGGGGCACGATCCCCGACCGCGGCTTGTTCGGCGTGTTCCTGGCCGGTGCCGACGGGCCCGGTCGGCGGGTCGGGGAACTCGACGAGGAGATGGTCTACGAGTCCCGCGTCGGTGACGTCTTCCTGCTCGGCTCGTCGTCGTGGCGCATCCAGGACATCACGCACGACCGCGTCCTCGTGCTACCGGCCCCCGGGGAGGTCGGCCGGATGCCGTTCTGGAAGGGCGACTCGCCCGGCCGCCCGGCCGAGCTCGGCCGGGCGCTCGGCGCGTTCCTGCGCGAGCTCGCCCACGCGACGCCGGAGGCCGCGGCGGTCCGCGCGCGGGCCGCGGGGCTGGACGACTGGGGTACCGAGAACCTGCTCGCCTACCTCGCCGAGCAGAAGGCAGCGACGCACCACCTGCCTGACGACCGCACGATCCTGGTCGAGCGCTTCCGCGACGAACTGGGCGACTGGCGACTCGTGGTGCATTCGCCGTTCGGAGCGCCGGTCAACGCACCCTGGGCGCTGGCCATCGCGGCCCGGCTGCGCGCGCGGTTCGGCCTCGAGGTGTCCTCCCTGCACTCCGACGACGGCATCGTCCTGCGGCTGCCCGACACCGACGCCGAACCGCCGGGCGGTGAGATCGCGGTGTTCGAGCCGGAGGAGATCGAGTCCCTGGTCACCGAGGCGGTCGGCAGTTCGGCGCTGTTCGCGTCGCGGTTCCGTGAGTGTGCGGCGCGCTCGCTGTTGCTGCCGAGACGCGATCCGCGCCGCCGGACCCCGCTGTGGCAACAGCGGCAACGCGCGAACCAGCTGCTGCAGGTGGCCAGCGAGTACGGCGACTTTCCCGTCGTGCTCGAGGCGATGCGCGAGTGCCTGCAGGACGTCTTCGACGTGCCCGGTCTGGTCGGGCTGATGCGCGATCTCGGCTCGCGCACGGTCAAGCTCGTGGAGGTCGAGACGCCGGCGGCCTCCCCGTTCGCCCGTTCACTGCTGTTCGGCTACGTCGGCATGTTCCTGTACGAGGGCGACGCGCCGCTCGCCGAGCGCCGGGCCCAGGCGCTGTCGTTGGATTCAGCGCTGCTCGCCGAACTGCTCGGGGCGACCGATCTGCGCGAACTGCTCGACCCAGACGCGATCGCCCAGGTCGAGGCCGAGGTCAGCCGGCTGGCCGAGGACCGTCATGCTCGCGGCCCGGACGGCATCCACGACCTGCTGCGGGCCGTCGGCGATCTCACCACGGACGAGGCGATCGCCCGCGGAGCCACGGCTCACGACCTTGCCGGTCTCGAGGACGGCCGGCGCGCGATCCGGGTCCGGGTCGCGGGCGAATCGCGCTGGCTGGCGATCGAGGACGCCGGCCGGGTCCGCGATGCGCTCGGAGCGGCGCTGCCGGTCGGCGTGCCTGAGATCTTCACCGAGCCGGTCCGCGATCCCCTGGGTGACCTGGTGTCGCGTTTTGCCCGCACCCATGGGCCGTTCGTCGCCCAGGACGTTGCCGATCGGCTCGGGCTCGGGGTGGCCGTCGTGTCGGTGGCGCTCAGCCGGCTCGGCGTCGCTGGGCGGCTGGTCCAGGGTGAGTTCCGGCCCGGTGGCGTGGGGACCGAGTGGTGCGACGCCGAGGTGCTGCGCGCGATCAGGCGGCGCTCGCTGGCCGCCCTGCGCAAGGAGGTCGAACCCGTCCCGGCGCAGGCGTTGGCCCGCTTCATCCCGGCCTGGCAGGGGCTCGGGGCCGGCGCCAGCCGTGGGGCGGACGGACTGCTGCGAGCGATCGAGCAACTCGCGGGCATCGCGCTCCCGGCCAGTGCCCTCGAGTCGCTGGTGCTGCCGAGCCGGGTGGCCGACTACTCCCCCGCGATGCTGGACGAGCTCACGCTGGCGGGCGAGGTCGTCTGGGCCGGGGCGGGCTCCTTGGCCGGCAACGACGGCTGGATCGCGCTGGCTCCCGCCGAGATCGGCCCGCTCGTGCTGCCGCCGCCGGAGGAGGTCGACGATGCGCTCGCGCTTGCCGTCCGGGGTGCGCTCAGCGGCGACGAGGCGGTGTTCTTCCGCTCGCTCGCCGAGCGCGCCGCCGGCGCGGAGACCGACGAGGCACTGGCGCGGGCCGTCTGGGAACTGGTCTGGGCCGGGGTCCTCACCAACGACACGCTGGCACCCGTCCGCGCGCTGCTGGGCCAGGGCCGGACGTCGCATTCGCGTAGACCGCGGGCGCGTCGAGGCCGGTACGGCCGGCCGACAGCCCTCTCGCTTCCCGGCGGAGCCGCGGCGGCGCGGACCGCACCGTTCGCGATGAGCGGGCGCTGGTCGGCCGTCCCCGACCGGGACCCAGACGTCACGCGCCGGGCGCTCGCCGCCGCGGATGTGCTGCTCGACCGGTACGGATTGGTGACCCGCGGCTCGGTCGCGGCCGAACGGGTCGTCGGAGGTTTCTCCGCCGTGTACCCGGTCTTCAAGGCGGCCGAGGAATCCGGCCGCGCCCGCCGCGGCTACTTCGTCGAAGGGCTCGGCGCCGCGCAGTTCGCGCTGCCCGGCGCGGTCGACCGGCTGCGGGCCGAGGCCCGCCCGCTCGGCAGCCGGGGCGCGGACGGCTCGCCCGCCCTCGTCCTCGCCGCCACCGATCCGGCCAACCCGTACGGCGCCGCGCTGCCCTGGCCCGCGGCCGCCCGCCCGGCCGACGGCGGGCGGGGACACCAGCCCGCGCGCAAGGCCGGGGCGCTCGTCGTCCTGGTCGACGGCGGCTGCGTCCTCTACGTCGAGCGCGGCGGCCGCACCCTGCTGTCGTTCACCGACGATCTCGCCGTGCTGCAACCCGCCGCCGACGCCCTCGCCCTGGCGGTCCGCGACGGGGCGCTCGGCAAGCTGCAGGTCGAGCGGGCCGATGGCCTGCCGGTCTCGGCGTCCGAACTCGGGGCGGCGCTGGAAGCCGCGGGCTTCCGGCCGACGCCCCGCGGACTGCGGCTGCGGGGCTGAGCGAGGGCATGCCCGAGGGCGACACCGTCTGGCTCACCGCGCACCGGCTCGACCGCGCGCTGTCCGGCCGGGCCCTGACGGTGGCCGACCTCCGCGTTCCCCAGCTGGCCACTGCCGACCTGCGCGGTCACACGGTGACCGAGGTCCTCGCCCGCGGAAAGCACGTCCTGACCCGTCTCGAGGGCGGGCTGACCCTGCACAGCCACCTGAAGATGGACGGGTCGTGGTACTTGTCGCGGGCCGACGGGCCGCCGCCGCGGCGCCATCCTGACCACACGATCCGGGCCCTGCTCGGCAACGACGAGTGGCTGGCGACCGGATACCGGGTACACGACCTGCGGCTGGTCACCCGCGCGGGCGAGGCCGCCCTGGTCGGCCATCTAGGTCCCGATCTGCTCGGCCCGGACTGGGATCCGGCCCGCGCGGTCGCCAACCTGCGCCGCGCGCCGCAGGTGCCGATCGGTGAGGCGCTGCTCGACCAGCGTCACCT
>DATAQD010000236.1:0-10609 GCA_036264855.1 Jatrophihabitans sp. | reverse complement strand
CGGTGACGTGGGCCTGGTTGCGCCCGCGCTAGCCGGAACGGGTGCGTTCGCGTCGGGTCCACTGACGCGAGCGCTACGACGGGCATCCCTTCGGTGGGGGCGCCCGTTGGTCGCGGGGCGGATCTGGTTGTCGGCGGGTGGATCTTGTGCGGCTGGCGGTGCTGGGGCGCTGGTGGGGGCACATGATCGCGTGGGCCGGGGGGCCGGGTGGATCTTGTGCGGCTAGCGGTGCTGGGGCGCGGGTGGGGGCACATGATCGCTGGGGTGCCGTGGTGGCGGGGTGGATCTTGTGCGGCTGGCTGTGCTGGGGCGCGGGTGGGGGCACATAATCGCGGGCCCGGTGCGGGTCCCCGTTCGTTAGCCGAGGGCAACGCGGGCGTAACCTACGCTAGCGTAGGTTGGAGGGATGTTGGAATCCGTGGACACGTACGAGGGCGTCGAGGCCCGCCTGTTGCACGATCTCGAGCCGGTGGTGGCCGAGAACCTCGAGCGGCACCTGAGCGTGGCGAAGGCCTGGCATCCGCACGACTACGTCCCGTGGAGCCGCGGGCGCGACTTCGCGTTCCTCGGCGGCGAGGACTGGCGCCCGGAGGACTCGCCGCTCGACCCGGTGGCGCAGACGGCGATGACGGTGAACCTGCTCACCGAGGACAACCTGCCGTCCTATCACCGCGAGATCGCGACCCGATTCGGGCGCGACGGCGCGTGGGGCGAGTGGGTAGGTCGTTGGACGGCCGAGGAGGGCCGGCACGGCATTGCCCTGCGCGATTACCTCGTCGTCACTCGCGGCGTCGACCCGGTCGAGTTGGAGAACCTGCGGATGATCCACATGCAGGCCGGCTACGACTCCGGGGACAAAACCGCGCTCCAGGCTGTGGCCTACGTCTCATTCCAGGAACTCGCCACCCGGGTGTCGCACCGCAACACCGGAGCCGCCACCGGTTGCCCGCTGGCCGAGCAGTTGCTCATCCGCATCGCCACTGACGAGAACCTGCACATGGTGTTCTACCGCAACATCGTCGCGGCGGCCCTCGACCGCGCCCCCGACGCCACGATGGGCGCGATCCGCGACGAGGTCGTCGGGTTCCAGATGCCCGGCCAGGGCATGCCCGGCTTCGTGCGCAACTCGGTGACGATCGCCAAGGCGGGCATCTACGACCTTCGCCTGCATCACGACGACGTCGTCATGCCGGTGCTGCGGTTCTGGAAGATCTTCACGCGCGAGGACTTCGGACCGGCCGGCGAGCAGGCCCGCGACGAACTCGCCTCGTTCCTCACCGGACTGGACGAGCAGGCGACCCGCTTCGTCGAACGGCGCGAGCAGCAGCGGGAACGCGCCGCCGGCTGAGCGCGGCTACTGCCGCCAGGAGTTCTTCCGTCGCTGCCGGTCCCACAGCAGCGTGACAACCAGCGCGGCCGCGAACAGCGAGAGGAACAGCGTGCCCTGGCCGTTGTAGTGCGTCGCGGTGCACATCAGCAGCAGGATGATCGCGACGACCCAGCCGCCGACGCGGGCCGCGCGGCCCCATTCACCGTGCCAGCCCCAGTCCGTCGGGTGCTCGTCCGGGTGGTCCACCCGATAGTCGTCGGGCAGGCTCAGATCGGGTTGCTCGCTGTGAGCGTTGAGGGCCACGGGCGCGCTCCTGTCGAACGATCCGAATCGCGGGACTACCCCATTCTGGCACCTGCGTCGGCCGATACCGTGAGCGGATGCGTATCACCGGCCTCGGCCACGCGAGTGTGCTGATCGAAACCGCACACGGCTCCGTGCTGACCGACCCGTGGGTGAACCCCGCGTACTTCGGTTCGTGGTTCCCGTTCCCGGACAATTCCGGGCTCGACTGGGACGCCATCGGACAGGCCGACTACCTCTTCGTCTCCCACCTGCACCGTGATCACTTCGACCCGGAGAACCTGCGCAAGCACGTCTCGAAGAAGACGACCGTGCTGCTGCCTGAGTTTCCGACGTCCGAGCTCGAGGACGCGTTGCGCGAGTGCGGGTTCACCTCGTTCATCAAGGCGCCGTCCGGCGATATCGTCGACGTGGACGGCCTGCAGGTGATGATCCAGTCGCTGACCTCGCCCACCGACGGGCCGATCGGCGACTCGTCCCTGTGGCTGTCCGACGGACGGTACCGGGTGCTGAACCAGAACGACGCCCGCCCGTCCAACGTCGACGACTTCCGCGAGCTCGGGCCCGTCGACGCCTACCTGATCCAGTTCTCCGGCGCGATCTGGTTCCCGATGGTGTACGAGCTGCCCGCCCGCGCCAAGCAGGCGATGGGGCTGTCCAAACGGGAGCGCCAGTTCGATCGCACGTTGCGCTACATCGAGGAACTCGCAGCCCGCTACGTCTTCCCGATGGCCGGCCCGCCGTGCTTTCTCGACGAGGAGCTGTGGGGCTTCAACGACATCTTCGGCGACGAGGCCAACATCTTCCCCGACCAGGTGGTCTACCTGGACTGGTTGCGCACCAAGGGTCACGACGAGGGACGGTTGCTGCTACCCGGCACCGTTGCCGCGGTCGACGAGCCCGGCTGCCCGGTCGTCCACCCGTACGACCCGGCCACGGTCTACGCCTCGAACGAGACCAAGACCGCGTATCTGCGCGAGATGCAGGGCCGACGGATGCCGGAGGTCGAGACCACCAAGGCCACGTGGGCGCATCCCGAGGTCGACATTCTCGCGTCCCTGCAGGAGTGGTTCACGCCGTTGCTGGCCGAGGCCGACCACATCGCGGGCGGCATCGACGGCGGCGTGCGGTTCACCGGCGAGGACGAACAGCGGGGCGACGTCGACATCCTGATCGACTTCGTCGCGCGAGACGTGCGCGCGTACGACGGCGAGAAGGTCCGCTACCGCTTCCGTACCAGACGCGCATACCTCGAGCAGCTCATCGCCGAGCACGAGATCGACTGGGTGAACTCGCTGTTCCTGTCCTGCCGCTTCTCGGCGCAACGCATCGGCCCGTACAACGAGTTCGTCTACGTCTTCTTCAAGTGCCTGTCCGAGGAGCGCCTCAACTACGCCGAGGGTTGGTTCGCCGAGCAGAACGCCACCGAGGCCGCCGAGACCATCACCCTCGACGGTTGGGACATGCAGCGCCGCTGCCCCCACCTCAAGGCCGACCTCACCCGATTCGGGCAGATCGAGGACGGCGTGCTCACCTGCCAGATGCACGGGTGGAAGTGGCGACTGGCGGACGGCAAGTGCTTGACGTCGGTGGGCCACGATGTGCGGTGCGCCCCCGCCGGTCAGCCAGTGCCGGGCGAGCCGATCCCGCCCGTCGAACATCGCGACCACCGCGACCAGCACGACGACGAGTCAGCCGTCGGGTGAGTACACCGTCCCGGAGGGCAGCCGTCCACGCATGATCTCGACGGCGGCCGGATTCCGATCGATGAGGACGAACCGGCGGCCCAGCGCGGCCGCGACGGCGCCGGCCGTGCCGCTGCCGGCGAAGAAGTCGAGCACGCGGTCCCCCTCGCGCGTGGAGGCCGAGACGATCCGACGCAGGATGCCTTCGGGCTTCTGATTGGGATAGCCGGTCTTCTCCGCGCCGTTCGTGGGGACGATCGTGTGCCACCAGACGTCGGTGGGCAGCTTGCCGCGCGCGGCCTTCTCGGGGCCTACCAGGCCGGGGGCCAGGTAGGGGATCCGCTCGACGGCGTCCTGGTCGAAGAAGTGGCCGCCCGGCGTGCGGACGTAGACGAAGATCGTGTCGTGCTTGGCCGGCCACCGATCGCGGGCCCGGCCCCCGAAGTCGTAGGCCCAGATCAGCTCGTTGAGGAACGCATCGCGGCCGAAGACGTCGTCGAGCAGCAGCTTGACGTAGTGCGCCTCGCGGTAGTCGATGTGCAGGTAGAGCGTGCCGGTGCTCGTCAGCAGCCGCCGGGCTTCGTGCAACAGCGGCCCGAGCATGCCGAGGTAGTCATCGTGGACGTCGAGGTAGTCGTGCTTCGCGACTTCGCTGGTGGCGTAGCGGCGGCCCTGGAAGCCGGTCCGGTCGCCCACGTCGTCGCGAACGGTCCGCAGCGTGCGGCGCTGCTGGGCGCGGCCGGTGTTGAACGGCGGATCGATGTAGACGAGCTGGAACGCCCCGTCCGGCAATGTGGGCAGGACATCGGCGCAGTCCGCGAGCACGACGTAGTCCGCCGCCGCGGCAAGGTCGATCACGTAGGGCCGGGGGGATTCGAACCCCCACTGGGACGACCCTAAATCGCCTGCCTCTGCCGTTGGGCTACGGCCCCTCGGTCGCTCAGCCTAACCGGGCACAGACGATGCACCGGTCCGCTGCCGGACGGGCGGCGAGGCGCTCTGCTCCGATGGGACCGCCGCAGATAACGCAGCGCCCGTAGGTGCCGGCATCCACCCGGGCCAGCGCGGCCTCGACATCGGCAAGTTGCGCCGTCGCCTGGTCCAGCAACGCCTGGGCCTGGGCCCGCTCGAACCCGATCGTCGCGCCCTCGGGATCGTGCTCGTCGTCGCCCGTCGTAGACGACGCCGAGTCGATCACGTCGTCGAGTTCACGGCGCAGCTCGGCGATTCGTTCGCGAGCGGCGGCCCGGAGCGACTGCAGCCGCTCGACCTGGTCAGGCATCCAGCCCCAAGTCGCGGCGGAGCTTGGCGACGTGCCCGGTCGCCTTGACGTTGTACTGCGCGATCTCGACCTTGCCGTCCTCGTCGACGACAAACGTCGAGCGGATGACCCCGGTGACCTTCTTGCCGTACATCGTCTTCTCGCCGAACGCGCCGTACGCCTGCAGCGCCTCCTTCGCCGTGTCCGACAGCAGCGGGAACGTGACCGCGTCGCGGTCGCGAAACTTCGCGAGCTTCTCCGGCTTGTCGGGCGAGATGCCCAGTACGGCGTAGCCGGCCGCGGCCAGCGAGTCGAGGCTGTCGCGGAAGTCGCAGGCCTGGGTCGTGCAGCCCGGCGTCATCGCCGCCGGATAGAAGTAGACGACGACCTTGTGTCCGCGAAAGTCCGACAGCGCGACGTTCTTGCCATCGGCGTCGGGCAGCGTGAAGTCCGGGGCGGCGTCACCGGGCGAGAGTCTGGTCATGCCGCCACGCTACCGATCGCGGCTGCGCCGACGGCCACACACTAGGCTCGGGAGCCAGGCAACCGAGAGGGGTGGGGGCGTGGCCGAGCGCAGCGCTGACGACATCCAACGCGACATCGAGAAGTCCCGGGCGGCTCTGGCCGAGACCGTCGACCAGCTGGCCTACCGCACGAACCCGAAGCGCGCGGTCGAGAACGCCAAGCAGTCCCTGCGCGAGCGCGCCCGTACGCCGCAGGGGCAGGCCGTCATCGCCGTGGTCAGCGGGCTGGTGGTGGTTCTCGTCATCCGCCGGATCCGCAAGCACTGACCTCCGCCCCGCCGTGCCCACCGCCGTCCTGCTGCTGTCCTGCCCGGACCGGCCGGGGCTCGTCCACGCGGTCGCCGACTTCGTGCTGTCGGTGTCGGGCAACATCGTCCACGCCGAGCAGCACATCGACGTCGAGTCCGGCGTCTTCTTCCAGCGGGTCGAGTTCGAGGCGCCCGGGCTCGACGCGGCGGCGCTGACCGCGGCGTTCGCGCCGGTGGCGCAGCGCTTCGGCATGTCGGTGCGAGCGCGGACCACCGACGAGCGTCCGCGCGTCGCGGTCCTCGCCTCTACCCAACCGCACTGCCTGGGCGACCTGCTCGCGCGCTGGCGGTCGGGCGAGCTGCCGGCCGAGATCGTCGTCGTGATCAGCAACCACGAGGACCACGAGCGCCTCGCCGCCTTCCACGCCGTCCCCTTCCGCCACCTGCCCGTCACGCCGGAGACCCGAGAGGCACAGGAGGCGGCGCTCCTCGAGGTCCTGCGCCGCCACGATGTCGAACTCGTCGTGCTCGCGCGCTACATGCAGGTGTTGGGCCGCCGCGTCCTCGACGCCTATCCGAGCCAGATCATCAACATCCACCACTCGTTCCTGCCGGCGTTCGTGGGCGCCCGTCCGTACCACCAGGCGCAGCAGCGCGGGGTGAAACTGGTCGGCGCGACCGCGCATTACGCCACGGTCGATCTGGACGAGGGACCGATCATCGCCCAGGACGTCGCGCCGGTGAGCCACCGGGATTCGGTGGCGGACCTGGTGCGCAAGGGACGGGACCTGGAAACCGTGGTCCTGGCTCGCGCGGTGCGGGCGCACGTCGAGCACCGGACGCTGGTATTCGGCAACAAGACGATCGTGTTCGGGTGAGGGCAAAACGCGGAGTGGCGACGAGGTGAACCGGGGGGAAGACTGCGACCGTTAGGCTCACGCGAGCGCTTATCACCGCCGAGGAGCACTGTGGCATTTCGGATCACTCCGCGTGACAACGCGTTCTACGCGATGTTCACCGAGGCGGGACGCAATGTGGCTGACTCCGTCGACCTGCTGAGCGGGCTGATCGACCCCAACGCCAACCGGGAGGCGATCGCCAAGGGGCTGCGCGAACGCGAGCACGCCGGGGACGCGGTCACCCACCGCATCATGCGTCAACTCAACACCAGCTTCGTCACGCCGTTCGACCGCGAGGACATTTACCGCCTCGCGTCGGCGCTGGACGATGTCGTCGACGCCGTCGAGGCAGCGGCGGACTTCGTCGTGCTCGCCGACGTCGGCAAGCTGCCGCCGTTGATGACCGAGCAGATCCAGCTGCTGCAGCGTTCGGCGATCGAGACGGCCGAGGCGATGTCGCGCCTGAAGACCCTGCGTGATCTCGAGCCGTACTGGATCGAGGTGAACCGGCTCGAGAACGAAGCGGACCGGGTTTACCGCAAGCTGCTGTCGAAGCTGTTCAGCGGAGACTACGACGCGCTGACGATGGTGAAGTTGCGCGAGGTCGCCGACGGCCTCGAGGACGCCGCGGATGCCCTGGAGCACGTCGCCCACGCCGTCGAGTCCATCGCGGTCAAGGAGTCCTGAACCGGTGGATTCCACGGTCCTCGTGGTGGTCATTGTCATCGTCGCCCTGGGCTTCGATTTCACGAACGGTTTTCACGACTCGGCGAACGCGATCGCGACGTCGATCTCGACGAAGGCCCTGACTCCGCGGGTCGCGCTGGCCATGGCCGCCATCTTCAACGTCCTCGGCGCGCTGATCTCGACGAAGGTGGCCAAGACCGTCGGCAGCGGACTCATCAACCCGCCCTCGAACGGCAATGCGGGTCTGGTCGTCGTCCTCGCGGCCCTCGTGGGCGCGATCGTCTGGAACTTGGGGACGTGGTACTTCGGCCTGCCGTCCTCCTCGTCGCACGCCCTGATCGGCGGCCTGGTCGGAGCCGCGGTGATCGCACCTCAACAAGCGGTGCACTGGCAGGGCGTCGTCGACAAGGTCGTGATCCCGATGGTGGTCTCGCCGCTGATCGGCTTCGGCCTCGCCTACGTGTTCATGGTCGCCGTGCTGTGGACGTTCCGGAAGGTCAACGCGGTGCGGGCCAACCGCGGGTTCCGGTGGGCGCAGATCGGCTCGGCGGCCGCGATGTCCTTCGGGCACGGCACCCAGGACGCGCAGAAGACGATGGGCGTCATCGCCCTGACCCTTGTCGTCTCCGGGCATCTGGGGGCAAGCGACGACATCCCGCTCTGGGTGATCCTCGCGGCCGCGGGCGCGATCGCCGCCGGCACCTATTCCGGCGGCTGGCGCATCATGCGCACGCTCGGCCGGCGCATCTTCTCGCTGACCCCGGCCAGCGGTTTCGCCGCGCAGACCGTGGCGAGCGTCGTCCTGCTCGGCAACGCCCAGTACGGCCTGCCGGTCTCGACGACGCACGTCATCACATCATCGGTGATGGGGGTCGGCGCCACCCGCCGCGTGTCCGCGGTCCGGTGGGGCGTGGCCGGCAACATCATCTTCGCGTGGATCCTCACCCTCCCGGCCGCGGCCGCGGTGGCCGCCCTCGTGTGGGCGATCTTCAACCCCTTCCTGAACTGAACCGGACGGGGTCGCCGGGCCGCAGCTGGGCGGCCCGGTCGAGCCCGGTGACGACCGCGATCACCGGATAGCCGCCGGTCACCGGCGCGTCCGGGCCGAACAGGATGGGACGTCCGTCGCTCGGCACCTGAACCGCACCGGGCAACACGGGCTCGCTGGGCAGCTCACCGTCCTGCGCCCGCGCCAGCCGCGGACCGTCAAGCCGAATGCCGACCCGGTCCGACTCGGGCCGGACGATCCACGCGGCGCCCACGAGGCTCGCCCGGGCCGCCGCCGTGAACCAGTCCTCGCGCGGCCCGAACCGGATCGGCAAGATCGCGTCCCCGGCCGGCGAGCCCAGCGCGCCGGCACCGCTGACCTCACCGGCGCCACGACCGATGGCGAGCACGTCTCCCCGGCGCAGCGGGTCCGGGCCCAGGCCGCTGAGCGTGTCGGTGCTGCGTGAGCCGAGGACGGGTGCGGCGCCGACTCCGCCGCGCACGGCCAGGTAGCTGCGCAGGCCGCTCGGCGGCATCGCCAGCCGGACCGAGGCGCCGGCCGGAATGCTCACCGCGCGACCCCAGTCCGGCGCGCCGGGACACGGGGCACCGGTCAACGCGATCGTCGCCGCGGCCGTCAGCCGGATCTCGAGGCCACCCAGGGTGACCTCGATCGCGGCGGCGTCATCGGAATTGCCTACGAGCCGATTCGCCAGACGGAGCGCGGCGCGGTCGAACGCACCGGAGCGGGGGACGCCGAGTGCCGCGAACCCGGGACGGCCGAGGTCCTGCACGGTCGCCAGGGGCCCGGGCTCCAGGATCTCGATCACGCCGACCGGAACCGGACGCGGGTGCCCGGTGCCAGCAGGGCCGGGGGCGTGCGCGCGAGGTCCCAGAGGTCGGCGTCTGTGCGCCCGAGCAGCCGCCAGCCCCCCGGCGATGAGCGAGGGTAGACACCGGTGAATTCACCGGCGATGCCGACCGATCCGGCCGGCACGCGGGTGCGCGGTTGAGCGAGCCGCGGCACGTGCAGGGCCGCGTCCAGACCGGTGAGGTATGCGAAACCCGGGGTGAACCCGCAGAACGCCACGACGTAGGAACCGGCGGTGTGGGCGCGCACCAAGCCGTCGGGCTCGAGACCGACCTGAGCTGCGGTCTCGTCGAGATCGAGGCCGTCGTAGTGGACGTCGAGCGTCACCTGCGGTCCGTCGGGCGGGCAAGCTCCGGCGCCGGCGGTGGTTGCCAGCTCGCGCAGCCGGGCACCGACGCGGGCCAGGTCTCCTGCCGCCGCCCGGACGAGCAGGGTACGGGCGGCGGGAACGACCTCACGAACCCCAGGCTCGTCGCGCAGCGCCGCAACGAGGGCGAGGACGGTTGCCGGGTCTTCCGGCTCGGCGAGCAGCGCCTCGTCGCCGTAGGGCAGCAGCCTCACGGGGCGAACGGGGCGAGGGTGACCCCGGCGTCGACGAGCGTGCGCCGGATCTCGGTTGCGAGGTACACGGCACCTGGGGTGTCGCCGTGCACGCAGATGGACCGCGCGTCGACCGAGAGCGTGGAGCCGTCGGCGGCCATGACACGCTGGTGCAGCGCGAAGGTTGCCGCCCGGGCCACCACCTCGTACGGATCCTCGATGACGGCGCCGGCCTCGCCGCGGGGGACGAGACGCCCGCTGGGCAAGTACGCACGATCGGCGAAGATCTCGGCGACGAACGGCAGTCCGGCGCTGTGGGCGGCCTCGGCGAGCGCCGAGCCGGGCAGGGACAGGAGCGGCAGCGTGCGGTCGAACGCGGCGACGGCGCTGGCGACGGCCTCGGCCTGGCCGGGATCGTCGACCGCCGTGTTGTACAAGGCGCCGTGGGGCTTGACGTAGCCGACATGCGTGCCGGCCGCGCGGGCGCACGCGTCGAGGGCGCCGAGCTGGTAGAGCACGTCCGCGCTCAGGTCTTCGGCATCGATGTCCATGCGGCGGCGGCCGAATCCGGCGAGATCGCGGTAGCCGACCTGAGCACCGATGGCCACGCCGCGCTGGCCGGCGGCGGCACACACCCGGCGCATCGTGCGCGGGTCGCCGGCGTGGAAACCGCAGGCGACATTGGCGCTGGTGACGACGTCCAGCAACCCGTCGTCGTCGCCGAGGCGCCACACCCCGAAGCCCTCGCCGAGGTCGGCAGTGAGGTCGATCAGCACGGGTTCACCGTATCGGCGCCGCCCCGGTTTCGTGCCTCGTAACCTGTGGTCGGGCCAGACCAAGCCTTCTGGGCACAATGCCGGGATGACGTCGTCGATCAGCTGCCCGTGCGGATCCGGCTACCTCTACCCGGACTGCTGCGGGCCGCTGCACGACGGCGAGGCGCCGGCTCCGACCGCGATGGCGCTCATGCGATCGCGGTACTGCGCGTTCGCCCTGGGACGGGCCGGCTATCTGCTCGACACCTGGCATCCCTCCACCCGTCCGGACCAGCTCGAGCTCGATGATCGGATCCGCTGAACCCGCCTCGAGATCCTCGGGTCGGTCCAGGGCGGGCCGTTCGACTCGACGGGTGTCGTCGAGTTCCGTGCCCACTTCCGGCGTGCCGACGCCCGCGAACAGTTGCACGAGCGGAGCATCTTCACCCGCCACCTCGGTCGATGGCTCTACGTCAGCTTCACGCTGCTCACCTGACCGCTCGTGGGGGGCCGCTCCTG
>DATAQD010000183.1:0-7845 GCA_036264855.1 Jatrophihabitans sp. | reverse complement strand
TGCTCGCGATCTTCCCGAACGGCATGGGTTCGAACTTCACCCGGCTGCCGTGGATCTGCCTCCCCGCGGTCGTGGTGGCGACGGCCCGGGCGCGGCGGCTCGTGGCGGTGCTCACCACGTTGCCGGCGGTGGCCCTGTGCGCGGATGCGACCATCGTCGACCTCCACCTGTCCACCCAACCGGCGGCGGCGCGCGCGTACTACGACGCGCTGATCAGCGACCTGCAGAAGCAGCCCGACCTCGCCAACTATCGCGTGGAAGTCGTCCAGGACAGCCATATCCACACGGCGGCGTACGTCCTCATCAGCCATGTCGCGCTGGCTGGGGGGTACGAGACTCAAGAGGCGAACGCGCTGAATTCGGTGCTCACCTCCAAGCACGGCCTCGATGCGGTCTCGTACAAGGTCTGGCTGGACAACAATGCGGTCGGCTACGTGGCCTTCGACAAATCCGCGGTTGCCGCGGACTCGGCCGAGTATCGCCTCGTGGCCGCCGGCGACCTGCCGTACCTGACGAGGGTGAGCGAGAGCTCCCACTGGACGCTGTACCGGGTGAAATATCCGACGCCGATCGTGCCGGCGCCCGAGCGGTTGCTGTCCGCGACCCAGTCGCAGCTGCGCATCGACGTGCCGTGCGCCTGCACGTTCCACGTCCGGGTGCGGTACTCGAAGTTCCTGGGGGCCTCGATCCAGCCGCCCGGGCCGCAGTCGGCCGTCATCGCTGACGACGGCACCGGGTGGACGAGCGTCAGAACCTCGGCTCCCGGCGTTTATGTGCTCACCGGAAAGCTCAGCCAGCCGTTCGGCCAGTAAGGCACGGGGCGACCGGATGTGACGCATGTCACATTCCAGGGCGGAACTTGAGCGGGGTTGACTCAGTTCTTTTGACAGTAGCTCACGCGACGAGCAGCATGGCTGGTCAGTGAGCCGGTACCACTGGACCACGTGGAACTACGTCAACAAAGGAGCACCACGACATGGCACGAGCGGTCGGCATCGACCTCGGCACCACCAACTCCGTCGTCTCCGTCCTCTCGGGCGGCGAGCCGGAGGTCATTGCGAACTCGGAGGGCTCGCGGACCACGCCCAGCGTCGTCGCCTTCGCCAAGAACGGCGAGGTCCTCGTCGGTGAGGTGGCCAAGCGCCAGGCCGTCACGAACATCGACCGCACCATCCGCTCGGTGAAGCGCCACATGGGCGACGCGAGCTGGAAGGTCGACATCGACGGCAAGTCCTACAACCCCCAGGAGATCAGCGCGCGCGTGCTGCAGAAGCTCAAGCGCGATGCCGAGTCCTACCTCGGTGAGACGGTCACCGATGCGGTCATCACCGTCCCCGCGTACTTCAACGACGCCCAGCGCCAGGCGACCAAGGAAGCCGGGCAGATCGCCGGCCTGAACGTCCTCCGGATCGTCAACGAGCCGACGGCCGCTGCGCTCGCGTACGGCCTCGACAAGGGCGAGACCGAGCAGACGATCCTCGTGTTCGACCTCGGCGGGGGCACGTTCGACGTATCGCTGCTCGAGATCGGCGAGGGCGTCATCGAGGTCAAGGCGACCTCCGGTGACAACCACCTCGGCGGTGACGACTGGGACCAGCGGATCATCGACTGGCTGGCCGACAAGTTCAAGGCCGCCAATGGCATCGACCTGACGAAGGACAAGATGGCGATGCAGCGGCTGCGTGAGGCCGCGGAGCGCGCCAAGATCGAGCTCTCGTCGAACCAGCAGACAAGCATCAATCTGCCCTACATCACGCAGGACTCCGAGAAGAACCCGCTGTTCCTGGACGAGTCCCTGTCCCGAGCCGAGTTCCAGAAGATCACCGCGGACCTGCTCGAGCGCACCCGGGCGCCGTTCCAGAATGTCATCAAGGACGCCGGGATCAGCCTGAGCAAGATCGACCACGTGGTCCTCGTCGGCGGCTCGACCCGCATGCCGGCGGTCGCCGACCTGGTGAAGGAGCTCACCGGTGGTCGCGAGCCGAACAAGGGTGTGAACCCGGATTAGGTCGTGGCCGTGGGCGCTGCCCTGCAGGCCGGCGTGCTCAAGGGCGAGGTCAAGGACGTCCTGCTGCTCGATGTGACCCCGCTGTCGCTGGGCATCGAGACCAAGGGCGGGATCATGACCAAGCTGATCGAGCGCAACACGACGATCCCGACCAAGCGCTCGGAGATCTTCACGACCGCGGACGACAATCAGGGCAGCGTCCAGATCCAGGTGTACCAAGGCGAGCGCGACATCGCGGCCTACAACAAGAAGCTCGGCATGTTCGAGCTGACCGGCCTTCCGCCGGCGCCGCGGGGTGTCCCGCAGATCGAGGTCACGTTCGACATCGACGCCAACGGCATCGTGCACGTCTCGGCCAAGGACCTTGCCACCAACAAGGAACAGGGCATGACGATCACCGGCGGCTCGGGCCTGTCCAAGGACGAGATCGACCGGATGATGAAGGACGCCGAGGCGCACGCCGAAGAGGACAAGCGCCGCCGCGACGAGGCGGAGATCCGCAACTCGGCCGAGGGCCTGCAGTTCACCACCGAGAAGTTCCTGTCCGAGAACGGCGACAAGCTGCCCGAGGACAAGCGGACCGAGCTGCAATCCGCGCTGGATGAGCTCAAGAAGACCCTCGAGGGGGCCGACTTCGAGGCCATCAAGGCCGCACAGGACAAGGTGTCGGCCGTCGCATCCGAGGCCGGCCAGGGGATGTACGCCGCCGCCCAGGCCGCGGGTGGGGGCGCGGCGGGGGCCGCAGGTGCCGGGCCGGACTTCACGAAGAACGAGTCCGCCGACGACGGTGTCGTCGACGCCGAGGTCGTGGACGAGGGACCGGCCGAGGAGTCCAAGTGAGGCCGGACCGCGACGCGATGAGCGCTCGTGAGGAGGTCCGCGATGAGCGGGGATGAATCGGAGCGCGTCGTCATTCGTGACAACCGCAAGATCGACCCGGTGACGGGTGAGGTGCGCAAGCCGGTTGCGGACGAGGCGCAAGCCCCGTTCGCGCCGGGCGCCGACACATCAGAGGACAACGTGCCGAAGGCGGAAGCTTTGCTGCTCGAGGAGCGGACCCGCGACCTGCAGCGGCTGCAGGCCGAATACGCGAACTACCGCAAACGCGCCGAGCGGGATCGGTTGGCGGCCGGCGAGCTCGCCGTCGGCCGCACGCTGGCCGAGTTGCTGCCGATCCTCGACGACATCGACCGGGCCAAGGCCCACGGTGATCTCACCGCAGCGCTCAAGGCGGTGGCCGACAAGCTCGACGCGGTCATCGCCAAGCTCGGCCTGGTCCCCTTCGGCGAGGTCGGTGAACCGTTCGACCCCGCGATCCACGAGGCGGTCCTGCATGACGAGAGCGACGAGGTGACCGTCCCGACCTGCACGACGATCATGCGGCGGGGATACCGGCACGGCGAGCGGCTGCTTCGTCCGGCGATGGTGGGAGTGAGTGACCCGGCGCCGCCCGAGCCGGCGGCCGCCGAGGCCCCGGTCGAGACGCCGGTCGAGGACACCGCGGAGTCGACGGCCGGCGAGGACGAGGGCCAGCCGGCGGGGGCCGACCCCGGCCCGCGCTAGCCGTAAGCACGACAACCGAGAACGCACTGTCGAGGAGGTGACGCCGAGATGAGCACGAAGGATTACATCGAGAAGGACTACTACAAGGCGCTCGGCGTCACCAAGGACGCGACGCCCCAGGAGATCAAGAAGGTCTACCGCAAGCTTGCCCGCGAGCTGCACCCGGACAAGAACCCGGGCGACGCCAAGGCCGAGGCCCGCTTCAAGGAGGTCTCCGAGGCCTATGACGTCCTGGCCGACCCGGCCAAGCGCAAGGAGTACGACGAGGCCCGCACCCTGTTCGCCGGTGGCGGGGCGTTCGGCGGCTTCCCCGGCGGCGGGGCGCGGACGAGCGCCAACTTCGACGTGTCGGACCTCTTCGGGGGCGGCTCGAGCAGCAACCTCAACGACCTGTTCGACGGGCTCTTCGGCGCGGGCGCGGGGCGTGGGGGAACCCGGCGGGCCAGTAGCCCCGGCCCGGTCCGCGGCCAGGACGTCACGGCCGAGATCAACCTCAGCTTCGAACAGGCCGTCCACGGCGTCACCCTGCCGCTTCGGCTCTCGGGGCCGGCGGCCTGCACGACCTGCCACGGTCTGGGCTCCAGGCCCGGCACCGCGCCCCGCCCGTGCCCGCACTGCGGGGGTAGCGGCTACGTCAGCCGCAACCAGGGCGCCTTCGGCTTCAGCGAGCCGTGCGTCGAGTGCCGGGGAACCGGCCAGATCATCGACGACCCTTGCCCGGAATGCGGGGGAAGCGGTGCCACCACGCAGACCCGCACCATCAACGTCCGGATCCCCCCGGGAGTCCGCGACCGGGCCAAGGTCCGGGTGTCCGGGAAGGGCACACCCGGCGCGCACGGTGCCCCGGCCGGCGACCTATTCGTCCTCGTCCACGTCGGGGCGCACTCGCTGTTCGGCCGATCCGGTGACGATCTCACCCTGACCGTTCCGATCACGTTCGCCGAGGCCGCGTTGGGGACCACCCTGCGCGTGCCCACGCTGGACGGGACGGTCGCGCTCAAGATCACGCCCGGGACGCCGTCCGGCCGCACCCTGCGGGTTCGCGGGCGCGGCGTGCGGGGCCGGGGCCACAACGGGGACCTCCTGGTGACCGTCGAGGTCGCGGTGCCGCAGGGCATCGACGGCGAGGCGCGCGAAGCGCTGGAGAAGTTCGCCGCGGCGCAGCCGGACGACCCGCGCCCCCAGATCACCGCCGCGTTGGGAACCCCGGGGAGGACGGCTCAGGATGGCTGATCGCCGGCCCAGAACCGGTGACGTCCCCGAGGACGCCCCGGTCTTCGTCATCTCCGTCGCCGCCGAGCTCGCCGGGATGCACGCGCAGACCCTGCGCCAGTACGACCGGCTCGGCCTCGTCACGCCCGGCCGCACCGGCGGCGGCGGCCGGCGCTATTCGGCCCGTGACGTCGCGTTGCTGCGCGAGGTCCAGCGGCTCTCGCAGAACGAGGGCGTCAACCTGGCCGGCATCAAGCGGATCATCGAACTCGAGTCGCACGTCGACGCGTTGCGTCAGCGGGTGGCCGAACTCAATGCCGAACTGGATCGGGCCCACGCCGAGCTCGTCGCTCGCCGCGGACCGTCCACGGCGCTCGTCGTCTGGAAACCGCAGCGCCGACGCTGACGCGTCGCCCGCGCCACCCGCCGCCGCCCCGGGGGTCAGCGGCCGAGGTACTCGCGCAGCGCCGCGCGCCAGTCGCGCGGGGCGACCAGCCCACTCGCCGTCCACGACGCCGTCGACAGGACCGACCACGCCGGGCGGGGCGCGGGACGCACGAACTGCGCCGACGTCACCGCCCGCACCCGGGCCGGGTCGGCGCCCACGGCGCGGAACACCTCCTGCGCGAGGTCGAACCACGACGCGGTGCCGGCGTTCACGAAATGCAGCCGCCGGGTCGGCACCGGTGCCGGGCCCAGCGCGATCAGCGCGCCGGCCAGGTCGCGAACCCACGTCGGTGAGCCCACCTGATCGGCCACGACGTCGACGGTGTCGCGCGAGCGTTCCAGCGACACCATGGTGTCGACGAAATTGGGCCCGGGCCCGCCGTAGATCCACGCGCTCCGCACGACGTAGGAGTCCGGGAGCGCCGCCAGCACCGCCTGCTCGCCCGCGAGCTTGGTGCGGCCGTATGCGGTGCGGGGGCCGGTCGGATCGTCCGGCTCGTACGGCCGACCCGCCGTGCCGTCGAACACGTAGTCGGTGGAGACGTGGATGAGCCGCCCGCCGCGACGCGTCAGGGCCGCCGCCAGCAGCGCGGGGGCGACCGCGTTCGCGGCGTGCGCGGCCGCCTCGTCGGTCTCGGCCGCGTCCACGGAGGTGTACCCGGCGGCGTTGATGACGATGTCCGGACCGATCGCGTGGACCACGTCCTCGACGTCAGCCGCCGAGGTGATGTCGAGCTCGGCCCGGGTCAGCCCGACAACGTCGGCGGCCGGGAGCAGAGACACCAGGTGCGTCCCGAGCTGGCCGCCGGCGCCGGTGACGAGCCAGCGGGTCACAGAGCGGCCCGGGCGCGCAGGGGCTCCCACCACTCGCGGTTGTCGCGGAACCACTGCACGGTCAGCGCGAGCCCGTCCTCGAAGGTCATCTGCGGGCGGTAGCCGAGCGCGGCGAGCTTGGAATAGTCGACCGAGTAACGCAGGTCGTGGCCGGCGCCGCGGGGGTCGGCGACGGGCTCGACGTAGCTCCAGTCCCGTCCGGTTGCTTGCAGCAGCAGCTCGGTCAGCGCCTGGTTGGACAGCTCGCGCCCGCCCCCGATGTTGTAGATCTCGCCCTTCGCGCCCTTCTCGGCGACCAACGCGAGACCCCGGCAGTGGTCGGCCACGAACAACCAGTCGCGGACGTTCGCGCCGTCGCCGTACAGGGGCACGGTCAGCCCGTCGAGCAGGTTCGTGACGAACAGCGGGATGACCTTCTCGGGAAAGTGGTACGGGCCGTAGTTGTTCGAGCAGCGCGTGACGCGCACGTCCAGGCCGTAGGTGACCGCGTACGCGCGGGCGATCAGGTCACCGCCGGCCTTGGCCGCGGAGTACGGGGAGTTGGGCAGCAGGGTGTGGTCCTCGGTCCACGACCCGTCGGCGATCGATCCGTAGACCTCGTCGGTCGATACGTGCAGGACCTGATCGACGCCGTGCCGCAGCGCCGCGGCGAAAACCTGCTGCGCGCCGAGGACGTTCGTCGTGACGAAGTCGCTCGCGGCGCCGCCGATCGAGCGGTCGACATGCGACTCGGCCGCGAAGTTGACCACGATGTCGTGACCGGGCAGTGCGGCGTCCAGCGCGGCGGACGAGCCGATGTCGCCCTGCACGAAGCGGTACCGGGAGCTGTCGGCGACCGGCGCCAGGTTGGCGAGGTTACCCGCGTAGGTCAGCTTGTCGAACACCGTGACGTCCGCGCCGGCGAAGTAGGGATACTCGTCGGCGATCAGCGAACGCACGAAGTGCGAACCGATGAAGCCGGCGCCACCCGTCACGAAGACCCTCATGGTCGCACCCTCCCGAACCGGCTCACCCGGCCGACAGACGAGGCAGGCGGGCGTCCTTGGCCGAGATGCAGGCCGGGTCGTCCGGGTCGATCGGCAACGGCCACGGGATCGCGAGGTCCGGGTCGAGCGGGTTCACCGCGACACCGGCCATCCCCGGGGCCCATTCGGCGTCGAAGCAGTACACGTACTGGCAGCCGCCCTCGCTCGTCGCCTGAAACCCGTTGCACACCCCCGGCGGGGCGAGCATCTGGACGCCCACCTCGAGCGCGACGGTCACCACCGTGCCGAAGGTCGGGGACTCCGTCCGCGCGTCGACGTAGGCACCGAACGCCGCGCCCCACGCGACGCCGGCGAGCTTGGTCATTGCCTCGCCGTGCATCCCGCGCACGCCACCCTGCCGCGTCCACGTCATGTTCACCTGCAACCAAGGATTGCGGACGGGCACGCCGAGTTCGGCGAATCCGGTGGTCCGGAAGAGCTCGCGGACCGTGCCGCGCTCGTCGGTGACCGCTTTGCTCGCGATGTGCCACAGCCCGCCGATGGCGGTCTCGGTCACGGTCATCGGGTCGATCTGGGCGGCCACGCGTCAGCCCGTCTCGACGAAGTCGGCGACGGCTTGCCGCAGGTAGCCGCCGTAGCTTGACGTGCCCATCTCGTCGGCGAGCTCGAGGGCCGCCGCTGGCGAGATCCACCCGCGCTGCATCGCGATCTCCTCGAGGCAGGCGATGGTGACGCCCTGGCGGTGCTGCAGCACCTGCACGAACTGGCCGGCCTCCATCAGCGAGTCCTGCGTGC
>DATAQD010000006.1:0-6763 GCA_036264855.1 Jatrophihabitans sp. | reverse complement strand
TGGGTCGACTCCGTCGTCGCGGCGGCGGCCGAGGACCGGATGCCCGGCGCGCAGGCGCTGCGCGAGGCCTCCCGGCGTCGGCGCGCGGCCGGCGGTCCGGCGGAGCAGACCTTCGCCACGCTCGTCGGCCTGGAACTGCGGCCGCGCCGGCTGCGCGAGGCCGCCGCCCTGTGGTGGAGCGTCACCGAGAAGCAGGGCGTGAGCGGACGCGACGCGATCTGGTCGCACCCCGACCTGCTGCCGAGCGCTGAGGACCTCGACGACCCGCTGGGCTTCGGCGAGAAACTGGCCGCGATGACGGCCCCGGACGATCTGAGCGGCCTCGAGCTGGACCCGCCGCCAGCGCAACCGCCCGCCGCGCAAGCGCCAGTCGAACAGGCGCCCGCTGCCGAAGCACCGGTCGAAGAACCACCGGCGGGCGACGAGCCGTCGAACTAGCCTGCGTCCTCGATCTCGTCGGCTTCGTCGTCGGCGAGGTCGTCGGCGATCGGCAGGTTGGCCGCGGCACTGACGCCGTCCAGGTAGCCCCGCGCCCGCTCGGTGCGCGGATAGCGTTCGACCAGGCGCCAGAATCGCGGCCCGTGGCCGGATTCGAGCAGGTGGGCCAGTTCGTGCAGCAGTACGTAGTCCTGCACCCAGGTCGGCATCTCTTGCAGCCGTCGGGAGAGCCGGATCGTCCGGTCCGCCGGCGTGCACGACGCCCACCGCGTGCGCATCACCGGCACCCACCGCACGCTCACCGGCTTGGCCAGCCCATCCAGGTACCGCTCCGACAGGTCCCGGGCCCGCCGGGCCAGGCCGTCGTCGCCCCCACGGCGGCGGCGGGGCCCGGTGCCGACGACCCGATCGACCATCCGGGTGACCCACTCCCGCTCCTCGGCCGCCGTGAACCGGGCCGGGATGAGCACGATGACCCGGTCACCGTCGCGGTAGGCGGACACCGTGCGCCGCCGCCGCGCGCTGCGTCGCACCTCAACGGCGGTCTCGCCGTGGCCGCTCGGAGCCGTTCCCACGCAGCACACGGTAATCAGCAGATCCGACACGTTGGTCGACGCCACGCGGTCATCCACAGCTCGCCGCGAATTTCCACAGCAGAACGGGGTTATGCACACCGTCATCCACAGATGTGGACATTCACTTCAGGGTTACCGTCGCGTTAACTGGACGATCTTCTGACGTCACCGAATATTCGCCTGTGGACAACGCCGGGCCCGCCGCCCGGCCATGCGAACGTGACCCGGTGACCGCCGTCCGTCGCCGTGAGCCGGCCGATCTGGTGCTTGGTCCGGCCACCCGCCTGCTGTGGCGATCCCCCGGCGCGGTGCACCTCGAGCTCGGCAGTCGCGGCGTCGTCGTGGCCGGTTTGCCGATCCCGTTGATCCAACGAATCGCGTCTCCGATTGTTCCAGACGCGCCTCCCGTGCCGGTCGACGACAGCGTTCGGCATGCCCTGACCGCGTTGACCGAAGCGGGCTACCTGTGGGTGCGGTCGACCGACGACGACGCTCGGCTGGCCCCGCCGGCGCCGCGCCTCGCCGGCGAACTCACCGCCCTTGCCGCCCGGCACGGTGAGCGGGCCGCGGAACTGCTCAACGCGCGCCGGCACACCTCCGTGGTGATACACGGCCGCAGCCGGGCCGCGGCGCCGCTCGCGGCCGTCCTCGCGGCGGCCGGCATCGGCCGGGTGCGGTGCACGGCGGATGGGGACGCAAAGCTCTTTCAGGCCATACCGGGAGGTATCCGTCCGCACGACGAGGGCACGTTGTTCGCGGCCGCGGCCGAGGACGCGATTCACCGGGCGGCGCCGGAGGCCGACACCACTCCGCTCCCGGTCGATGTGGGCCCGGATCTCACCATCCTGGCCGTCGACGCTCCGGTGCCGGACGAGCGGCGACACGCCCTGCATGCCGCCGACGCCGCGCACCTGACGGTCTCCCTGGGCGCCGATCACGGTGTCGTCGGCCCGCTCGTCCTGCCCGGACTCACGAGCTGCCTGCACTGCGCCGACCTGCACCGCCGCGACCGCGACCCGGCCTGGTCGGCGCTGGCCGTGCAGCTGACGGTGCCGGGGCGGCACGGGCCGGCCTCGGACGTCGCGGTGGCCACCGTGATCGCGGGCGTGGCCGCCCTCCAGGCCCTGACCTTCCTCGACGGCGGCGAACCGGCCTGCCTCGACGGCACGCTCGAGCTGCGCCTGCCCGACTGGCGCCTGCGCCGACGCAGCTGGCCCGCTCACCCGGACTGCGACTGCACCGCCGCTGCGGTCCCCCGGCGTTGATACCGGCTCGTCGTTCCCGATCATGGGGGCGCACACTAACGACGGGTGCCGGTACGGGTCATTGGGCACAATGGGCCGCGTGAGCGAACGCGGGGGGCCGAAGGGTGACGCGGTGAGTGCTCGCGAGGACCGCGACATCCCCCAACGGCGGGGCGCGCGCACCGCCAAGCTCGCCTCGCTCCCCCTCGGCGTCGCCGGGCGCGCCACCGTCGGCTTCGGCAAGCGCATGACCGGAAAGTCGGCCGACGAAGTCACCGCCGAGCTGCAGGCCAAGACGGCCGAGCAGCTGTTCACCGTGCTGGGCGAGCTCAAGGGCGGGGCGATGAAGCTCGGCCAGGCACTGTCGGTGTTCGAGGCCGCGCTGCCCGAGGACACCGCGGCCCCCTACCGCGAGGCGTTGACCCGGCTGCAAGAGGCCGCTCCGCCGATGCCGGCCGCTCAGGTGCACAAGGTCCTCGACGAGCAGTTCGGCAAGCGGTGGCCCGAGCGGTTCCAGGAATTCGAGGACGTTCCGGCCGCGGCGGCCAGCATCGGCCAGGTGCACCGGGCCGTCTGGGCCGACGGGCGCGAGGTGGCGGTCAAGCTGCAATACCCGGGCGCGGGACCGGCGTTGATGGCCGACCTGCGCCAGCTCAGCCGGTTCGCCTGGCTGTTCAGCCGGATGTCGCCCGGCCTGGAGGTGAAGCCGTTACTGGCCGAGCTCAAGGAGCGGGTGCTCGAGGAGCTCAACTACACCCTCGAGGCCGACGCCCAGCGGGCCTTCGCAGCGGCTTTCACCGACGACCCGCAGATCGCGGTGCCGCGCGTGGTGGCCAGCTCTCCGAAGGCCGTCGTCAGCGAGTGGATGGAGGGCCGTCCACTCTCGTCGATCATCACGTCCGGTTCGCAGGACGAACGCGACGCGGCCGGCTCGCTCATGGCGCTGCTGCACTACTCCGCGCCGACCCGCGCCGGCCTGCTGCACGCAGACCCTCATCCCGGCAACTTCCGGATGCTGCCCGACGGCCGGCTGGGCGTGGTCGACTTCGGCGCGGTCGCCCGACTGCCTCAGGGCTACCCCCCGCCGCTCGGACGATTGACGCGCCTGGCCGTCGACGGTGACGCCGCCGGCGTGCTGCGGCTGATGCGTGATCTGGGTTTCGTGCGACCGGGTATCGAGGTCACCGGCGAGGAGATCATGGACTACCTCGGTCCGGCGGTTGATCCACTCCGGGAGCCGACATTCACGTTCAGCCGTCGGTGGATGCGCCGGCAGGCGGCTCGAATCGCCGATCCGCGGCGCGAGGAGGCCCGGGTCGGTCGGCTGCTCAACCTCCCGCCGTCCTACCTGCTGATCCACCGGGTCACCCTGGGCTCGATCGGGGTGCTCTGCCAGCTGGGCGCGACCGCCCCGTACCGGGCGCTCGCCGAGCGGTGGCAGCCCGGCTTCGCCGACGAGGCGGTGGCGTGATCACGCCGACGGGCCCCGCCCCGGCAGAGTCGATCTTCACCTACGGCGCTCCCACCCTGAAGTTCGGTGACGGCGCCGCGGAGGAGATCGGATACGACCTCGCCCAGCTCGGCGCTCGCCGGGCGCTGGTCATCACCGACCCGGGCGTCGCGGCAACCGGGCTGGCCGAGCGGGTGGCCGCCCAGATGGCCCAGTTCGGCGTCCAGGCCGCAGTGTTCGAGGGCGTGCGGATCGAGCCCACAGACCAGAGCATGCAGCTCGCGATCGACTGGGCGCGGCAGCACGGTCCCTGGGACGCGTTCGTGGCCGTCGGTGGCGGTTCGAGCATCGACACGGCCAAGGCGGTGAACCTGCTCCTCACCAATCCCGGCGAGCTGATCGACTACGTGAACGCGCCGGTCGGAGGCGGGCAGGCGCCGATCAACGCGCTGCATCCCCTGGTCGCGGTGCCGACCACGACCGGCACCGGGTCGGAAAGCACGACTGTGTGCGTCCTCGACGTCCTCGCGCACCGGGTGAAGAGCGGCATCAGCCACGCCCGGCTGCGTCCGACGCTCGCCGTTGTCGATCCGTTGCTGACCCTCAGCCAGCCGGCCGGGGTGACCGCGTCGTCCGGCATGGACATCCTGTGCCACGCGCTCGAGAGCTACACGGCGCGTCCCTACACCGCGGGCGCGCGCAAGCAGCCGGCCCAGCGGGTCCCGTACTGCGGATCGAACCCGGTCTCGGACATGTGGTCGGAACGGGCGCTGGCCCTGCTGTACTCGAGCTTTCGCCTGGCGGTGCTGCACGGCGAGGATCTCGGCGCCCGCCGGGACATGGCGCTCGCGGCCACGTTCGCCGGCCTCGGCTTCGGCAACGCCGGGGTCCACATCCCGCATGCGAACGCCTATCCCATCGCCGGGCAGGCGCACGGCTTCCACCCGGACGGCTATCCCGAGGCCGCCGGCCTGGTTCCCCACGGCATGGCCGTCGCGCTCACCGCACCGGAGTCGTTCCGGTTCACCTTCGAGGCCGCGCCGGATCGTCACTTGCGCGCCGCCCGACTCCTCGAACCGGACGTCGACACGCCGTCGGACGCGTCGGCCCTGCTTCCCGACGTCGTGACCCGGCTGATGCGCGACATCGGCATCCCGTCCGGGGTGGCGGCGGTGGGCTTCGCCGACGCCGACATCGACGGCCTGGTCGAGGGCACGCTCAAGCAGCAGCGGCTGCTCGCCACCGCGCCCCGCGACGCCACGCCCGAGGACCTCGCCGGCATTTTCCGGCGCTCGATGTCGCTTTGGTGAAGAACACACCGAATCGTCGATCGCTGTGGATCTTTACCTAGCGCGCGCAGCGCGGTGCAATGGCGAGATGGACGTCGTGTGCTCGTTGTGTGGCCGGATCGCCGATCCCGAGGAGGACGGCGATCCGCCACTGTCGTGGTGCGCCGACATCGTCGAGACCAGCGAGGGCCACCGCACCCGGTGGGTGTGCACCAACTGCACGCGTCGATTCGTCCGATCGATCGAGGCGAAGCTCGACCGGCAGTGGTGGTGACCGGAGCCGCGACGCCCGAGACGCCGAACGGCCGCCGGATCGTGACGATCCGGCGGCCGTTCGGGTTCGGCGAGCGGTTCGGTTGCCTGCGGCGACGGCCGCGCGGCGCGGAACTCGGCGACGGCCGGCTACCAGGCCGATACCCGACTCACCCGGCGCGCGTGCCGCGCCTGCGCGGCGCGCGCGTGCAGCGAGACTCGATGCCAGCGGTTTTCGGCGGCGAGTGCCCTCGCCAGTCGCGCCTCCCGCGATCGCTGCTCCTTTTCGCGCATTCGGTCACGCGCGAGGGCTTCCTGCAGTGCATACATCTTGATGCTCCTCGAGTGATTGAAGTTCGTTGTCTGATTCATCGCCGGCGTCACTTGGTCAACGCGGCGGGGCCGCGCCGACGTGAGGTCGGCGATCCGGTGAGTTGCAATGCTGTTCATGCGGCGACCACGGTCCGGTCGTCCTTACGCGGACGGCCGCGCGGGCGCTTGCGGGCCACGATCGCGCCCCGCTCGAAGATCTCGCCGCCCCAGACGCCCCAGGGCTCGCGACGCTCGAGTGCGCCGGAGAGGCAGGCCAGACGGGCCGGACAGTCCCGGCAGAAGGCCTTCGCCTGCTCGAGATCGGTAGGCGTCTCGGCGAACCAGAGGTCTGAGTTCTCCACCCGGCAGGGCAGGTCGTCGGGACACTCCTTCGAGAGCGGGTCCATCGGGTCGAGCCCGATCGGGTCAAGCATGAGCACCTCGTCAGGTGCGCAGCCGGTCAACACGTCGGGTCACCTCCTTCGTTCAGTTGTGCGGTGGATGGATTGAGTTGTGAACGCACGTGGGCTCCAGAAATACAGAGAGGCCGCGGTTCCCAAGCTGGGAGCCGCGGCCTCGAGGAGCCTTGAACGCTGATCTGGTCAGCGAGGTACTCCTCGAGGTGGTGCGGCCTGCTTGGCGGCGCCGTAGGCGACGCGCTCGGCCGTGGCGGGGACGGCACCCGTGGCCGGGGCGATGGAGTTGTGGTTGACGCAGACGGGGGCCGACGCATTGCGCATGCGGGCCGAGTCGGCCGCGCGCTCGCGCCACGACGTGGCGGTGGCGGCGAACAGCGGCGAGGGCGAGAGCGGCGCCGAAAGAGTGCGCGCGCGCGGGGCAGCCGCCGACGTGATGCCAGTGATCGTCATCGGGGGCCACCCCCTCTCTCTCGTGGTCGCGCGTGCGAAGTTGCAGGCGCTTGAGGTCTGTTCGTGCAGGCTAGCCAAGCCAAGAACACGGGCGCAAGGCATTTAGTTCCGACACGCGATCGGTCGAACGGAGTAGAACCGATACCACCTCCGGAAGGAACGTCGAATGATCAGTTCACCGTGCCGTGCTAGACGACTCGTCGCCGTGCCGCTCGGGTTGGCGCTCGTCCTGGCTGGTTGCTCCAGCTCGGCCGGTGACAGCGGCGGCTCGCCAGCACCCTCGTCCGACGCCTCGACGGTGTCGGGGACCCCAGCCGGCAGCCCCACCCCGGCC
>DATAQD010000102.1:0-7427 GCA_036264855.1 Jatrophihabitans sp. | reverse complement strand
CGCGGCCGACCACGAGCGGGACGAGCGCCTGGGCCAGCATCGCGCCAGTGGCGGCGGCGAGCATGAAGATGATCGCTCGGCGGTGCGGACGGGTCCATCGACGCAGCCGGAGCAGGGTGGCGAGGGTTCCCGGCTCCCCCGTCACCCGACTGGTATCGGCGGCGTCACTCACGTCCACCGACGGTACGGCCGACACCGGCGAGGAGCGAACGAGTTTCGCTGGCTGACGGGCGCACCACGCCGACGCTAGAACATGAAGCGCGTTTCACCTCAAGCCGAGTGATCGCCGATTCTTACGGCCGAGTTGATCGCCTCTTCCTCGCGGATGGCCGAACCAGGGCCAGGAAGCGCCCGGCCGCGGGGAAACGTGATCGGCGTCCGGCGCGACGGTGGAACCGATCAGTCGGTCTTGCGGCGCACCCCGAGCAGGATGTCGTCCCACGACGGCACCCGGGCCCGCGCGGCGCGGTCGTCCTCGGACTCGTCGCGCCGGGTGGCCCCGACATTGCGCAGCGTCCCCAGGTTCTGGACGGCGCTGGGCCGGCTGGTGGGGTCGGTGACGCCGAGCGGCAGGGGCGGGGCGTCGAAGTCGAACGCCGCCTCGTAGGCCGCCGCCGCCGGAGTCGCCAAGGGCGGCACGTCGCGCGGACCCTCGGGGGCGGCGTCCTGGTCGTAGACCTCTTCGAGGACGGGGAGGGGGCCGGTGCGCGCGTCGGGCATGGGCGGGAACGCGACGATCCCGGGCGCGAGCGGCGGCGCCGAGACCAGGCTGGGCCGCACGGGTTCCGGCGGGGCGATCGGGCGGATCGGACGGTCGCTGAGCAGGTCCGCTGCGGCGTCGTCGATCGGCGTCACCGAGCGCGAGCCGCGGTGGAAGAGCCATTGGGCGCTGTGGGTGCCGTCGCCACCGAGCCATGTGGCCGCGATCACCCACTCGCCGTCGGCGGGGCGCCAGGCGTCCCAGGCGACCGAACCGGCGTCGATGCCGTGCGCGGTGAACCGGTCGTCGACGGCCTCGCCGAACATGACGACCTTGTTGTCCGTGCCGTCCGAGTTGCTGCGGCGGGCGCGGGCTCGCCGCGCTTCGGCCGCGATCCGCAGCCGCTCCTCGATCACGGCACCGGCAAAGCGCAGCACCCGCTCAAGGGTCATGCCGTGGGCGTCGGCGAGGTCCTGGGGCGACTCGCCCGCCCGGACGCGCACCTGGATTTCGCGGGGGCCGATCGTGGATTCGGTGGTCGGCGCCGGGCTCGGCCCGAGCGCTCGCTGCGTCGGCGCCTGGTGCGTCGGCGCGGCGGCGGCCGGCCTCGGCAATCGGGGCAGGTCCGAACCCGATGCCTCACGCAGTGCGGCGTCCACCGGCAGGGTGAACTGCTCGCCGCTGTCGGTGGTCTCGACGAGGAGGCGGCTGCCGTCCTCGGAGAGGGTGACGAAGCGCAGCTGACGCATGGCCCTGACGATAAGCGCGGGCTGGTCGCATCGGGCGGAGCACACGCCGCTACGACCAGCGATTCTCCGTTGCTCAGGGCTTGCGGCTGAGTTCGGCCACCGCGTCGCCGGTCGCGGTGTCCGAGTCGGCCACTACGGTGCCGCGCATGGGCATTCGCTGGTACACACTTGTCGTGGATTGTGTGGACGTGGCCGCTCAGGCTCGCTGGTGGGCCGACGTCCTGAGCTGGACCGTGGTGTACGAGGCGCCGGGCGAGGTCGTTGTCGTGCCGCCGCACGCCCTGACGAAGGGCGAGCAGATCCCGCTCGCCGAACGCGGTCCGGGGCTGGTGTTCGTCACGGTGCCCGAAGGCAAGACGGTCAAGAACCGGCTGCACATCGACCTCGCGCCCGGCCCCGACGACGACCACGAAGCCGAGGTCGAGCGTCTCGTCGGTCTCGGCGCCACACGGGCCGACATCGGCCAGACCGATGTGCCCTGGGTCGTACTCGCTGATCCCGAGGGCAACGAGTTCTGCGTGCTCACCCCGCGCGATTGAGGTAGTCGGCCGCCACCGACTTCGGCACGCACATCTGCCACGCGTCGACAAGCAACTCCCGCAACTCGTCCACGTCCACCGCGGCCAGGCGCAGCCGGACCCACTGGTAGCGCAGGTCGGACTTCGCCGGCATCAGGAACTTCGCGGGATCACTGGCGACCAGTGCGTCGCGTTGCTCACGCGGATAGCCGAAGCCGAGCAGTGACTCGTCCGGCGACACGGACGCGAACACGATTCGGCCGACCCGGAACTTCACGTAGTCCCGCACCATCGCCTCGTACGCGCGCGGGAGTTCGAGCGCGATCGCCCGGACGTCGGCGAGGTCGGCCATCGCGTCAGAGGCCCAGGACGCGAGCGAGGTAGGCATTGCCGAAGGTGCGCTGCGGGTCGAGCTTGTCGCGCAGCGCGACGAAGTCGTCGAAGCGCTCGTAATCGGCGCGCAGCGAGCCGGCATCGCGGTCGTGCAGCTTGCCCCAATGCGGGCGGCCACCGACACCGCGCGCGATCGCTTCGACGGCGCGGAAGTACGACTCGTGTGGACGCCGGTGGTACTGGTGCACGGCGACGTAGCCGGTTTCCCGTCCGTACGCTGTCGACAGCCAGATGTCGTCCGCCGCCGCGAACCGGACCTCGACCGGAAACCCGACCTGCTCGCCGCTGCGCTGAAGGTAGTCCTCGATCTCGGCGAGCACCTGGGGCACCGCGGCGCGCGGGACCGCGTACTCCATCTCGCGGAACCTCACCGACCGGGTCGAGGCGAATACCCGGTAGGAGCGATCGATGAAACCGCGCGCGCTCAGTGCGCGGGCCGCGAACGCGTTGGCCCGCGGGATCAGGCCCGGCCGCCACGTCGTCACTCGGTTGATCTTGTCGAAGACGGCGTTGGCCAGGAACTGGTCGTCGACCCAGCTGCGAACCTGGCCCAGCGGGCGCAGCTCGGTTCCCGGCAGGACCCGATTGTTGCGCTTCGTGAGGACGCGGCGAGTGTGCGGGAACCAGTAGAACTCGAAGTGGTCGTTGCCGATCAGGTTCTCGTCCAGGTCGTTGAGGACCTCATCGAGGGAGGCGGGTGATTCCGCGGCGGCCAGCGCGAACGCGGGCTCGCACTGCAGGGTCACCGTCGCGATGACGCCGAGCGCGCCCAGGCCGACCCGCGCGGCGGCGAACAGCTCGGCATTCTCGTCGGCCGAGCACGTGATCGTCGACCCGTCCGCGAGCACCACGTCGAGGGCCCGGACCTGGGTGGCCATGCCGCCCAGCTTCAGCCCGGTGCCGTGCGTGCCGGTCGAGATGGCGCCTGAGATCGTCTGGACGTCGACGTCGCCGAGGTTGGTCATCGACATGCCGAGCTGCCACAGCGTGTCGTTGAGCGCGTGCAGGCGGGTGCCGGCCTGCACCGTCACCTGGCCCGTCTCGCGGTCGGCCTTGACGATCCCGGCGAGCCGGTCCAGGCGCAGCTGCACACCGTCGGTCGCACCGATGGGGGTGAACGAATGCCCAGCGCCGATCGGTTTGACGTGCTGGCCGCGCTCGGAACACTCGGCGACCAGTTTCGCCAGCTCCGCGACGGTCGCCGGGGCCGCGACCGTGACGTCGGCGCTGACCGTGCCGGCCCAGTTCGTCCAGGTCGTCATGGCCTCCACTATCAACTGGACATCCGTCCAAGTCAATCCTTGACTTGGACAAGTGTCCAGATGTTTCATGAGGACGTGAGCATCCGCCTGCCGCTGCTCGAGCGGCGTTCCCAACTGGTCGAGGCGGCACTCTCGGTCGCCGCGAACGAGGGCATCGGCGCAGCCACGATCCGTCGCGTGGCCGAGGAGGCCGGCGTCGCGCTGGGCGTCGTGCACTACTGCTTCGAGGACAAGGACGAGCTCTTCGGCGCGCTCGCGGCCCGCATCGTCGAAGACCTGCGCGGGGCGGGCGCGGCGGCCGTCGATCTCGACAACCCGCCCGACCTCCCGACCGCAGTGCGCGCCGCGATCGGCGGGCTATGGGCGAGCGTCGAGGCCAGCGCCGGCACCCAACTGCTCACCTACGAGATCACCACCCACGCCCTGCGCAACCCGGACCTGAGCGGGGTCGCCGCGCGGCAGTACGACGCCTCGCAGGCCGCCGCCGAGGCGCTACTGAACCTGGTCGCCGAAGCCAGCGGGGCCACCTGGTCCCGGCCGGTGCCGGAGCTGGCCGGTGAGGCACTGGCCTTCATCGACGGCGTCACCCTGCGTTGGCTGGTCGATCGTGACAGCGCGGCGGCCCGGGCGCGGCTGATCTCGTTCGGCGACTACCTGGTCGGCCAGGCGAAGCCGCGCCGGCGAGGGAAGGCGGCCCGATGACCGATCTGGACGTCCTGAGCGCGGCGACGGCGCATCTCGACCCGCCACTCGCGGCTCTAGATCATGCGGCGCTGCACCTGAACGCCGCGGATCTCGTGCGTCGGGCGGGGGGGACGCCGGTTCGCGTGGCGTCGAAATCGGTGCGCTGCCGAGCGGTCCTGGACACCGTACTGGCCCTGCCGGGCTTTGCCGGCGTGATGGCCTACTCGCTGCGCGAGGCGGTCTGGCTGGTGCGCAGTGGCGTGCCGGACGTGCTGATGGGCTACCCGACCGTCGACCGCGTCGCGTTGCGCGAGCTGGGCGCGGATCCGCAGCTCCGGGACGCCATCACGTTGATGGTGGACGACGTCGGTCAGCTGGCGGTGGTCCGTCAGGTGACCCCGGCCCGGGTGCGCGTGTGTCTGGACGTCGACGCGTCGCTGCGGATCGGTCGGCTGCACCTGGGTGTCCGCAGGTCGCCGCTGCGCACGCCTGAAGACGCGGTCGCGCTGGCCCGGGCGGCGGACGCGCAGGGTTTCCGGGTGGTGGGCGTGATGTTCTACGAGGCCCAGATCGCCGGGCTGCCCGACTCGTCACCGGCTGTGCGGCTGGTGAAGCGCCGCTCCGCGACCGAGCTGGCGGTGCGGCGGGGCGCGGTGGTCGAAGCGGTCGCGAAGGTGGCCGGGGCCCTGGAAATCGTGAACTCCGGGGGATCCGGGAGCCTGGAGGTCAGCTCCGCCGATCCGTCGGTGACCGAGGTGACCGCGGGGTCCGGTCTGTTCGTGCCGACGCTGTTCGACAATTACCGCTCGTTCACCCCGCGGCCCGCCCTGTACTTCGCGCTGCCCGTGGTGCGCCGACCGGCGCCGGGGATCGCGACGCTGTTCGGCGGCGGCTACGTGGCGTCCGGACCGGCGAAGAAGTCCCGGCTGCCGAGTCCGGCCCGGCGCGGGCTGAAGCTGATCGGCACCGAGGGGGCGGGCGAGGTGCAGACCCCGGTGCGCGGCGGGCCGGCCGCGTCCCTGCAGATCGGCGACCGGGTGTGGTTCCGGCACGCCAAGGCCGGCGAACTCGGTGAGCGACTGGACACGATCCACATCGTCGAGGACGGGGCGGTGGCGCGCTCGGTGCCGACCTATCGCGGCGAGGGCAAGACCTTCGGCTGACCGGCACCGGAAGCTGCTCCGGCGTGATCGGCTGGGCTGGTCGCCGGCGGTCAGGCGGTCAGGCGCTCAGGCGGTCGCGGCGGCGCGGGCTGGGCTGGGCGGTCGGGGCGGCGCGGGGCGGCGCGGGATAGGCCGGTGATCTTGTGCGGTTGCCGGTGCCGGGGCGTTGGTGGGGGCACAAGATCGGTTGGGCGGGTCGCCGGCGGGGGGCGTGCGGGTGATCTTGTGCGGTTAATCGGTGCCGGGGCGTGGTGGGGGCACAAGATCGGTTCGGCGAGGTCGGGTCGGCAGGGGTGAGCTGGACAGGACGAGAGCGCCCATCAATTGCCCCGGTGCTGCCACAGGAACCTGGCGGCGGCGAGCGCGTAGCGCGTCCCGGCGAATGCGTACGCCTCATCGTGGATCTTGACGTGCTCGAGTACCCACGAGATGCGGGCGAACAGCCCGGTGAGCTTGGGGTCCACGCCGCACACCGGATCGCCGGGGGCGCAGACGTCGATCGTGCGTCGGCGCACGTCGGCGGGGAGCGCGAACGCGGCGCCAGCCCCGAATGTGGGCCGGATACCCGCCGCGAGCGTGTGGCCGGGGTAGTCGCCGGGCACTCCGGGTGCGTAGCTGGGATTGCCGAACAGGGCGACCGAGACGCTCGCCTGCTCCGTGGTTGACAACGCGTCGACCGCCCGGACGACGACCTCGGCGCCCTGGCTGTACCCGGACAGGAGCACAGGTCGACCGGCGCAACCGCCGCCATACGACTTCCGGATGGCGGCCACGAGCGCGGACACCCCGACTGCCTCGCTGGCGTCGAGGTCGGCAGTCAACCCGCCGGGACCGAGATAGCGCGAGACGGGAATCGCCGGGTAGTTGATGGAGCGCGCGGACGCGAGATCCTTGCCCGCCACCCGGGCGAGCTCGGTCTTGAGCAGCGCGACGGTGGTCCCGTATCGGGTGGCATCGTCGAGGGTGACTCCGCGGGGGAGCACCGTCGGCGGCGGGTTGAGCACGCCCTGACCGGAGCCGGGAACCCCGAAGAACACGGCGGCGCACGTCGTTGCCTGGCGCCCGCTGCCTTGGACGGTGCCGCCGCAGGCGGCCAGCGCGGTTCCCGCCAGCGCGGTTCCCGCCAGCGCGGCGGCGAGCAGGCGCGAGCGCATGCGACACATTAGGCAGGTCGCGAAAACGGCCAGCGACGAGGAGTCGACATGGCTGACGAGCGCAGCGCCGGACCCAGCCGCGCGAACTCAGTCATCGGGTGCGGTGGCCGCGCCAGCGAGGGTGGCCAGCACCTCGCGAATCGCGGTGCGGGTGGCGTCGTCGCCGATTTCCCCTTCCCTGACGGACTCAGATGGGACCGGAACGTGTCGGCACGCGTCCTCGACGACGCGAGCCTGGACGTAGCCGAGCACCGTCCGCAGGGTGGCCGTCGCGCCGGTGCCCCGCCGGGGATCGGCGGCGGCGTTCACCCAAGCGACGGCCTTGCCCGCGATCTCGGTGCCTCCGACCGTCCAGTCGAGCAGGTTCTTGAAGGAACCGGGCAACGTCCCGGCGTACTCCGGCGTGCAGAACAGCAGCGCCGATGACGCGGCGATGGCGGATCGCAGTTCGGCCACGGCCGGTGGCAGCGGATCGCGGTCGTCGTCGGGATTGAAGTGCGGCAGCTCGGCGAGTCCGTCGTAAACCACCGCCGAGACGCCGGGAGGCGCGCACAGCGCTGCGGTACGGACGAGCGCCGAGTTGGTGGACGGGCCTCGGGTGCTGCCCGAGATCAGGAGGATGCGAGGGTTCGGCATGGCCGGGCCAACACCGCGACCGCGCCAGTCGGTTCCGGACGCTCAGTCGTGGGCAATGTCGTTCCAGCCGTCCACCTCGTCGGGCTTGCGCGGCGCCGGGCCGATGTAGCGGGCGGACGGACGGACGAGGCGGCCGGTCTTCTTCTGCTCCATGATGTGCGCCGACCA
>DATAQD010000086.1:0-3003 GCA_036264855.1 Jatrophihabitans sp. | reverse complement strand
GCCGCGCTGCAACCGCTGGCCGACGAGAAGGGCCTGACGCTCACCCTGCGCACGCCCGACGCGCCGGTCGTGATCCGGTCCGACGCACGGGCGCTCGGACAGATCATGATCAATCTGGTCAGCAACGCGATCAAGTTCACCGCGCAGGGTTCGGTCGACGTTCGGCTGATCTCGGACCCGGAGACCGGCGAACGGCGGATCACGGTGGCCGACACCGGTCCGGGCATCGACCCCGGTGACCTCGTCCGAATCTTTGACGCCTTCGAGCGCGGCCGGGAAGGTATTCGGTCCAGTACCGAAGGAACCGGCCTGGGCCTGCACATCTCGCGCAAGCTGGGCGAGCTCATCGGCGCGCAGGTGCGCGTGCAGTCGATGGTCGGAGTCGGCAGCACCTTCACCGTCGAACTGCCCGATCGCTGCGCAACCCAAGAAGAGGCGGCGTGACCACGTCGGGAGCGCGGATCCTCGCGGTCGAGGACACCCCGCACAACCTCGAACTGATGACGTACCTGCTGGAGGCGCACGGTCACGTCGTAGTGCCGGCCACGACCGCGGCCGAGGCGCTCGAGCTGGCCCGGGCGCAACGTCCCGATCTGATCATCCTCGACGTGCAGCTCCCGGACGCCAACGGCTTCGAAGTCCTCGCGACGCTGCGGGCCGACCAGGACCTACACGATGTCCCGACGGTGGCGGTGACCGCGAATGCGATGGTCGGCGACCGTGACCAGGCGCTCGCCGCCGGTTTCAACGGCTACCTGACCAAACCCATCGAGCCGACCACGTTTGCCCGCAGCATCGACCTGTTCCTCCCCGGCGAGCTGCGCGGCGGGACGTCCCGTGACGCGACGGCGCCGACCCTGGACCGGCGCTGACCGCGTGGCCACTGTCCTGATCGTCGACGATCTCTCCGTCAACCGTGACCTGGTGCGCACCATCCTGGGCTACGAGGGTTACGACGTCCTCGAAGCCGACAGCGGTCCGCAGGCCTTGCAACTCGTCGAACTCCGAACCCCCGACCTGATGATCTCCGACGTCCTCATGCCGGGCATGGACGGGTACGAGCTGGCCCGCGCGGTCCGGGCGTTGCCCGCCGGCAGCCAGCTCCCGATCGTCTTCTACACCGCCAACTACCTCGAGCGGGAGGCCCGGCCCATCGCGGCAGCCTGCGGCGTCGACCACGTCGTGCCCAAGAACGGCGACCCCCGCGTGCTCGTTGACGCGGTCGCGCAAGCGCTGCGGGTTGCTCCGCGGGTCAGGCCCAGCGTGGACGAAGAGGACTTCAGCCGCGCGCACCTGCACGTGCTGAACATGAAACTCATCGAGAAGGTGCACGAGCTCGAAGAGAAGGAGCGGCTCAATCAGCTCGTCGAGGCGGCCGTAGTCGTCGGCGGCGATCTCGGCGGGTTGCACACGACACTGCACCGGATCGTCGTCGCGGCCCGATCGCTGGTCGCGGCCCGGTTCGCGAGGCTCGAGATGGTCGACATCGCCGGGTGGGATCTCGGCCCGGTGACGGACGGGATCGCGGTGCGCTCGCGCGACCCGCTGACCGAGGGTTCGATCATCCTGTTGCCGATCACGTCACCGGACGGCCATCGCGGCACGCTCGAGTTGACCGGGCGGCACACCGGGACGGAGTTCACCGCCAACGACCGGAGCCTGCTCGCCGCCTTCGCCCACGCGGCCGGCACCGCAATCGGCAACGCCCACCGCTACGACGACGCGCGGCGGCGGCAGGCCTGGCTGCGGGCCTCGACCGAGGCGACGTCGATGCTGCTCAGCACCGACCCGAATCAGGCGCTGTTCAGCGTGGTGCGCAGCGCTCGCCTGGTCGCCAACGCCGACATCGCCTGGATCGAGGTGGCCGACAGCTCCGTCGTCGTCGTCGACGCGCCGCCGGACCCGCAGCACGACGAGCTCGCGCCGGGTGTCGCCTCGGCCATCGGCGCGGGCCTGGTGCGAGACGTCGGCGAGACCGGGGAGCCGGTGGTCATCGATCACGCCGCGCGTGAGCTGGACAATCCGGTGGCCCTGCTGGCCAACCTCGCCGGCATCGGCCCGCTGCTCGCCGTGCCGCTGCAGACCGGGTCCGGGTTCGTCGGAGTTCTCATCCTCGGCAACTGGCGACACCGCCCCAAGTTCAGTCGGCTGGACGTCGAGATGGCGGCCACCTTCGCCGGACACGCTGCGGTCGCGCTCGAGTTCGCCCGCGCGCAAGCCGACCGCGAACGACTGCGGGTCGTCGAGGAACGCGACCGCATCGCCCGCGACCTGCATGACGTCGTCATCCAGCGCCTGTTCGCCGTCGGGCTGCGCCTCGAGTCGCTGGCCCCCCGGCTGCCCAAGCCGGAGGCCGATCAGATCGTCGAGGCCACCGAGGAACTCGATCACACGATCGATGACATCCGCGACGCGATCTTCTCGCTGCGCAATGGCGCTGACGGCGCCGGGCTGCGCGAGCGGCTGCAGGCCGTGATCGCGCGGGCCGAGCGAACTCTCGGGTTCGCCCCCGAGGTGCGCATGGAGGGACCGATCGACGATGTGCCGGAGTCCGTTCACCTCGACATGCTCGCGACGGCGAACGAGGCGCTGTCCAATGTCGCGCGGCACGCGAGTTCGAGCGCGGTCCAGGTCCGGGTGACCGCGTCGGCCGGGGAGCTGCGCGTGGTCGTCAGCGACAACGGTCGCGGCCTGGCGGCGGACCGGCAGGAGAGCGGCCTGGCCAATCTCAGACAGCGCGCAGCGCTCGCCGGCGGGACGATGACGCTCGAGCCCCGGCTCGGCGGCACCGGCCTGGTCCTCACCTGGCGGGTGCCCCTGCCGACCACCGACGCCCCAGCGTGACCCCGCGGCCGGCCTAGCTGTAGTGACCCGGGAGGTTGTTGACGGCGTGGCGGCTTGATATTGGGAGGACCTCCGGGCGGAGTGGATGTGTCTCGCATTCAGTCCGACCACGGAGGTCCTCGATGGCTCACGCTAATGCCCGCACGAATCTGTATGCCC
>DATAQD010000071.1:0-15462 GCA_036264855.1 Jatrophihabitans sp. | reverse complement strand
TTGGCTGGACCAGCCGTAGGCGAGGAACTTCGTCAGATCCAGCCGCTGGCCAGGGTTGAGAGCGGTCGACACAGTCTGCCGGGCCGAGTCCTCGTGGGCGATCAGTTCCGACACGCACTCGGTCTCGGCTTCGATGACGTGGTGCATGCCGGCTGCCATCTGCAGACCGCTGGATCGAGTGCGATGGATGAGCAGCGCCCGCCCGTCGGTGACGTCGTGGCCGACCGGCTCCAACGGGTTCTCGATCTCCGCGGCGACGCGCGGATCCTTGGACTGCCGGGGAATGGGTTCGTTCGCGACCATCTCGGACTGGACGACGACGCGCACCGGCTCGTCGACGGGTTCGACGCGGTAGCGGATCGCCACCAGCGACCGGCGAGCCACCGACACCAGCCGCGTGCTGTGCACCCGCACCCGGGTGCCCGCCGGTGAGCACCACTCGACGTGGCGGATCAGCAGGCCGCGGCGCAGATCGAGGATCCGCTCATGGTGCAGGAGATCGCCGTAGCGCAGATCGAAGGGCTCATCGTCGACGAGGAGTCGGATGAGCTTGCCGTTCGTGACGTTGAGGACGGTCTGGCCCGACTCGGGGTAGCCGAAGCCGGATTCGGCGTATGGCAGCCGGCGCGTCTCGTAGAAGGAGTTGAGGTACGTCCCGGGTAGCCCGTTGGGGTCGCCTTCGTCGAGGTTGCCGCGCAGTCCGATGTGGCCGTTGGACAGCGCAAAGATCGACTCGCTCTGCGCCAGGGTGTGCTCATCCAGGCCGAGCTCGCGGACCTGCCAGGGGTCGATCGGGAACCGGGGATGACCGATCACAGCAGGTCGGCCAGGTCGTCGATCACCAGGTCCGCGCCATGCTTGTCGAGCGCCCGGGCGTGGGCCTGGTCGAGGCGGTTGACGCCGATGACGAACCCGAAGCCGCCGCGGCGCCCCGCTTCGACTCCCGACGTTGCGTCCTCGAACACGGCGCAGTTCTTGGGCTGGGCGCCGGCCAGCCGCGCACCGGCCAGAAAGGAGTCGGGCGCCGGCTTGCCGGCCAGCCCTTGCTGCTCGATCGTGTTGCCGTCCACGTACTGGGTGATCAGGCGGTCGAGCCCGGTGGCGCGCAGGACCTCGCCGGTGTTCGCGCTCGAGGACACGACGACGCGCGGAATGTGGTTGCGCGCCGCGGCTTCGACGTAGAGCAACGAGCCGCGATAGACCTGCACGCCGTCGGACCTGAGCCGGCGAAGCAGTTCGACGTTCTTGCGCGCAGCAATGCCGTGCACGGTCTCCGCGTCCTCGGAGTCGTCGGGGCCGCCCTCGTCGATGTTCAGGTCACGAGAGGCGAGCAAGTCCCGCACCCCGTCCAAGCGCGGCTTCCCGTCGACGTACTCGTTGTAGTCGTCCTCGGTAAACGGACTCTGCCCGTGCTGGGCGAGGATGGCGTCGAAGACGTGCTTCCACGCCGCCCGGTGCACGGCCGCGGTATCGGTCAGGACACCGTCGAGATCGAACAAGCAGGCGCGAATGGAATCAGGCAGGCCCAGCACAACGCCCATCGTGCCCCCTGAGCGGTTGCGTCAACCGAAGGGGGCGGGCCGGGCCGTCAGCCGGCCGACTGCAACAGGGGCGGTTCGTCCTCGACGGACGCGGGCACCTCGGGCGAGTGCGAGATCATCAGTTGTCCTTCGAGCCGCAACACCTGAACGAGACGGGTGACCCTCGCCGATAGGCCAGTCAGGGCGAGCATGCCGTGCTGAGCGCGAAACGCCTGGTGGGCATCGAGGACGGCGCTCAGTCCGATCGAGTCGATGAAGATGACATCGGACAGGTTCAGCCGGCCGAAGCGGCGCCCGGCTGCGAGTTCGTTCTGAAGGCAGGCCGCCAGAATCGGCGCGCTGACTAGATCTAGATCGCCACCCACTCTGACGGCGGTCTGCAGCTCGTGACGGCCGGTAACGGCGACGGTGAGGCCGTGGCCACTCCAGATACGAGGCTGCTGGGCAATCGGGCTGTCCACGATGAGACTCCGTCCAGCACAAGCGCGGCCGCTTCTTGACCGTAGGTCCGTTATACGCGCCCGGGTGGTTAGACCCGCGTGAGATGCGTTCCGGCGCTCGTTACAGCTGGTTACAGGATGTCAAGCGTGCCGGTCTCGGTCACGTCCTTCGCGACCTCGGCCAGCTTGCGATGGCGACCCTGGCTCGCCATCCGGAGCAGGTCGAAGGCCTGCTCGCGCGTGACCCGATGCAGCGCCATGAGAATTCCCATCGCGACGCCGATGTCGCGATTGGTGGCCAGGGCCCGTTCAAGGTTGACGATCCGTTCGAGGCGGCGCGCGCTGGTGATCGCGAGCGCGCCGTAGGTGACGAAGGCCAGACCAATCAGTTCGCAGTCGCCATCGAAGGCCTTCGGCTGCGTCGAGTACAGGTTCAAGGCCGCGATGAACTCGTCGTCCTCGAAGAACATGCGGAAGGCCAGCATGCTGACCACGCCGGTTTCCTCGACGGCGCGGCGGCCGAACTCCGGCCACCTGTCCTCCGAGGCCAGATCATCGGCGCGGAAGACAGTGGCAGTGAGCGCGGCGGCGACGCAGGGACCGGTGCCGAGCTCGTACTGGATCGCGTCCACGCGCCGCGCGAGGTCGCTCGTCGCCGCGAACGTCTCGAACCCGGCGTCGCGGGCCCGGGTGACTCCCGCTGCCTCGGCACCCGGAATCACCTTGAGGCTGCGGGCGGTGATCGCTTCGAGCGCCGCGTCGGGAGATCCGGCGCCGGCGATCTCGTGCCCGAGTTCGTCGAAGACGTCCACGAGGCGGTGCACCGCGAGATCGTCGGTCATCTCTGACCTCCTGCAACCAGCACGGCCGAAACGTACCTCAGTAATGCCGCCGGGCGAGAATCGCTCGACACGTGAGGGCGAGAATCGCTCGACACGTGAGGGACGGGCCGGCGCCGGGGTATGTAGCGGCCATGACAAACGGTGCAGACGACCGCTTCGGCGTTCTGTTCGACGTCGACGGAACCCTGGTCGATACCACCTTCCTGCACGCCGTGTGTTGGGCCGAAGCCCTCCGGCAGAGCGGCCGCCGCGTGCCCATGGCCGAGGTCCATCACGCGATCGGGATGGGCTCGGACGAACTGCTCGACCATCTCCTCGGCGCGGACCGCGGCGACGACGACGACGCGATAAGCGCGGCCCACCTCGCCCTGTACAAGCAGTACTGGGGGCGCCTCACACCATTGCCCGGGGCGGCCGACCTCGTGCGTGACTGCGCGAAGCGGGGGCTGGCGGTGGTGTTGGCGTCGTCGGCCTCGGACGAGGAGCTCGAAGCGCTCCGATCGGCGCTCGACGCGGACGAGGCGATAGCCGAGGCGACGAGTTCGGGTGACGCGGACGCCGGCAAGCCGGCCCCGGACATCCTGGCCGCGGCACTGGATCAGTCCGGGCTGGCCGCCGATCGCGCCGCCTTCGTCGGGGACGCGGTGTGGGACGGCAAGGCGGCGCACAGGGCCGGCCTGCCG
This sequence comes from Jatrophihabitans sp., assembly GCA_036264855.1. Classification (GTDB taxonomy): domain Bacteria; phylum Actinomycetota; class Actinomycetes; order Mycobacteriales; family Jatrophihabitantaceae; genus Jatrophihabitans. Next base: position 11,956 of record DATAQD010000071.1, on the reverse strand, counting down.
TTCATCGGCCTGACGTGCGGCGGCACGCCCGAAACCGCGCTGCGGTCATCCGGGGCGATCGAGGTATGGCGCGATCCTGCGCAGCTGCTCGCCCATATCGACCACAGCGTCCTCGCCCAGCTGTTGACTGAGCCCGCGCGACCGGCCTAGCGTTCGTTAAGTCCAGTTTGAGGCGGACTCGGGCTGGATAGGCAATTAAGCGGCCGAACAGCGTGCCTCTCGTGCAGCTGGTGGAGTGGGTGGCCCATGACCGCAGCGCGGACCGGTCGGGAGCCGGCCGAGCCGATCTCGCTTCCGGACGTCCGATGTGTCGCGAGCCTGGGCGTGCCGTCCGCGCGCAAGGGCCGCTGCCAACTCTTCATCGGCCACGACCCACCGCACGCGGTCATGTACAGCCGGGGCGATCAGCGGGTTGTGCGGACCTGGTTCCGCGACGATGTCGCCGCGGCCGAGGACGACTGTGCCGAAATCGCGCGGCTGCCGTGGATGTTCGGCCACCCGCTCCCAGCGTGGATCGAGGAAGGCGCGGAGGACGACGCGCAGCGCTTGGCCGCGAGCGGCACGAGCTAGAGCCCAGCCCGTTTCGTCATTCCGTCCTTCACTGGGTTTGACGCGCTGACCGCCGGGGTAGCACGAGCGCATGAGCACCGACGTCGCCCGGCGCTGAACGGCGTCCTCGGTGAATGAACGCACGGTCGGTGTCGAAGAGGAGTTCCTGCTCCTGCGTCGTGCTGGGACCGAGCTGGCCGCCCGCGGCGAGGCGGTCGTCGATGCCGCGAACGACGCCGACGAGGATGCGCAGTTCGAACACGAACTCAAGCGCGCCCAGGCCGAACTGGCGTCCGCCCCGACCGACTCGCTGGCTTCGCTGGCCGCCGACCTGAGCACGCTGCGGGGTGAGCTCGCGCAGGCCGGCGCCACGCACGGCGTGCGCCTGGTGCCCTCGGGGACCAGTCCCGTGCTCGGGACCGCGCCCACGACCGCCTCGCACCGCTATCACGAGATGACCGAGCGGTTCGGCGTCGTGGCCCGCCAGCAGGTCACCTGTGGCATGCACATCCACGTCTCGGTCGACACCGAGGCGGAAGGCGTTCACGTGCTGAACGGAGTCGGCGCGTGGCTGCCGGTGTTGACCGCGCTGAGCACCAACTCGCCGTTCCACGGCGGCCAGGACACCGGCTACGCCAGCTACCGGAGCATCCTGTGGGGCCAATGGCCGTCGGCCGGGCCGACCGCGCCGTTCGCCGACCACGCCAGCTACGAACGCCTGTGCGAGGACCTCGTCGCGACCGGGGCCGCTCGGGACCTCGGGATGATGTACTTCGACGCTCGGCTGTCCGCGAGGTATCCGACGGTGGAGCTGCGCATCTGCGACGTGTGCCCGCGGGTCGAGGACGCCGTCGCGATCGCCGGGCTGGCCCGAGCCCTCGTCCACAGTGCGGCCGGCAGCAAGCCGGCCCCGGTGCGCGCCGAACTTCGTCGCGCCGCGGCCTGGCGGGCCCATCGCTGGGGGATGACCGGCGAGCTCGTCGACATCAGGTCGAGCGACGGCCGCCCGGAACTCGTACCGGCGTGGGAGCTGGTGGACCGACTGCTGGAATGGGTCGCCCCAGCCCTTGACGGCGCGGGCGACACGACGACCGTCCGGAACGCTCTGAGCGCCATTCGACGTCGCGGTACCGGTGCCACGCTGCAACGATCCGTATACGCCGAATCCGGGGATTTCGCCGCCGTGGTCGAGGCACTGGCCGTCGACGCCCACCGGTCGTGAGGCGCTACGCGAAGGACAGCGATCCGGTCTCGGCGACATCGTTGGCGATGTCGGCGAGCTTGCGATGCAGCCGCTGGCTGGCTACGCGCAACAGGTCGAAGGCCTGCTCGCGCGTCACCTTGTGCAGCGCCATGAGCACGCCGATCGCCACGCCGATGTCGCGGTTCGATTCCAGGGCCCGCTCGAGATTCATGATCCGGTCCTTGTGGCGGGCGTTGGTGACCGTCAGCGCGCCGAACATCGACACCGCGAGGCCGGCCATCAACGCCTCGTCGGTGAACGCGTGCGGCTCCTTCGAGTACATGTTCAGCGCCGCGATGTAGTCGTCGTCCTCGAAGAACAACCGGAAGGACAGCATGCTCCTGATTCCGGTCTCGGCGGCCGCGCGGCGTCCGAACTCCGGCCACCGCCTGTCGGCGGCGAGGTCGCCGGCGCGATAGACCGTCCGCTCGATTGCGGCGTCGACGCACGGACCGCTGCACAGTTCGTACTGGATCGCGTCGACGGCCAGCGCAATGTCGCTGGTCTCGGCGACGGTCTCGAAGCCGCCGTCGCGGGCCCGGGTGATGCCGGCGACCTGCGCGCCCTCGACGACATCGAGACAGTGGGCGGTGAGCAGCCGAAGCGCGTCATCGGCGGACTTCGACTCGCTGATCTTGGGTCCGAGGGCGGCGAGCACATCGAGGATGCGACGCACGGTCTGATCGTCGGTCATTGGCGGTCCCGTTCGGGGTGCGCGTAGGTCTCAGGCACCGTTTTGCCCGTTCACGACGCTACCCCAGCCTCCCGAATCGACCATCGGGGGGAAAGCTCCCGGTTTGCGACGAACCGAGGCGGTCGGCCGGGTCGTCAGGGCGTCGCACTGGAGCTCGCCGCCGAGGTCGGTGCCGTGCTCACGGGGCTGGCCGGCGAAGGCGACGGGGACGTCGGCGAGGTGGCTGCGGTCGGTTCGCCCGAGGTCGATCGCCCGGCCGATGAAGACCGATCGTTGGCGGAACTGGCGGAGCTGGCGGAGCTGGACGGGCTCGGCGAGGTGAGCGCCGGCGCGGTCGGGCGGGGGAGGGGTTCGGACGGCGTGGTCCGGACGGTGGACGCGGGTCGGACCAGGAAGTACAGCACCAGCACGACGACGAATACGACCGAGAGGACGAGCGTCGACGGGCGCGCCGTGACGTGCGCCGACCACCATCGACGCATCAGCCGCTGCCGGTCGGTTCGTCGATGTCGACCGAGGGCGCCACCATGATCCCCTCACGCCGGAGCCGCTGGGTGATCCGGGCCCGCAACGAGCGGCCGACCTCGAACTGCTTGCCCGGCAGGGTGCGCGCCACAACCCGGACGTTGAACTGGTCCACGGCCAGGCTCTCGACGCCCATGACGCTCGGTGCGTCCAGCAACAGGCGGTGCAACTGCTCGTCCTCGAATGCCTCGCTACACACCGACCGCAGGATGTCGCTGACTTTGCTGACGTCGGCGGTCACCGGGACCGGCACATCGATGACCGCCCGCGCCCAATCGCGGGACAGGTTCGTGACCTGCACGATCTGACCGTTGGGCGTCGTGATGACCTCCCCGTCCAGGGACCGGATCCGCGTTATGCGCAGCGTGACCTCCTCGACGGTGCCGGTCGTCGCGGTCGCGCCCACTGCGGCTAGCCGCACCACGTCGCCGAAACCATATTGCCGCTCGGCGACGATGAAGAACCCGGACAGGATGTCCTGGACGACGCGTTGGGCACCGAACCCGAGCGCCACCCCGGCCACCGTCGCGGGCGCCACGAACCCGGTCAGCGGAAGGCCGAACAGGTGCACCACGGCGACGGCCGCGATGCAGTAGATCAGAACGAGGATCGCCCAGGTGACGACCTGGATGACGGCGTGCCGGTGCTTGTTCGCTTCCGAGCGGACGAGGGCGTCGGTCTGATCCGCGCTTTGGTCGATCTTGGTGGCGAGCCGTTCGCTGAACCAGGTGGCGGCGCGGGTGATCAAGACCGATCCGGTGATCACGACGATGACGAGGAGCAGGTTGCTGCGGGCCCAGACGCTGACGTCGCTCAGCGGGGCCAGGGAGTTCGGTGGGGCCACGGAACTATTGTCTAATGCCTCTATTGCGCCCCGATGATGCGGCGCACGGTTTCGTCGTCTACCTGGCAGCCGCTCGCGCACTCGTACCCGGCGACGTCGCAATGGAAGACGGAGCCGCCCGGGTGCCGATCGACGCGAACCGTGGCGTCAGCGCCGCAGACTGGGCAGCGCAGGGTCGTGGTGGTCTCATCGGACTGGTTGCCGGTCACGTTGCGTGACCTACCCGTATTTCCCCGTATCGCAACCAGTTTGCGGGTACCCGCGTCCGGGTAGCGGTCAGGGGAACGGCGGAAGGAGTTCGTCATGCCGCAGCAGGCGTGGAGCAAGAAGCGGGAGCGCCAGTACCAGGACATCAAGAAGAGCCTGAAGGGCCGCGGCCGTCCCGAGGACGTCGCCGAGGAGATCGCCGCCCGGACGGTGAACAAGGAACGGGCCCGGTCGGGTGAGGCCAAGCAGGCCAGCCGGACCTCGACGCAGGACATCTCGTCCAGCCGGCGCGGTGGACTGCGCTCGCATTCGGGGTCGGCCGGCCGGACGAAGGCCCAGCTGTACGAGGAGGCGAAACACAAGAACATCGAGGGCCGGTCGACGATGAACAAGGCCGAACTCGAGAGGGCGGTCGGACCCAGGTGATCGCCGTCAGCTGACGCGGGCGGCCGCCTGCGCGAGTGCCGCGCCGACGGTGCCGTCGTCGACCTGACCGAAGTCCTGATAGTGGACGGCGACGGCGCCGAAGTCCTCTGGCGCGTGAACGCACTCGATTTCGTCGACGAGTTCCTCGATGCCGGCCAGTTCCTGCGCCGGTCCGACAGGAAGGCCGACGACGAGGTGTCCGACGGCGGCATCGCGCATGACCTCGATCGCCGCGCGCAGGGTCGCTCCGGTCGCCAGGCCGTCGTCCACGAGTATCACCGTGCGCCCCGCCACGGCCGGGGTCGACTGACTCCATTGCCGGGCCCGGCCTCGAGCCACGGTCAGTTCGCGCTCGCGCACCACGTCGAAGTCGTGGTCGGTGACGCCGAACCGTCGCGTCACGTACTCGTTGCGGACGCACCGCGTTCGCTCGCCCCACACCGCGAGCGCGCCCATGGCGAGTTCTGCGTGGCTGGGGGAACCCAGCTTGCGGACCACGACGACGTCGAGCGGCGCATTGAGCAGCGCGGCGACCTCAGCGGCTACAACGATGCCACCTCGTGGCAGGCCGAGAACGATCACGTCGGAACGGTGGGCGAACCGCGTCAGAGCGCCCGCCAGCGCGCGGCCGGCGTCATGGCGGTCGGCGAACCGGAACCGGGCCATACGCGCCATTATCCGCCGCTGTCGGCGCCCGAGCCCCGGATCGTTACCTGCGTGGCTGGGCAATCGTCGCCCGCGGTGCAAACATTGCCGCATGCAAGCGCATCAGGACGTGGTGCCTGGCCGGGCCGGGTTCTCCGTGCCCGCGGGGATGGAATCGCTGCAGTTGCAGCGGCTCGCCCAGGTGACGGGCGAGCTCGGCGCGACGCAAGACATGGCGGGGGTTATCGAGATCGCCGTCACCCACATCGCGGACGCGGTCGGCGCTGCCACCGCGACGCTGCTGATCCGCGACGGCGATCAGCTCGTGATGGCCGGCGGGCATGGTCTGCAACCTGGCACCCACGAGCGGTGGGCGACGTTCGGTATCGATGATCTGAATCCCGCGAGCGAGGCGGCCCGTACCGGGCAACCGATTCTTCTCGGCAGTCCGGCCGAGGTTGCGCAGCGCTACCCGGACCTCGGCCAGTGGATGCCTCCGGGTCGGTCGTTGCTGACCCTCCCGCTCGGGCGCGGGCCCTGGCCGGCCGGCTCGATCGGCCTGACTTTCGAGGAGGGTTGGCTACCAGAGGCGGCGGAGCTCGACTTCCTGCTGACCTTTGCCGACGCGTGCGGTCAGGCCCTCCGGCGGATCCACGCATCCGAGCGCGCCAGCGCGGCGGCCGAGAAGCTGACCTTCCTGGCCATGGCGTCCGCCGAACTCGCCGGCAGCCTCGACTACCGCACGACGCTGCGCCGGGTCGCGCAGTTGACCGTGCCGACGCTGGCGGACTGGTGTGCGGTGCAGATCGTCGAGGACGGGCAGCTGCAGACGCTCGCGGTCGCGCATGCCGACCCGGACAAGGTGGCCTGGGCGTGGGAGTTGGAGCGCCGCTACCCGCCCTTGCAGGACGCACCGACGGGAGCGCCGAACGTGGTGCGCACGGGGGTCAGCGAACTCTATGAATCGATCACCGACGAGATGATCGTGGCGGGCGCCCGCGACGAGGACCACCTGCGGCTGTCTCGGGAACTGAACCTTCGTTCGGCGATGATCGTTCCGTTGAGCACCCGGGGTCGGACTCTCGGCGTGATCACGCTGATCCGCGCCGAGTCCGAGCATTCCTACACGGCGGCCGATCTCTCGGTGGCCGAGGATCTTGGCCGCCGCGCGGCGATGTCGATCGACAACGCACGACTGCACAGCCAGACCGAGGGGATCGCCCTGCAGTTGCAGCGGGCCGTGCTGCCCATCGAGCTGGACCACATACCGGGTTGGCAGATCGCGACCCATTACGGACCGGCGGGTCCGGCCGACGTCGGCGGCGATTTCTACGACGCGATCGAGGACGGCGCCGGCGGGTTGAGCGTCTTCATCGGTGACGTCATGGGCCGCGGGATCGGTGCGGCCGCGGCCATGGCCCAGATGCGCGCGGCGGTGCGCGCCTATCTGTGTATCGACCCGGACCCGCAGACCGTGGTCGGTCGGCTCGACCGGATGATCGCGCGGCTGGGGCTCACCGAGTTGGCGACCTTGCTGTATGCGCGCATCGACCCGGTCCACGGCCAGGTCCACGTCGTCAGCGCCGGGCATCTACCGCCGGTCATCGTGTCCGCGGCCGGCGAGTCACGCTGGCTGGACGTCACCGCCCAGCGTCCGCTCGGCCTCGAGTGCGTCGGGCGACCGGCGACGACCGCCGAGTTGTCGCGTGGAGACATCTTGCTGCTCTACACCGACGGACTGGTCGAGCGGCGCGAGGAGGCGCTCGACGAGGGTCTGGAACGCCTGGCGAAGCGGGCCGGTGTGCTGGCCGACGCCAACCTGGCCGACGGCCTCTCGGCCCTCATCGAGGCCATCGACCAGGCGCCCGGGGCCGACGACGTCACCGCGATGGCTGTGCGTTACGTGGGCTGAGGGCACCGGGCGAAGTGCCGCCGCACCCCGTTGCCGCACGGGGCGATATCGGGACTTCCCACTCGAACGTGAGTGCCGCCAGCACCCTCTCGGGCACCTCAGGTCACCGAGTCGGCGCTGATATGCCAAAGTTTGCTGGTGACCGAGCTCTCGATCGACACCGAACGTCAGGCGGACACCGCGATCGTGGCTGTCTCCGGCGACCTGGACCTCGGTTCGGTGTCCACCCTGCGCCACGAGTCGCTCGCGGCGCTGGCTGATGCCGACGTGGCGAAACTCGTCCTGGACTTCGCCGGATTGACGTTCCTCGACTCGACGGGTCTGGGCTGCCTGGTCGAGATTCGCCAGCTCGCCGCCACGAGCGGAAAGGCCTTCGCACTGCGCTCGGTTCAGCCGGCAACGGCCCGGGTCCTCGAACTGGGCGGGCTGAACGGGTTCTTCGACGTTACGCCCGAAACGGGCGATTAATCGGTCCTTACGGCAAATGCGGCAAAATGCTTCATGACGCCCACATCGGGGTACACGGGTGTGTATGAGGATGTGGCGGCGGAGCCAGAACTTTTCCTGCGCGGAGAGCTCCCCCGCCGAAGCACGCAATTTCTGCACGCGGAGCCTTGCCGAGGTGCTCGACGAACACGACGGCGGCGGCCGGGTGATCGCTGACGCCGAGATGATCGTCAGCGAGTTGCTCACCAACGCCGTCAAGGCCAAGTGCACCTCGACCGAAGTGCGGCTCAGCACCTCCGACCACGTCGTGCGGATCGAGGTCCATGACGACGGGTACGGGATGCCTGAGGTCCGCCACCCCGACATCACCGAACCAACCGGGCGCGGGCTGCTGATCGTCTCGACGTTGTCGACGGACTGGGGCGTCGAGCCGTCGGGGGTCGGCAAGAGCGTCTGGGCCGAACTGACCCTGAGCTGAGTTCGGTCAGGTTTTCTGGCTGTGGGGCAGCCAAAGTCTGCGTGGATCAACGGCCCCGGCCGCCGCCGGCCGAACGCGATCCGTCACCGGACCAGCGCGGCCGCGACGCGCAGGTCCTTCACCAGACCGTCGTAGTACTCGGCGCGGTTCTCGCTGGGAGCGCGCAGCACGGCGGACGGATGAATGGTCGCGAGCGCGGCGTCGATCGGCGTCTGGTCGCTGGCAAAGTCGCCGGAGGCGGGGGGCCAGGCCATCGCTTCGCCCCGACGGCGGGTGAGGCGGAATCCCGGCCCCAACAGCGACCCGGCGGCGGTGGCGCCCAGCGCGACCACGAGAGCCGGGCGGACCGCGTGCAGTTCCGCGGACAGCCACGGCCGGCACGCGGTGGACTGGGCCGCCGTGGGCTTGTCGTGGATGCGCCGCTTGCCGCCCCGGGATTCCTTCCAGCGGAAGTGCTTGACGGCATTGGTCACGTATATGGGCACATCCCCGAGCCCGGCGTCGGTGAGCGCGCGGGTGAGCACCGTGCCTGCCGGACCGACGAACGGCGCGCCCTCGACATCCTCGACGTCGCCGGGTTGCTCGCCGACCAGCATCAACCGGGCTCGGGACGGTCCGCGGCCGAAGACGGTCTGCGTAGCCCGTTCGTACAGGTCGCAGCCCCGACAGCCGCCCGCCGCCTGACGAAGTGCCGGCAGGCCGGACGTTGCGGGCAGGAACGACTCGGCTCCGGGGTACCTTCCGCGCGGCACACGATTGGGTTGCCCGGTTGGCCGTTGGGGTAATCCCGTGTCATGCGAACCTGGCGGCCGTTGGAGACCATCGTCGAGCGGATCGAGGCCGCGGAGCGGCTCGACGGCATCGCCGAGACCGTGAGCGGCTGGGCCCGCAAGCTGATCCCACCCGGGCCGGTCGAAGACGTCTTGACCGGAGTTCCGGCCGGGCATCCCCTGCATCCGGCGATCGTGACCGTGCCGATCGGCGCCTGGATGTCGGTGGGCCTGCTCGACGCCTTCGGCGAGGACACGGCGGCGCGGCGGCTGACGGCCCTGGGCTGCGTGGCCGCGGTGCCGGCGGCGGCGGCCGGTGCGTCGGACTGGTTGAGCACCGGTGGGGCCGAGCGTCGGGTCGGGCTCGTGCATGCGCTCGGCAACGATGCCGCACTGACGGCGTACGGCCTCAGTTGGTTGGCCCGCCGTCGGGGTCAGCGGGCCCGCGGTATCGCCCTGTCCGTTCTCGGCGCCGGCCTGCTTGCCGGGGCAGGGTGGCTGGGCGGGCACCTCGCCTATGGCCGCGGCGTCGGAGTCGACACCACCGCCTTCCAGCATCTTCCGCAGGACTGGACCGATGCGGGACCCGAATCCGACATCCCCGCGGAGGGTGCCCTGGCCCGGATGGACGCCGACGGCATACCGCTCCTGGTCACCCGACGCGGCGACGCAGTGATCGCCCTGGCCGATCGGTGTACCCACCGCGGTGGTCCGTTGCACGAAGGCGTGGTCAGCGGTGGCTGTGTCACCTGCCCCTGGCACGGCAGTGTGTTCTCCCTCGAGGACGGGACGGTTCGTTCCGGCCCGGCAACCCGGCCCGAGCCGACGTTCGAGACCCGCGTCCAGGACGGTCGACTCGCAGTACGGCGGCATGACGTCGCCACGCTGCGAACGAAGCCGATAGGTCGGTGACCCGCGGCGGGCTTGTTCGAGCTCTACGGCGACGTGGTGCGGCCACGACTTCGTGAGGGCCCGGCCGGACCCGTGGACCGCGACCGCGGGTTGGAGGCCGCCGCGAACCCATTCGGCCCAGGCCCTACCGTGCACGTATGACCGGATTTGAATCCTTCGATGAGTACCTGGCGTTGTCGCGGGTGACGGACTTGGCGCTGTCCCAAGACGGGACGCGGCTCGTCGCCGCCGTCGCCGCCCTGAACGGCGACGGCAACAAGCTCGTCAACGCACTGTGGGAAGTCGATCCGTCCGGAGCGGCCGAACCCAGACGGTTGACCCGCTCGGAGGAGGGCGAGAGCAAACCGGCGTTTCACCCCGACGGTTCGCTGCTGTTCGTGTCCGGCCGGGACGCGGCCGAGGACGACCCAGCCGCGCTGTGGCGGCTCCCGGTCGTCGGCGAGGCGGAGCGGGTGCTCACCCGTCCCGGCGGTGTCTCGTCCCTGACCATCGCCCGCGACAGCGGGACGGTGGTCGTGTCGACGAAGTTCCTTCCCGGCAGCGTCGATGCCCAGGCCGACCAGCAGCGCCGCACGGCGCGCAAGGAGGCGAAGGTCGGCGCGGTCCTGCATGTTTCGACGCCGGTGCGCTTCTGGGACCACGACCTGGGTCCGGACGAGCTGCGCCTGCAGGCGGTGACCGCGTTCGGCGGGGACGACGCGGCCCCCGAGCCGGTCGACCTGACGCCGGCCCCCGGGCGCGCGCTGGATGAGGCCGGCTTCGCGCTGACGCCGGACGGAACCAGCGTGATCACCAGCTGGTTCGTGCTGGACGAGCCCGGGTATCCCCGCGCCAAGCTGATCGCGATCGACACGGCGAACGGCGAACAGCGCGTGCTGGCCGACGACCCGCACGCGACCTTCGGCGAGCCGGCTGTCTCGCGCGACGGCCGCCGGGTCGTCTGCGTGCGCGAGCAGGAGACGACCTACCAGGACGCGCCGCGGGTGTCACTCTGGCTCGTTGATCTCGACTCCGGCCAGGGACGCGAACTGGTCGCCGACCCGGACGTCTGGCCCGGCTCGCCCGCATTCAGCGTGGACGGCGAGGCGATCTTCTTCCTCGCCGACGAGCTGGGCCACCGGCCGGTCTTCCGCCTGGACCTCGACTCGAATGAGGTCACCCGGCTCAGCGCGTCCGGCCACTACGCCAACCTGCAGGTCGCGCCCGACGGCGCGACGTTGTACGCGTTGCGCGACGCGGTCGACTCGCCGCCGCGCCCGGTGCGGTTGGACACCACCGCCGTTGACGGCGAGCACGTCGAACTGCCGGCGCCGGGGACCGCAGACGTGCCCGGCGTGCTGGAGCACGTCGAGACGACCGCGGCCGACGGCGCGACGGTGCGCGCCTGGCTGGCGCTGCCGCCGGATGCCTCCGCGCAGGCGCCGGCGCCCATGCTCCTCTGGATCCACGGCGGCCCGCTGGGTTCCTGGAACGGCTGGAGCTGGCGGTGGAACCCGTGGCTCATGGTCGCGAAGGGATACGCGGTCCTGCTGCCCGATCCCGCGCTGTCGACCGGTCATGGCGCGGCGATGATCCAGCGCGGCTGGGGCGAATGGGGCGGGGCGCCGTTCACCGATCTGATGGCGATCACCGACTCGGTCGAGGCGCGGGCCGACATCGACGAGACGAAGGTCGCGGCCATGGGTGGCTCGTACGGCGGCTACATGGCGAACTGGGTCGCCGGGCACACCGACCGCTTCCGCTGCATCGTCACCCATGCCAGTCTCTGGGCGCTTGATCAGTTCCAGGGAACGACCGACGTCCCCGGCTACTGGGTCAAGGAGTTCGGGCTGCTGGCCGAGCAGCCCGAGCGGTACGCCGAGTGGTCGCCGCACCATTGGTTGAAGTCGATCAGCACACCGATGCTGGTGGTCCACGGCGACAAGGACTACCGAGTCCCGGTGAGCGAAGCGCTGCGGCTGTGGTGGGACCTGCAACGGGAGGGCGTGGAGTCGTCGTACCTGTACTTCCCGGACGAGGGTCACTGGATCCTCAAACCGGGCAACGCTCGAGTGTGGTATGAGACGGTGTGGTCGTGGCTGGACAGGCACGTACACGGCGCGGAGTGGACCCAGCCGGGACTGCTCTGACGGCGCGTCGTCGCCCGGGCGTCGCGCGTCCCGGCGATGTGCTGTCACGGTGCCCGACCGAGCACGGTGCGCCGGGTGCCCGCTTTACGGCTATGTTTGGCGTCGAGCGATGTAAGGATGACCCGCCGGTGGGAGAGGTCCAGATGGTTGCCCGTGACACTGACCGGGAGGGTTC
>DATAQD010000050.1:0-5878 GCA_036264855.1 Jatrophihabitans sp. | reverse complement strand
AGATGGCCGTCATGGACGTCTGGCAGCCCGGCCCGAACCGCGAGATCGTGATCAACCTGCCGTGCACGGTCGAGCGGTCGACCCCGAACGTGTACGCCGACCAGATCGAGTGGATGAGCCGGCACTTCTCCCGCCGCGAATTCGTCTGCCTGTCCGTCCACACGCACAACGACCGCGGCACCGCGACCGCCGACGCGGAGCTGGCCGTGCTGGCCGGGGCCGAGCGCATCGAGGGGTGCCTGTTCGGCAACGGCGAGCGCAGCGGCAACGTCGACCTGGTGACGCTCGGGCTCAACCTGTACAGCCAGGGCATCGACCCGATGATCGACTTCAGCAACATCGACGACATCCGGCGGACGGCCGAGTACTGCAACCGCATCGACGTGCACGAGCGGCACCCGTACGCCGGTGACCTCGTCTACACCTCGTTCTCGGGCTCGCACCAGGACGCGATCAAGAAGGGCTTCGACGACCTCGAGCGGCAGGCGGCCGCGGCGGGCCAGCCGGCCAGTGAGCTGCCGTGGGCGATCCCCTACCTGCCGATCGACCCGAAGGACGTCGGTCGCACGTACGAAGCCGTGATCCGGGTGAACTCGCAATCCGGCAAGGGCGGCGTCGCCTACATCATGAAGGTCGACCACAAGCTCGACCTGCCCCGCCGGCTGCAGATCGAGTTCAGTCACGTGATCCAGCGGCACACCGACAACGAGGGCGGCGAGGTCGAGCCCGCCGCGATGTACGAGATCTTCCGCACCGAGTACCTGGCCCCCGGCGACTTCGAGCTGGTCAAGTTCTCGTCCTCCAGCGAGGACGGGATCGAGAAGATCTCGACGACGGTTCGGGCCTTCGGCGCCGAGCACGCGCTGACCGGCGTCGGCAACGGCCCGATCGCGGCATTCTGCGCGGCGCTGTCCGAAGTCGACCTGGGAATGGGCGGGCTCAACGTCCGGGTGCTGGACTACAGCGAGCACGCACTGACGGCGGGACGCGATGCCGAGGCGGCCGCGTATCTCGAGATCGAGATCGGCGATCAGGTGTTGTGGGGCGTCGGGATCAACGAGTCGATCGTGCAGGCGTCGCTGCTGGCCGTCATCAGCGCGGTGAACCGCGCATCACGCGGGCGGCGGATCGGCTGAGCGACCCTCACCGGCCGACCCGACGTCCTGGGTCGGCCGGGGCTCGCCCGGCCCTGGCATCGGGCGCGGACGGAACCCGCCGTCCGGTGCCCAGCCGGCCGGCACCCACTCCGCCTGCTCCGGGAACGCGCCGGGCCCCGCGTCCGGGGCGGCGGCGGCCGGCTTCGGCCGGCGGCGCCGGCCCCGGATGCCGATGCCCACAAGCAGCAGGAGCATCAGCGCGCCGGCACCGCCGAACGCCAACCCGGTGATCACCTGTGGGGTCAGCCGGGGCGACGAGCCGACCGCGTACGAGCCGTACTCGCCGCCGCTCGTCTCGGCCGGGGGCGGTCGTTTCGGGGTCTTTGCGGCCAGGACGGATTGGCGGGCGAGGAACGGCTGCGCGGCGTCGTACACCGGGTTCGGGGCGTCGGGCGGCACCGGCGCCGTCACCGCGCGGTAGGCGTCCAGCAGGCCGTAGCCGTAGGCCCGGCTCGGCTTGGTGCGGTGCGCATCGAGGGTGGCCAGCACGCGGGTCACCACGGCCCGGCCGGTGAGCTTCGGGGATTTCGACCAGACCAGCGCCATCGCCGCGGCGGTCAGCGCGGTCGCCTGGCTCGTCCCGTCGCCGGAGAACGCCTGCCCCGGAACCCGCCCGAGGGACGGGATGTCGACCCCCGGCGCCACTAGGGTCAGGTACGGCTGCCGGCCGGAGAAGCTGGCGACCGTGCCCGACACGTCAACGGCACCCACGGACACGACACCGAGGCACACCGCCGGGTCCTCGACCGTGTTCTTGGTCGGGCCGGTGTTCCCGACCGACGCGACCACGATCGCGCCCTTGCCGAGCGCGTGAAAGATCGCGGCCTGCTCGGCGTCGTTGCACGGCTGGGAGTCGTAGGACGGCGAGCGCTTGCCCCCGAGCGACATGCTGATGATCTTCGCTCCGTGATCGGCCGCGTAGCGGATCGCGGCCGGCACCTTGTCGGCCTGACCCTGATCGGTCGTGCCGTCGAGCGGGACCGCGATCGGCAGCACCTTCGCCCGCGGGGCGATGCCGGTGATGTCGAACAGGCCCGGTCGGGCGACCATGATCGAGGCCATCGCGGTGCCGTGGCCGAACAGGTCGATCTCGCGGTCGACGTGGCCGTTGCCGCCCTTGCCCAGGTCGGTACCGGGCAGGATCCGTCCGGTCAGCTCCGGGACGTCAGCATTCACGCCGGTGTCGATCTCGGCGATGGTGACGCCCTGTCCCAGCGCCCCGGAGTCCCACAGCGACTGGATCCGCCAGCTGTCGAACCAGTACTCGGGAGCGTTGCCCGGGCCCGGCGTCGCGGCGGCGGGCGCCCCGGCGCCGAGGATGAGGAGGAGGAGGACGGCGACGACCGCGGCCACCGCGGCCCGCCGGGTCATGAGGTCGTCCACGTCGTGGTCAACGGCGCCACCGCGTAGGCCGCGGCGCTCACGTCGAGGGAGAAGTGGCCGGGCCCCGAGACCGGCCGGTTGTGGAAGTTCAGGCGGCGGTAGCGGCCGGTGATCGTCGCGCTGGCCTCGAACCCGATGCGGCCCACCGGGTTTTGCAGGTCGAGGTAGACGCGGGTCGTGCGCATCGCGCCCGTGACGCGTCCGTGGACCGAACCGGGGACCGAGCGCCCGTCCGGGAGCGGGCAGGCGTACTGGCGCGCGCCGGTCAGGCACGTGTTCAGGGCCGCGCGCACCGCGGCGAGCATGGCCGAGCGCGCCCTGTCGGTCACGTCGAGGTACACGCTCGTGGTCGTGGGGGCGCCGAACGAGACGCTGTCGCGGGACGGATCCAGCTGCAAGTACGGGGTGTCGACGCGGATCGGCAGGGCGCCCGGAAACAACAGGACCGGACCGGTCGGGATGGGCCCACCCAGCACGGACTGCCGCTGGCGGCCGCCCTCGGCCTGCAGCTCGGTGCTGATCGCCGTCTGGTCGAGCCGCCAGTCACCCGAGCTGGCGTGGAGCGCGACGGTCGCCGCGACCGGCACTTCCCGGCCGGGGAAGCGCAGCGTGTACTCCACGTCGACGGTGGCCTTCGCGCCGTCGCGGTGGGTCGAGACGATCGAGAAGTCGCGCAGCGGCGCGATCCGCTGCTGCTCCCGCAGGACGGTTGTGGTCAGCAGGGTGCGCCGCCCGTCCGGGACGTCGCCGAACGCGAGCGCGCCTGCGGCGTCGGAGCGGGCGAGCGCGGCGAAGTAGCCGCGTACGGCGCCGGACGGCCCGGCGGTCTCGGTGTAACCGAGGTAGGCGATGGCGGCGCCGCCGACGGTCGCCGCGACGGCGACGAGCACGCAGACCCAGTAGAGCCCCCTGCGCCGACCCGCCCGCTCCATCGCCGGGGATGCCTCAGTCGACCCGGCGGCGGCCGGAGAACGCCCGGCCCAGCGTGACCTCGTCCGCGTACTCGAGGTCGCCGCCGACCGGCAGACCGCTGGCCAGCCGGGTGACCGTGAGCCCCATCGGATTCAGCAGGCGGGCCAGATAGGTGGCGGTGGCCTCGCCCTCGAGATTGGGGTCGGTGGCCAGGATCAGCTCGGTGACCACGCCGTCTCGCAACCGGCCGAGCAGTTCACGGATCCGCAGGTCGTCCGGTCCGACGCCGTCGATCGGGCTGATCGCCCCGCCGAGGACGTGGTAGCGGCCCCGGAACTCCCGGGTGCGCTCGACCGCGACGACGTCCTTCGGTTCCTCGACGACGCAGATGACCGTGAGGTCCCGACGCGGATCGCTGCAGATCCGGCAGACGTCGGCCTCGGCCACGTTGCCGCAGACCGAGCAGAACTTGACCTCGTTCTTGACCCGGATCAGGGTCGCGGCGAGCCGTTCGACGTCATCGGCCTCGGCCGCGAGCAGGTGGAACGCGATGCGCTGGGCGCTCTTCGGACCGACGCCCGGCAACCGGCCGAGTTCGTCGATGAGGTCCTGGACCGCGCCTTCGTACATGGGCTGATACGGCTAGATGCCCGGCAGGCCGAGGCCACCGAGCCCACCCATGCCGCCGGTGACCGGACCCATCTTCTCCTCCGCGATCTCGCCGACGATCCGGCGTGCGTCGCGGACGGCGGCGACGACGAGGTCCTGCAGCGTCTCGACGTCGTCGGGGTCGACGGCCTCCGGGGCGATGGTGATCGCGGTCAGCTCGCCGCCGCCGGTGAGGGTGGCGGTGACCAGCCCGCCCCCGGCCGAGCCGGTGACCTCCGTCGCGGCGAGCTCGGCCTGGGCTTCCTCGAGCTGCTGCTGCATCTTCTGCGCCTGCTTCAACAGCTGCTGCATGTTGGGCTGGCCGCCGCCGAACTGTCCACCACCGCGCTGACTCATCTGTCCTCGCTCTTCCTACGTCCGAAGTCGCCTCAGGGTAACCGGCGCGGCCGGGCGTCGCGGGACCGGCGACGCATGCGATTGTGGGGTGGTGCGTCGTGCCCTGGCTTTGATCCTCGTGATTGTGCTCGCCGGGTGCTCGTCCGCCGTCCAGGGCAGCCCCAACTCGACGATGTCCCAGGTGCTGACCCCGTCGGCGCGGCCGACGAGCGCGGCACCGTCGAGCGCGGCGCTGTCGAGCCCCGCGCTGTCGAGCCCGGCTTCGCACCCGTCTTCGCGCCAGCCCACGGGAGCGAGGACGTCGACAAGCGCGAAGGCCTCAGCCACGCCGACCCGGCGCTCGGTGGCGCCGCGCCCGAGGACTTCGACGGGCCTCACGGTCGTCCTCAACCCAGGACACAACGGCGGCAATGCCTCGCACGCCGCGGAGATCAACCGGCAGGTGCCGGCCGGCTACGGCGTCTACAAGGCGTGCGACACGACGGGGACGAACACCAACGCCGGATATCCGGAGCACGCGTTCAACTGGTCGGTCAGCCTGGACGTGGCGCAGATCTTGCGCGCGCACGGCGTCCGGGTCGTGTTCACCCGCCCGAACGACACGGGCGTCGGGCCCTGCGTCGACGAACGGGCCGCGATCGGTAACCGGGCCGGCGTCGCGGCGGTGGTGTCGATCCACGCCGACGGGGCGCCGTCGTCCGGGCACGGGTTCCACGTCAACCAGGACAGCCGCCGCCCGGAGGGGGCGACCGCGGCGACCGCCCAGGCCTCGATCCGGCTCGGCACTTTGATCCACGATGCGCTGCAGAACTCGTCGGGCCTGGTGCCGTCGACGTATATCGGGCGGGACGGCTACTACTACCGCGACGACCTGGCCGGGCTGAATCTGGCGATCCGGCCCGCGACGTTCCTGGAGCTCGGGAACATGCGCAACGCAGGTGACGCGGCCCTGCAGTCGTCGAGTGCCGGACGGAAGCGCATCGCGGCGGCGATCGCCGCCGGGATCCTGACCTTCCTCGGCCGATAGTGCGCGCGCCTGTTCGTCGGGGTTCAGCGATGTTCGGGCTCTGGTGTGCGGTGCCGGGGCGTTCTGGAGTTTGTTCTACGGCTGCAGGACGGCTGGCGCGATCGGGGCCGGATCGAGGCGTTGCCGGGCCGATCAGGCGTGGCGGGGCGGATCAGCGTTGCGGGGCGGATCAGCGTTACGGGGCGGATCAGCGTTACGGGGAGGGCCGGGGTTCGGGCGTGGGACAGTCCCGGTTCGGTATCTCGCGGCCGGACCGCGGCCGGGCGGGGGCAGGGGTTCGGGTCGTGGCGCGTTCCTGACCTCGAGGGAGGTTGCGGGGGGCGGCCGCGAGCGCCGCACTCGGGGTCGGCGGTGGACGGTTTCGGCCGGGTCGGGGTGATCAGAATGGTGGTGG
>DATAQD010000254.1:0-15706 GCA_036264855.1 Jatrophihabitans sp. | reverse complement strand
CCGGGCGGGCCGCCGCCCGGATCCGCCCGATGTCGGTCAGGTTCGCGAGCCAGGGTTTGTCGCTCGGCACGGGGATGCCGTTGAAGCCGAACGAGTACGCGAGCTGGCCGATCCGCACCCCGTTCGGCAGCGTGACGATGAGCGGCGTGGACGCCTCGGCCTCCGTCCGGGCACTGCCGGTATGTCGCAGACCGGCCGCGTCCAGCTCGTCAAGGGTGCGCTTGACCCCGGTGTAGCCCTGGTCGATCGAGTGGTTGGACGCAGTCGTGCAGCTGCGGTAGCCGACGTTCTTGAGCGCGGTCAGTACTTGCGGTGGGCCGTTGAAGTTCGGCCAGCCCGAGAACGGCCCCTGTGGGCGGGCCAGCGGGGTCTCCAGTTCGCAGGTGGCGAGGTCGGCGGCCTGGACGTCGGGCGCGATGCTCGCGTACATCGGGCCGAAGTCGTACCCGGGCCGGCCTTCGGCCAGCGCATCGGCGTGGGCTCGCTCCCACAGCTGCGGGTGGATCAGCACGTCTCCGGAGCCGAGGACGGTCGCCGTGCGCGGGGACGGCGGAGTCGCCGGAGTCGCCGCGCCGGTGTTCGAGGGCCGGGTGGTCGTCGGCACCGGGGTCGCCCCCGAGCCGCTCGGCGCGGCCGCAGTTCGGTGCGGGGCCGACGTCGACGTGCACGCGGTGAGGATGCTCGTGGTCAGCAGCAGGGCGGTCGTCGTGATCGCTGGGCGCCGTGATGCCACGCGGGGACCGTACCTGCTGTCGGCCGGGTTCAGCCGAACGCCGCGACCTCGTCGCGCCGCGGGGGGTTGGCGCCCGCGCGCGAGCAGGTGATAGCCGCGATCAGCGCCGCGTCGTCCAGGACAGCGCGGAGGGCGGCCTCGTCGAGCCTGGCGACCCCGGCTGGGGTGAGCAGGTTACGACGGGCCAGCGCATCGAGCAGGCCGCTCATGAACGCGTCCCCCGCGCCGATGGTGTCGACGAGGTCGACGGGCCGTGGCGGCCGGGTGACCTCGCCGGCGCCGAAGTACGCGGTGGCGCCCTCGCCGCCGCGCGTGACGACGACGATCGCCGGGCCCCGCCCGAGCCAGTCCCGGGCGACGGCTGAGACCGGCTCACCGGGGTGTAGCCAGGCGAGGTCCTCCTCGCTCGTCTTCACCAGGTGCGCGAGCGGGATCGCGCCCTCGACATCGGTGCGCGCCTGGCCCGCGTCCGGTTGCAACTGTGGTCTGACGTTGGGGTCGTAGCTGACAAGGGCTCCGCCGGCGCGCAAGACGGCCACCCGTCGCGCGATCGCCGCGTCGCCCGGGGGCAGCCACGAAGCCAACGAGCCGAAATGCACGGCGGCCACCGTCGCGGGGATCGCCGCGAGTTCCGCGTCGGTGAACCGGAAATCGGCCGTCCCGTCCACCCCGAACCGGTACTCGGCGGTGCCGTCGTCGCTCAGTTCGACGAGCGCGACCGTCGTCGGTTCGTAGGCCTCGACGGCCAGCGACAGGTCGACGGCCGAGCGCAGCGCGTGGTTGCGCAGCACCGTCCCGAGCGGATCGTGCGACAACCGGCCGACGAAACCGGCGGGCTGCTCGAGGCGGGCCAGGCCGATCGCGACGTTGTAGGGGCTACCGCCGGGGCGGGCGAGCCGGGGTTCGTCGTCCCCGGTCTCGACGAGGTCGATCAGCGCTTCGCCGATGACGGCGATCGTGCCGTCCTCCGGGGGTGCCACGGCGCAGAGGCTACGCTGCGCGCGTGACCGAGTCTCCCGTGGCGACGATGAACACCGCTCTGGAACACCTCATCCCCCGCGCCCACCAGATGGGCGTCGAGTTCGTCGAGTTGCGCCCCGGCTATGTGCGCGCCGAGGTGCCGTTCGAGGGCAATGGCAACCACTTCGGAGTCATCTATGCCGGCGTGATCTTCACCCTCGCCGAAGTGCTGGGCGGGGCAATGCACTTCGCGACGTTCGACGTCTCGACGCACTACCCCCTCGTCCGCAGCCTCAACATCGACTTCGTGGCGCCGGGCAAGGGTCGGTTGTCGGCGTCTGCGGCGCTGTCCGACGCCGAGGTCGAGCGGATCAAGGCCGAGGCGAGGCCGGACGCGAAGGTCGCGTTCGTCCTCGAGGCCGAGGTCGTGGGCGAGGACGCAACGGTGGTCGCGCGCACCCGCGGCGACTACCAGATCCGGCCCTTCGGCCGCTGAGGACCTCAGAGCGGACCGACGTCGAGGACGGTGACCACGGGCTCGCCGGCGGCGTCGCTGGCATCCAGGTCCACCTCCGCGGTGATGGCCCAGTCGCGGTCGCCGGCCGGGTCGTCGAAGACCTGCCGGGCGCGCCAGGTGCGCTGGCCGGGGCCGCCCGGCTCGAGGTGGAACAGCGGCGCGCTGCGCGCGTCCGGCCCCGTCCCGATGCGGTCGTATTCGGCGAAGTAGCGCTCCAGCGCGCCCCGCCACCGGTCGGCATCCCAGCCCGCGTCCGCGTCGAGATCGCCCAGTTCATCGACGTGTCGCAGCGCGGCCAACTCGACGCGGCGGAAGAGCGCGTTGCGGATCAGGATGGTGAACGCGCGGGTATTGCCGGACAGGGTCTCGGGCGCGCTCGGCCGGGCCTCGGCCCGCGGGTCGGGGCCGGCCCCTGACGTGAGCTGCTCCCACTCGTCGAGCAGGCTCGAGTCGACCTGGCGGACGAGCGTGCCCAGCCATTCGACGATGTCGGCCAGCGCGTCGGTGCGCCCGGCGTCCGGAACTCCGGAGCGCAGCGCGCGGTAGGCGTCCGTGAGATAGCGCAGCACCAGTCCCTCGCTGCGCGTCAGGCCGTAGAACGAGACGTACTCGGTGAACGTCATCGCCCGGGCCCACATGTCGCGCACGACCGACTTCGGCGACAGCTGATCCTCCGTCAGCCAAGGATGGCTCTGCCGGTAGATCGCGAACGCGGCGGACAGCAACTCGTCCAGCGGCTTGGGGTACGTGACCTCGGCCAGCTGCTCCATCCGCTCGTCGTAATCGAGACCCTCGGCCTTCATCGCTGCGACCGCTTCTCCGCGGGCCTTGTGCTGCTGCGCGGCGAGCACCTGGCGCGGATCGTCCAGCGTGGATTCGATGACCGAGACGACGTCCAGGGCATAGGTATCCGAGTCCGGGTCGAGCAGCTCGAGCGCAGCGAGCGCGAACGTGGACAGCGGCTGGTTCAGCGCGAAGTTGACCGGGAGGTCCTCGACCAGGCGCACGGTCCGGCCCTGCTCGTCCGGGCGGTTGGAGCGCTCAACGACGCCGGCCGCGAGCAGGGCTCGGTACGCGCGGATCGCGGCCCGGACGTGCCGTCGCCGGGCGGCCGGGTCGGGGGTCGCCTCGAAGATCAGCCGGCGCATCGCCGCGAACGCGTCCCCGGGCCGGGCGATGACGTTGAGGACCATGGCCGGGCTGACCTGGAAATGCGAGCTCAGCTGCTCGGGCGCCGCGGTCTGCAACCGCTCGTGCGTCTTCCGGCCCCACGACACGAAACCTTCCGGGGCCTTCTTGCGGACGATCCGGCGGCGCTTCTTGAGGTCGTCGCCGGCCCGGGCGAGCAGCCGCTCGTTCTCGACCTCGTGCTCGGGGGCTTGGACGACGACGGTGCCGGCGGTGTCGAAGCCGGCGCGCCCGGCGCGGCCAGCGATCTGCAGGAACTCGCGGACCTGCAGCTGCCGGGTGCGCTGCCCGTCGTACTTCGACAAGGCGGCGAAGACCACGGTCCGGATCGGGACGTTGATGCCGACGCCCAGGGTATCGGTGCCGCAGATGACCTTGAGCAAGCCAGCTTGGGCAAGCTGCTCCACCAGCCGCCGGTACTTGGGCAGCATCCCGGCGTGGTGGACTCCGATGCCGTGCCGGACGAGGCGGGAGAGGACCTTGCCGAACCCAGCGGTGAACCGGAAGTCGCCGATGGTGGCCGCGATCGTGTCGCGTTCGGCGCGGGTGGCGACGTTAATGCTGGTCAGTGCCTGCGCCTGCTCGAGGGCCGCGGCCTGGGTGAAGTGCACGACGTAGATCGGGGCCTGTCCGCCGGCAAGCAGGTCGGAGATCGTCTCGTGCAGCGGGGTCGTGGCGTAGTAGTGATGCAGCGGCACCGGCCGCTCGACGTCGATGCCCACGATCACGGTGCTGCGGCCGCTGCGCGCCGCGATGTCCGCGGCCAGCTCGGAGACGTCGCCCAGGGTCGCCGACATGAGCAGGAACTGCGCTCCGGTCAGCTCGAGCAGCGGCACCTGCCAGGCCCAGCCGCGGTCCGGGTCGGCGTAGTAGTGGAACTCGTCCATGACGATCACGCCGAGGTCGCTCCCTGCCCCGGTGCGCAGAGCGACGTTGGCGAGCACCTCAGCGGTGCAGCACAGGATCGGGGCGTCGGCGTTGACCGCCGCGTCGCCCGTCATCATCCCGACGTTCTCCGAGCCGAAGATCGCGCACAGGGCGAAGAACTTCTCGCTCACGAGCGCCTTGATCGGAGCGGTGTAGACCGACCGGATCCCCGCGGCCAAGGCGAAGAAGTGCGCGCCCGTCGCCACGAGAGACTTGCCCGACCCGGTCGGGGTCGTGAGCACGACATTGCTGCCCGTGACGAGTTCGAGCAGCGCATCTTCCTGCGCGGGGTACAGCTCGATGCCCAGGCCCGTCACCCACGCGGTGAACGCGGCGAGCAGCGCGTCCGGGTCGCCAGCGGCGCTCGGGTCGGGCCGCAGCGGCCCGGGCGGGGCGAGCCCGCGCGGCGCGACGGGCTCCGGGGCGTCGATGTTGTCCATGTCGCTGCCCAGCGTGCCCGACGGCCGGGCGGCGATACTCGTCGGTGGGGGCGGGCACGCTGGGAGCATGACCGGATCCGACCCCAAGGCCGACCTGCACCGTTACCTCAAGACGGCGCGCGACGCTCTTGTCTGGAAGCTCGAGGGGCTGTCTGAGTACGACATCCGCCGACCCCTCACCCCCACGGGCACCAACCTGCTGGGCATCGTGAAGCACGTCGCGAGCGTCGCCCTCGGCTACTTCGGCGAGACCTTCGACCGGCCGTCGGGCGAGCCCCTTCCGTGGTTCGCCGACGACGCCGAGCCGAACTCCGACATGTGGGCCGCCGCCGACCAGTCCCGCGAAGCGATCCTCGCCCTCCACCGCCGGGCGTGGGCCCATTCCGACGCCACGATCGAAAGCCTCGACCTCGAGGCGATCGGGCATGTGCCCTGGTGGCCGGCCGAACACGCGGAGGTGACCCTGCACCGCGTGCTCGTGCACATGCTCGCCGAGACAAATCGGCACGCGGGCCACGCCGACATCGTCCGGGAGCTCATCGACGGCGCCGCCGGCCTGCGCGACGGCAACGACAACATGGCGCCCGGCGACGCAGCCTGGTGGACGCGATACCACGACCGGGTCGAGCGGGCGGCGCGCGAGGCGACGGGTAGCTGAGCCATGCCGGGTAGCCGAGGCACACCGGGTAGCTGAGGCACGTCGGCCGAGCCGCATCGGGTAGCTGAGCGACCTCGTGCCGGGGAGATCACCCGGCCCGGCCCGCCGCCGTCGGCCGGTCAGACGCGGGTGACCTGGGCCAGCGGCAGCGGCCCGTGCGGCGATGCGTCGAGCTCGCCCGTCGGGCTCGGGCGGGCGGCGAGCCGACGGGCCCGGGCCAGAAGCGTCCGCGCCAGCACCAGCGGGTTCTCGGTGCACAGCCGGCGCAGGGCGGCGGCCACCGTGTCGGCCGTCACGCTCCCCGCCCGCGGGGCCGGCGTGCTCGCGTAGCGAACCATGAGTTCTTGCGCCTTGGCCGCGCAGGCCAGGGCCTCTTCGGGATAGTCGCTGGCGTTCGCGCGGGCCAGCAACGCGTCGATCCGGCCGATGATCTTCGCGTCCTGGACGAGGGCGTCGGGAGCGATCGCCGGCGGTGCCGGCATGTCCGGCTGCGGCCGGTCGGTGCAGGGCAGGTAGCTGAGCAGCGCGAGCACCTCGACGGCGATTCGGATGGCGTCGTAGCGCCGATGCCCGTGCCGGGTGGCCCACTGGCCGAGATGCGGTAGCCCGGCCGTCCACCACACCCGGGCCCGGATCCTGGCGAGGTCGGCGAACCACGGCACGCCCGCACTCCACTGCGCCGCCGCGGCGAGCGTGTCGACAAGGTAGCTCAGGGCCGCGGGATCCAGCCGGCGCTCGGCGAAAGTGTGCAGCTCGGCCGGCGTCCACCCGTGGGTGAGCAATGTGTGGGCGGCCTCGCGCACGGCGGCGTCGGCGGCGAGGTCGACGGTGTGCGGACGCAGGGCCAGCCGCCCCTGCAGCAGCGGGGTCAGCCGGACCGAACCGGGCTCGCCGATCACCCTGGCCAGGGCCGCAGTACGCAGCAGGCGGCTGGCCTCGGCGAAGGACTCGGTGCGGATCGGCGCCGGCCCCGGCTTCGCGTGATCACCGGCCATGTCCTCGATTGTGGGGTCGGGTCGCCGCCGACTCGCTCAGACACTCCCGAAGGTGTGGGCTGCGGCTCAGTCGCGCGCCCGCGCGTCGGGCCGATCGGCGGCCACGACCACCGAGCTAGAGCCGCTTGAGCGCCGACGCCGCGGCGTTCGCACCGCACATGCCGTGCACCCCGCCGCCTGGCGGGGTCGCCGCCGAGCACAAGTACACGCCGGGAATCCCGGTCCGGTAGGGATCGATCGCCATCCGCGGGCGGAGCACCACCTGGATCGGGTCGTTTGCGCCAGTGGAGATATCACCGCCGACGAAGTTCGGGTTGTACTCCTCGTACTGCGCGGGTGTCCGGACGGCCTGCCCCACGATCCGGCCCCGCACTCCAGGCGCGAAGCGCTCCAGCTGGTCCAGCACGACGTCCGTCGCGTCGCCCGAATAGCCGTTCGGGACGTGGGCGTACGCCCAGATCGGATGGACATCACCGGCCGAGCGCGACGGGTCGGCGAGGTACTGCTGGGCGACGAGGACGAACGGCCGGGCGGGCAGCCGCCCCGCGGCGACCTCACGCTCGGCGGCCGCGACCTGCTCGATCGTCCCGCCGAGGTGGACGGTGCCGGCGCGGCGGCTGGCGTCGCTGGTCCACGGGACGCCGCCCTCGACCGCGAGGTCGACTTTGTAGGCGGCCGGTCCGGTGCGGTAGCGGCGGTATGCGCGGGCGATCCGCGCCGGCAGCCGATCACCAGCAAGTGCGAGGACACCGGAGGGAGCCAGGTCGAGCATGACGACGTCGGCGCCGTCGACCTCGTGCAGGGACGTCACCCGGTGCCCGGTCTCGATCTGCCCGCCGAGGGCTACCAGTTCGGCAGCCAGCGCGTCCGTGATGGCGCGGGATCCGCCCTTCGCGACCGGCCAGCCGAACCGGTGCGCCGAGGCTCCGAGCGCCAGGCCCACGGACGCGCTGGTCGGGCTGGAGAGCGGGCGGAACGCGTGCGCCGCCATCCCGCCGAAGAGCGCGCGGGCCTCGTCCCCGCGCCATCGGCGAGCCACGACCGCAGCCGGCGCCAGCGCGTTGAGCCCGAACCGGGCGAGCAGTAACGGGTGGCGGGGCCGGTGCGCGATCGGCCGCAGGATGTCGTCGCCGAGGTCGCCGAACCGCGCCGCGAGCGGCGCGAACAGCCGCCGCCAGGCCCGCCCGTCGGCGCCGAGCCCGTCGGCGGTCTGGTCGACGGATTGGACGAGCGCCGCGGCCCGGCCACCGTCGAGCGGGTGGGCGAGGTCGATCTCCGGCCAGCACCACTCCAGCCCGTGCCGGCCGAGGTCGAGCGAGGACAGGAACGGGGAGCCGACGCCCAGCGGGTGCACCGCGGAGCAGACGTCGTGCAGGACGCCGGCAACGGTGAGCTCCTCGGTCCGGGTCCCCCCGCCGATCGAGTGGTGCGATTCGAGCACCGTCACGGTTACGCCCGCCCGGGCCAGCGCGACGGCGGCGGCCAGCCCATTGGGGCCGGAGCCGACGACGACGGCGTCAGTCACGTGGGCTCGGTGGAGGCAGCGGCGCGCGGCCGGCCGGGGCCCGGCACCGGGCGCCGCCGCGGCCGGGTCGGGGCGAGCGGCCCGGGCCTGATCGGCGCGGCGCTCCAGGAGACGTCCACCGGGATCGTCGCGTTGTCGGCGGACAGCCACGGCTGCCGGTCGACCATGTCGGCCACCCGCACCGTGCCCTCCTCGATCGGTCCGTCGGCGGCGTCGAGTATGCGGTAACGCTGGATCGGCCGGAGGAACGGTTGCGACTCGAGCGTGATCACGCGCAGCTCGCCGGAGGCGAAGTGACACCGCTCCTGGACGGCCTCGAGCAGCTGCGCTCCGTGCAGGTGGCCATCGCCGAAGTTCCAACCGAGCGCGACGCCGGCGACCAGCTCGCCCTCCCGCGGGGTGTAGGCGGTGAGATCGTCGACGGCCCGCGTCAGCAGACCGTTCAGCGCGCGGCCGTGCGAGTGCATGGCCCGGAACGCGAGTCCCTTGTAGAGCAGCAGCTCGGCCATGTCATCGTCGTAGATCCGGGCCAGCTGCTTGACCACGATCGGCGCCGGGCCGGTGAGCGCCGTGTCGAACGCCTCCTCAGCCCCGGCGGTGCGGAACAGCCACACGCTCGTGGCCCAGTTACCGGCGTAGTAGCGCATCGACGGCAGGAACGAGACGAGGTCCGGACGCAGGTTGCCCAGGATCGGCAGGCCGGCGAGCAGCACCACGAGCACGACCGCCAGGCTCGTCGCCGTCAGCGTGTTCGGACCGACCCCGGCGTAGTGCCCGAACAGGTAGATCGTCGAGTAGATGAAGAAGATGTTCCATTCGAGCGGGACGCCCAGCGGGAACGTGGACGTGATGTGCAGGTGGAACAGCACCATGATCGTCACGGCGATCGTGGTCAGTGTGCCGCCGCGGGACAGGATCAGCACGAGCGGCACCCCGAACTCGACCACGGTCGCCAGATGGGCGGCCATCGCCACCAGCCGCGACGGGCGCAGATCGTCCGGGTAGTCGCGCCACAGCTTGCGCTTGATCCACCTCGAGCGGACCAGGGGCGCGTTGCTGATCATCACCGACACCACGAACGGGAAGTGCTTGTTCAGCTTCGACGTCGCCGCGCCCCACCACATCGCGAGCATGCACAGCTTCAGCGCGAAGATCATGTTCGTCGGAGGGAAGAGGAACACGATCAGCATCACCGCGTAGTGCTCGGGCCGCGCGGCGAGGAACAGGGCCTTGTCCCGCAGGCCGAGCGCGCCAAGACAGCCGAGCAGCACCCAGATGCCGGCCGTCGGCAACGTGTCGAACGCGGCGCCCTGCGCCTCGCCAGTGACCAGCAGGGCGATCGCGGCGCACACGAGCGCGAGATAGAGGGCGACGTCGACGATCGAGCGGCGCGGGCCGGAGGTCAACGGGATCGCCTTGGGCCACGGGGGCAACCGCATCGTGCCCGGGCGCAACCAGTACAGGAACCCGCCGACCGGCGGCAGGAATCGGAACGTCAAGGGCATCGACCCGCAGCCCAGCCCCAAGATCTCCCACAGCAGGGTCCACGCGACGAACTTCTGGTAGACGATCGGCTCGGTCCACCAGGTGGCGAAGTCCCCGATCGCCCCGACGCCCGGGGTCGAGGCGATGACGACGATGGCCCCGCCGGCGAAGACGACGAGCTTGACCAGATACAGCAGGTAGATCGCTTCAGGGGTGCCGAACCCGTTGAGCGCCCAGTCCTTCACGAGCGGCTCGAGCCGGCGATGGTGTGGCCGGGCGCGCCACTCGTCCAGGTCGAAGTCCGGCATCCGCGGCGAGATGAAGCCCATTCGTCGACCTCCGTCAGTCACGCCGTGCGGCCAGCGACACCGTAGCGCCGGGACGGGCCGACCGCGCGTTGTGGACGTCGGCGTCGGTCAGCCCGGGAACGGGCCCCACGGCACGGAGCGGCCACCGGCGCGCAACAACGAGCTGGGCAGCTCGTGACCGACCGCGCGCTCGGTGACGCGAGCGGCTTCGACGACGGCGGCGAGATCGAGCCCGGACGCGATGCCGCAGTCCTGGGTCCAGTAGACGAGCTCCTCGGTGGCGATGTTGCCGCTGGCCCCCGGAGCGAACGGGCAGCCGCCGAGACCGCCCACGCTCGCGTCGAGCTGGCGTACCCCGGCCAGGATCGCGGCGAGCGCGTTGGCCTGGCCCGTGCCGCGAGTGTCGTGGAAGTGAACTCCCACCTCGAGCCCGGGCGCCTCTGCCCGGACCGCGTCGAGGAGCTCGACGGTGCGCAGGGGCGTCACCGTGCCGATCGTGTCGCCGAGGCAGAGCTGGTCGGCGCTGCTGGCCAGCGCGGAGCGGACGATGTCAAGCGTCCGGGCCGGGTCGGTGGGCCCGTCGAAGGGACAGTCCCACGCGGTCGCGATGATCACCTCGAGCGAGCCGCCGGCGTCGTGGGCCAGGTCGGCGATTTCGCCGATCGCCGCGGCCGCGTCGGCGCTCTTGCGGCCGGCGTTGGCCAGGTTGTGCGAATCGGCGGCGGAGACGACGTACTCGAGGTTGGCGACGCCGGCGTCGATGGAGCGGACGGCGCCGCGGGTGTTCGCGACCAGGGCCGACCAGTGGATTCCGGGCCACGAGTCGAGGTGCCGGGCGAGCTCGTCGGCGTCCGCGAGTGCCGGCACGGCTTTCGGCGAGACGAAGCTGGTCACCTCGATGCGCCGCACACCGGTCGCGACGATGGCGTCGAGCATGGCCAGCTTGGCGTCCAGCGGGAGCGGGGCCTCGAGCTGCAGGCCGTCGCGCATGCCGACTTCGCGGATGTCGATGCTGTCGGGCAGGGCGAGCGGACTCATTGACGACCTCCTCAGCCGGCTGCCTCGACGGTATCCCCTTGGGCTGCGCGTCGGGCGATCCTACGGCGTCCAGCCGGGGCCTGGCTGGACCTCACCCAGGACCCGGCTGGACCTCACCGGTCGCCGGACGCCGTGGCGTCACGCAGCGCGTGGGCCGGGACGGGCTCCTCAAATCCTCGAAGTGTGAACGGCCCGACCGGGTCGGCCGGCCAGCCGGTCAACTCGGTTCGCAACGCCGCGCTGACGAGGATCTGGCCGGGCTCAGCGACCGAGACCAGACGCGCGGCCAGGTTGACGGGGTTGCCGAAATAGTCCCCGTCCAACGCGAGCATCGACCCGTGGGCGAGCCCGGCCCGCACCTGAAGGCCGGCCTCGCGGGCCTTCGGGTGGCTGACCAGATCGCGGGCCGCGGTCGCCAGCTGCCCGGCCGACGGGCTCACCCACATGACCGCGTCGCCGATGAACTTGACCACCCGGCCGCCGTGGGCGTGCACGACGTCGCTGACGGTGGCGCTGAACGCGCTCAGCAGCCCGGACAGCTCGCCCGGCAGAAGCTGCTGCGTCAGGGCGGTGAAGCCGGACAGGTCGACGAACCCGATGCCGCAGACGACCGTCGCGGACGTGTCGAGGACCACGCCCTCGAAGTACACCCGCGCGCTCTCGATGTGCTGGCGGTGGACGGCGTCGATCAGGACGCCGATGCGCGGGACGAACCCGGCGACCCCGGCGTAGGCGCGCGCGGTTTCGAGTTCGTCGAAGGTGTGGTTGATCTGGACCGCGGGGATACCGGCGCGGATCGCGGACGACTCGGCCTCGGCCAGCCGGGCCAAGCCGGCGCCGAGGACGCGAGCCACACCGAGCGCGACGTCCGCTCCGATGAGCGTGGACAGCTCGGCCCAGGTGCGCAACCCGTCAAGGTCGGCCGGGCTCAGCGCCAGCTGGTCCACGTCGGCGACCGTCAGCCCGAGCGCCGCCCAGGCGTGCTCGACGTCGGCCAGTGGCAGCTGCAGCGACTCGGCGGCCGAGCGCAGGCTGTGCACGCGGCGTCCGGAGCGGACGATCGCATCCCCGGCCAATGCGAACAGCCGGCCGTGTTTCTCGGCCTCGACCATGTCGTCGGCGGTGAAGCCGAGCGAGACCAGGTACTCGATCAGCGGACGCCGGCCGGGTGCGTCGCGCACGCCCGCCGCCTCCAGGGCGTCGAGGTCGATCACGTCCGGAAGTACAGCACGCCCTCTCGCCTCGTCCAATGATTCGGTTGACGAATGATTCATATAGGGTAATAATTGACAGTGAGAACGAACTGACCCCGGG
This sequence comes from Jatrophihabitans sp., assembly GCA_036264855.1. Lineage (GTDB taxonomy): Bacteria > Actinomycetota > Actinomycetes > Mycobacteriales > Jatrophihabitantaceae > Jatrophihabitans. The sequence goes on along the minus strand of DATAQD010000254.1, from coordinate 3,618 downwards.
AGCCATGATGACCGACATCCGCCCGTTCCGCTTTGGCGTCACCGGCGCACCGCGAGACAACGCATCAGAGTGGCGCTCGCTCGCAGTGCGGGCGGCCGAGCTCGGCTACGCGACGCTGCTCATGCCCGACGTCCCGCACCTGCTCTCACCCTTTCCCGCCCTCGCCACCGCGGCCGCGTCGGCCGACATCGCGGTCGGGACCTACGTGCTGGCCGCGCCACTGCGTCCCGCGGGTTCGGCGGCCTGGGACGCGCACAGCCTGTCCGTGCTGACCGAAGGCCGGTTCGAGATGGGCATCGGGACCGGACGGCCGGACGTCGAGCAATGGACCACCCGGGTTGGCCTGCCGTACGGCTCCCCGGCCGAGCGGCTGGCTCAGGTGGCGGCCACAATCGACCGGCTGCGCGAGCTCGACGGCGCCCTGCACACGCCCGTCCTGATGGCAGTCGGCGGTCCCCGGGCGAGGGCGCTCGCCGCCGAGAAGGCCGACATCGTCACCATCGCCGCTGGCGCACTCACCGCCCGCGACGACGTCGCCGCGCAGCTCGCCGATCTGCGGGCGCGCGGCGGCCAGCGAACCGCGCAGCTCGAGGTGCTGATGAACCTGTTCGTCGTGGGCGAGGACGTGCCGCCGCATGCGCAGCGCTACATCGGCGCCGATGCGGCGACCCTGATCGCCAACGACTCGCTGGTCATCCTGCGCGGATCCGTCCCGCAGATGGTCGAGGAACTGCAGCGTCGACGCGAGCGGTTCGGCGCGTCGTACGTCACGGTCAACGCCGAGTACATCGACCAATTCGCGCCCGTCGTCGCCACGCTGACCGGCCAGTGAAAGCGGAGTCGACATGATCGAGCTCAACCACACGATCGTCTGGGCGCGCGACAAGGCTGCGTCCGCGCACTTCCTCGCCGACCTTCTCGGCATCCCGGTGGGTGCGCCGACGCCGCCGTTCCTGCCGCTGCAGTTGGGCAATGCCGTCACGCTGGACTACGCGGAAACGAGCGAGGAGATCACCTCGCAGCACTACGCCTTCCTGGTCGACGACGCGACGTTCGACGCTGCGTGGGCGCGAATCCGCAGCTCCGGCGTCCGGTTCTGGGCCGATCCCCAACACTCCACGCCGGGCGAGATCAATACCTGGAACGGCGGCCGCGGGCTGTATTTCGCCGATCCGGTCGGCCACAACATAGAGTTGCTGACCCAGGCGTGACCCCACCGCGACTCACGGCCTGACCATGCTGGATGGTCCGGTTCGCCCCGGGCTGCCAGAGTGGAGCCATGACCACTGCGTTCGTCACCTGTCCGCTGTGCGAGGCCACCTGCGGGCTGAAGATCACCCTGGACGGTACCTCGGTGAGCGCGGTCCGCGGCGATCCCGACGACGTGTTCTCGGCCGGCTACATCTGCCCGAAGGGTGCGTCACTCGCCGGCCTGCACGAGGACCCCGACCGGCTGCGTCAGCCCCTGCTCAAGCGCGACGGCGAGTTCGTCGCGGTCAGTTGGGACGAGGCGTTCGCCGCGATCGACGCCGGACTCAACGGCGTCATCTCCGAGCACGGGCGTGACGCCGTGGCCGTCTACCTCGGCAACCCGTCCGCGCACAACCTGTCTGCGCTGCTCTACAACCGGGTGTTCATCAAGTCGCTGGGGACGCGCAACGTGTACTCGGCCAGCACCGTCGACCAGATGCCCAAGCACTTCTCGGCCGGGTACATGTTCGGCGATCCGCTCACCGTCCCGGTGCCTGATCTCGATCGCACCGAGTACCTGCTCATGCTGGGCGCGAACCCGCTCGTCTCGAACGGCAGCCTGATGACGGCCGCGGATGTGCGCGGCCGGCTGCGCGGCATCCAGGCGCGCGGCGGCAAGATCGTGGTCGTCGACCCGCGCCGCTCGCGAACCGCCGAGATCGCCGACGAACACGTCGCGATCCGGCCCGGGACGGACGCGCTGCTGCTGTTCGCGCTGGTCCAGGTGATCGTCGCGGACGGTCTCGCCGACCTGGGCCGGCTGGCCGAGCACGTCAACGGCCTGGCCGAGATCAGCGTCCTCGCCAAGCCGTTCTCCCCCGAGGCGGTCGCGGCCCACACCGGACTGCGGGCCGAGGACATCCGCCGGCTGGCGCACGAACTCGCGACGGCCGAGCGGGCCGCCGTCTACGGGCGGATGGGGACGACCACCCAGGCCTTCGGGACGCTGGCCAGCTGGCTGGTCGACGTGCTCAACGTCCTGACCGGGAATCTGGACCGCGAGGGCGGCGCGATGTTCCCCTTGGCCGCGGCGGGCCAGGCCAACAGCGCCCCGGGACGTCGGCGCCCGTTCCGGCACGCGAGGTGGACCAGCCGGGTCCGCGAGCTGCCCGAGGTGCTCGGCGAGCTGCCGGTCGCCACCCTGGCCGAAGAGATCCTGACGCCCGGCGACGGGCAGGTCCGGGCCCTCATCACGACGAGCGGCAATCCGTGCTTGTCGACGCCCAACGCGGCGCGGTTGTCCGACGCCCTCGAGCAACTCGACTTCATGGTGTCGGTCGACATCTACCTCAACGAGACCACCCGGCACGCGGACGTGATCCTGCCCGGCCCGACACCGTTCGCGCGGCCGCATTTCGACCTCGTGCTGTACCAGTTCGCAGTGCGCAACGTCGCCAACTGGACGCCGGCCGTGCTGGCGTCGGACTTGCCGCAGGAGTGGCAAACGATGCTGCGCTTGGTCGGCGTGCTCACCGGGCAGGGCGCCAATGCCGACATCGAGGCGATCGACGCCTTCGTCGCCGGCGAGGTTGCCAGCCGGGCCGGGGTCGACGTCGCCCTCGCCGGCGACCGCGTCGGACCCGCACGGCTGATCGATCTGATGCTGCGCAGCGGTCCGTACGACGTGACGCTGGCCGACCTCGAGGCGGCGCCGCACGGCATCGACTTCGGTGCCCTGACTCCCCGCCTACCCGACGTCTTGGCGACGGAGAGCGGGCGCATCGAACTGGCCTCCGGGCCGATCGTCGGGGACGTCGCGCGGCTGACCGCGACGCTCGACCGCCCGCCGCAGGACGTGGACATGGTGCTGATCGGGCGGCGGCAGCTGAGCTCGAACAACTCGTGGATGCACAACATCGCGCCGCTGGTGCGCGGGGCCAACCGGTGCACCGCGCAGGTCCATCCGGACGACGCCGGACGACTCGGGCTGACCGACGGGGCACCGGCGCTGGTGCGCTCGCGCGTGGGCGAGGTGCGGGTCCCGGTCGAGATCACCGAGACGATCCGTCCGGGCGTGATCAGCATCCCGCACGGGTGGGGCCATGATGTCGACGGCGTGCGGACGGCGGTGGCGAGCGCCCATGCCGGCGTCAACTCGAACCTGCTCGCCGACGACCTGCTGGTGGACGCGCTCACCGGCACCGCGGCACTCAACGGGATCCCGGTCGAGGTCAGCGCCGCGCCCTGACCGGTCCGCGGCGGTCCGGTCGGTGGTGGGCTGGTACGTGGCGGTCTGGACTTTGTCGATCAGGTCGTTGTCGGTCGTGACCGCGTTTCGCGCCCACATCGACCGGCCGGGCGGAAAAGGTGATCCACTCGGTGGTTACAACGTCGCGGCCAGGGCGTCGAGCGTGTCGCGGCTGGAGT
>DATAQD010000233.1:0-9361 GCA_036264855.1 Jatrophihabitans sp. | reverse complement strand
CCCGCTACGGCACGGCGGTACTCGTCGAGATCGGCGGCGACCTCGCCGTGGCCGGTGATTGGCCGGGCGGGTGGTGCGTCCAGGTCGCCGAGCGCGAAGGCGGCGACGGTGAACTCGTCCTGGTGCGCCGGGGCGGCTTGACGACGTCGACGACCACCGTGCGGACGTGGACGCGGGCCGGCCGGCCGATGCACCACATCCTCGATCCGGCGACCGGGCTGCCGGCGGACGGTCCCTGGCGCACCGCCACCGTCGCGGCCGAGAGCGCACTCGCGGCCAACGTTGCGAGCACGGCCGCGATAGTCAAGGGCGAGGACGCGGTGCCGTGGCTCGAGCACCGCGGCTTGGCCGCCCGGCTCGTCGACCAGCACGGGACTGTGCGCACCACCGCGGGTTGGCCGACCACCCGTCAAAGCGCGGCGGCATGACCAGCGCCCCACGAAACCGCTCCGCTGGCGCTCCACGATTCCGCAGGGACCCCGAATGAATATCTGGTTCATGGCACGCGGGGCCGGACTCTCGGCCCTCATCCTGCTCAGCCTGTCGACCTGCCTGGGTGCCCTCGTCTCACGGCCCGGCGACCCAGCGCGACGCTACGTCGTGCAGTACCTGCATCGGGCCTGCGCCGGACTCGGGCTGACCGTCCTCGCCCTGCACATCATGACGATCCTGGCCGACTCGTACGCGCACGTCGGCTGGCGCGGCGCCTTGATCCCGTTCACCGCCGCGTACCGCCCGACCGCGGTCGCCCTCGGTTCGCTGGCCGCCTTCACCTTCATCGGCGTGGGGGTGCTCGGCCTGGCCCGGGGCCGGCTGGCCGCGTCGCCCCGCGCCGTCCGCGTCTGGCGCGGGCTGCACGGGATGGCCTACGTCGGCTGGATCGCGGCCATGCTGCACGGCTTCACCGCCGGCACGGACAGCTCGGTCGGGTGGGTTCGGCTGATCTATGTCACCTGCCTGGTCGCCGTCCTGGGCTCGGTTTCGCTGCGCGTGGTGCAGGTCCGCCGCCGGGTCCCGGGCGACCGGTTCGCCGACCGGGCGCCAACTGCTCAACCGCCCGCCCCCGTCTCCGTTGGAGCCTCCCGATGACCACCCTGCTCAACCGGCCAGCCAAGACACCGCTCGACACGACGGCGTGGTCGATCGGATCCCCCCGCCTGCTGGCCGGCCTGGCCGACGCCGAGACGCTGGACGCACGCGGCCACCACGCCGCGCACGGTCCGCTGCCGATCGCCGACCTCGACCGCGTGCTGGCATACCTGGACGCGAGCGGGTTGGCCGGCCGCGGCGGCGCCGGCTTCCCGCTCGCCGCCAAGCTACGGTCCCTGCCCCGCGGCGGGGCGCGGCGGGTGATCGTCAACGGCACCGAGAGCGAGCCGGCCAGCCGCAAAGATCGCGTGCTGCTGCGCCGTACGCCGCAGCTCGTGCTCGACGGCGCCCTTGCCGTCGCCGCGGCCATCGGCGCGCGCGACATCACCGTGGCCGTGCACGCCGAGCGCACCGCCCAGGTCGTGCGCGCCGCCGCCGGACAGCGCTCGGACGGCCGACGGATCGGCGTCCGCGTGGTCCCCGGTGGTTTCGTGGCCGGAGAGGCACGCGCGGTGGTGCGGGCCCTGAACGGGGGCCCGGCGATCCCGACCGGCCGGCGCACACCGCCGACGGCCGACGGGGACCTGGTGGCCAACGTCGAGACCTTCGCCCAGCTCGCGGTGCTGCTGCGGATCGGCCCGCACCGCTTCGCCGAGACCGGCACGGTCACCGAACCGGGCACCACGCTGCTGACCGTCGGCGGCGCGGTCTCGCGTCCGGGCGTGGTCGAGATCCCCCTGGGCACACCGCTGGGCATCGTTCTCGCCGCGGCGGGGGCGGCCCCCGATCCGCAGGCCGTGGTGGTCGGCGGCTATCACGGCGGCTGGCTGGCGCCGATCCCGCAGATCCGGCTGAGCCGGCACGGTGTGGCGTCGGCCGGCGGTACGCTCGGCGCCGGCGTCGTCCTGGTGGTCGACAACGCGACCTGCGCGCTCGGCGAACTCGCCCGGGTCACCGCCTGGCTGGCCGCCGAGTCCGCGAAGCAGTGCGGCCCCTGCCGATTCGGCCTGCCCGCGCTCGCGGCCGACGTCGCCGCGCTGGCGTGCGGGCATCCGGCCGTGGCGCCGGCGCTGGACCACGCCCGCGCGGTGAACGGACGCGGCGCGTGCGCGCACCCCGACGGGGCGGCCCGTTTCGTGACGTCCGGGTTGCACCTGCTGCACGAGGAGACCGATCGGCACCTCGCGTCCGGTGGCTGCGGGCGACCGGTCCTCGGGCGGCTCCCGATCGGAGCAGCGTCGTGACCGCGCCGTCCGCGAAGCCGGACCTCGCCACGCTGTCCATCGACTGGACGCGCTGCGACGGGCACGGGCTGTGTCACGTCCTGTTGCCCGAACGCGTCGGCCGGGACGAGTGGGGTTTCCCGGTTCTGCACCACACCGCCGTCCACTCAGTCGACGAGCTGGAAGTCCGGGGCGCCGTCGCGGCCTGTCCGGCGCTGGCGCTGTATCTCACCCGGAATTGAAATCGGCGGGAGGGGCCGCGGATGACTGCGCTCGCCGATCCGGCGATGCCCGAGATCGCGACGGTGGACGTCGAGATCGTGCTGCTGATGACGGCGGCCGCGTACGCCACGGTGCGCGCGATCGAGGGCGCCCGGCCGCGCTGGCTGATGCTGGCCGGCGCGCTGCTCGGCTTCGCCTTCCTGACCACGATGCTGCAAGGGCTCATCGTGCCGGCGTTCGCGATGGCCGACCTGGTCGCGGCGCCGACCTCGCTGCGCCAACGGTTGCGACACGCGCTCGCCGCGGGCGGCGCGCTGGTCGTCGCCGCCGGATGGCGGGTCGCGCTGGTCGAACTGTGGCCGGCCGGCTCACGTCCTTACATCGGCGGTTCGACGAACAACAGCGTCCTCGAACTGATCTTCGGCGACAACGGATTCGGCCGGCTCACCGGTGCCGACAACAACGGCAGCGTTGGCGCGGCCGGCTTCTCGTCCGGGTCGACCGGCCTGTTCCGGCTCTTCGGCACCGACATGGGCGCGCAGATCAACGACCTGATCCCGGCGGCCGCGTCATGACCGGAGCGCTCCACCGCTACGGGTCACGCGGCCGACGGCTCGAGCACGTCGGACAATCGGCGCCACGCGATCTGCGGGAAGCGACGGGCGAGGGGCGCCGCGTCGAACGTCATGTCAGTGGTGTCCATGACGACGGCGGCGCGCGCCTGGCGGGCGAAGGCCGGGGCGGCGGGCCGGGCGAGCACGGACATGGCCCGAAGCGCTGGGCGCGGTATCTGCTTCACCCGCGTCGCGCCGAGCCGCCGCGCGAGATCGCGGAGCGTGAGGTTCTCCGGCCCTCCGACCTCGATCAGCTCCGCGCGCAGCGCCGGATCGACGACCGTCGCCACGACGATCTGCGCGACATCGACGACTGATACGAAGTTGATCGGGTTGTCGCCGTGGCCGAAGACCAGACCGGGACCGCCGTCGGCCAGCTTGCCCCCGACGATCTCCATCCACGTCTCGAGGTAGGCAGTGGCGCGCACGATCGTCCAGGACAACCCGCTCGGCCGTAGCGCCTGCTCGGCGGCGTACTTCGCGCGGTGCAGTGACATCGGATGCTCCGGCGCGGCCCCGTGCACCGAGGTCAGCACGACGTGATCCACGCCGGCCGCGACTGCTGCCCGGAGGAGGTTGAAGTTGCCGGCTCGGTCGACGGCCTCTGGGCCGCCATGGCGTCCGCCGACGAAACCGTGCGCCGCGGAAACCACCGTGGTGCACCCGGCGACGGCCGCGTCGAGGCTCGCTGCGTCGCGCAGGTCACCCGTGACGATCGCGGCGGGCAACCCCGCCGCCCGTTGGGTATCACGGGTCAGCACGCGCACCGGCGTTCCGGCGGCCGCCAGCGATCGGACTACGAGGCTACCGAGGCGCCCGGTGCCGCCCACTACGAGGATCATGCCTGGTCCACCGTGAGGCTGCGAACGAACTCATCCGCGTCGCCGCTGTGCTCGTCGACCGGCTCGAGGTAGAAGCGCGCCCACTTCGCCCGATCGTCGACGACGCCGAACAGGATGACGCCGCACATCCGGTGCGCTGCCCCATCACACCGCGTCCCGGACATCCCCCACTCGGTCCACAGGGTGTCGCCGTCCAGAGTGCGACCGAGCACCCGCACCGAGATGTCCGGGATGGTCGCGAACAACGCCGACCAGTTCTTGCGGACCTGCTCGCGGCCGCCGAACCCACGCGTCGGGTGGGCCGGCATGACGTTCACGTAGTCATCGGCGAAGCAGTCGACGAGGCCTTCGAGGTCGTGCGCGTTCGTCGCCGCCACCAACCGGTCGATCCATTCCAGCGCGTCCCCCATGCTGAACTCCTCGTTTGATACAGTGCGCTGTATTCGATACAACACTATGGAACTGATTGTGACTGAAGTCAAGACCAGGCGGTACGACTCGACCCGGCGCAAGCAGCAGGCCGAGCTGACCCGCAACGCGGTACTCGCCGCCGCCCGGCGCCGTTTCCTCGCCGACGGGTACGCGGCGACTACCGTCGCCGCGGTCGCCGGTGATGCCGGGGTGTCCATCGAGACGGTCTACAAGTCGTTCGGCGGCAAGCCGGGACTCGTCCGCGCCATCTGGGAACGGGCCCTCTCCGGCCGCGGTGACGTGCCGGCCCCGGTCCGGTCGGACGCGATGAGTGCCACGGAAACCGACGCCGAGCAGATGCTGCGCAACTGGGCCCGGCTCAACGCCGAGGTCACCTTCGAGGTGGTGCCGATCCTGCTGCTGGTCCGCGCGGCGTCCGACAGTGACGAGGCCATGGCGGCGCTGCTGGCCGAATCCGAGCAGCAGCGGTTGATTCGCATGCGGCACAACGCTCGGCGGCTGCTCAAGACCGGCGGCGTCCGACGGGGGCTCGGCCTGGCTCAGGTGACCGACATCCTATGGATGTTCAGCGCCTCCGAGCTCTACGAAGTGCTCGTGCTGCGCCGAAATTGGACGCGGGCGCGGTACGCCGCGTTCATCGCCGACGCCATGGCCGCGGCGCTCGTCTGACCGAATGCCGGGCGCCCGCCCCAGCGAGTTCGCCGCGCTTCGTCGGGGGCACAGCACCACGAACCGCGGACAATCGACCGGTCAGCTCAGGCCCGCGTACGAATGCAGGCCGGACACCACGATGTTGACGATCAGGAAGTTGAATGTGATCGCCCCGAAGCCGGCCAGGTTCACCCACGCGGCCGCCCGGCCCTTCCAGCCCGCGGTCGCGCGCGCGTGCAGGTAGCAGGCGTAGATGACCCAGACGATGAACGCCCAGGTCTCCTTGGGGTCCCAGCCCCAGTAGCGGCCCCAGGCCGCCTCGGCCCAGATCGCGCCGCAGATGATCGCGACCGTGTACAGCGGGAAGGAGAACGCGACGACGCGGTACGCCGCCTTGTCCAGCGTGGCGGCGGGGGGCAGGCGTTCGGCCAGCTTGCCGAGCGCGTTGCGCCGGTAGCCGACCCGTCCGCTGTTCCGATCGTGCCGCTGCTTGACGAGGAACAACGTCGTCAGCACGGCACTGGTCATCAACGCCCCCTCGGCGATGGACACCAGCGTCACGTGGATGGCCAGCCAGTACGACTGCAGCGCCGGCACGAGCGGCTGGGCCTGGGAGTACAACACCGTCCCGGCCAGGAACATCATCAGGATGACCGGCAACAGGATGAAGCCACCCAGGAACCGGATCTGCGGTGCCTTCCACATGACGGCGAGGAAGGCCAGGACCCCGACCAGTCCGGCCACCGAAGCGAACTCGTACATGTTCGACCACGGCACGGCGTCGACGGCACCGGCACGGACCGCGATCGAGGCGGTGTGCACCAGGGCGCCCAACACGGTCAGCGCGACCGCCAGGCGTCCCATCCGGTGGGCGAACCGACGGCGGCCCTTGGCGCCGGCGGGCAGATCAGGGACGGCGGGAGTCGACGGCCCGACTCCCACGGGCGGACCGCCCGCCCCGACCAGCTCGCGCGCAGGCACACCGGCGTCAAGCTTGCGGCCCACCCGGCTGAACGCGTACTCGGCGGTGTAGCCGACCATCGCCAGCGCGTACACGGCGATCGCCGTCGTGAACAGCCCGTCGGACAGATGGGCCATGTTGCCGTTGATCCCTGCCACGGTCAGTCCTTTCCCGCCCCGATCGTGTCGTCCATCGTGATCTGCAGCGTGCTGCGGTACGCCTCGTTCACCGGCGTTGCCGCCGCGCTCAACCGGGCCAGCAGCGCCGAGAACTCCGTCGTGAAGTTTCCGGAGTCGCTGCGGGCCAGACCGCCGACCGTCACTACGGTAGGCGACCCGCCCTCGTCCGGGCGCAGCGGGGCGATTCGCAGCCACAGCCGGCGGCGGCGCACACCGAGCGAGCCGAACAGGCCGAGCACCATGCCTAGCGCCGAGAACAGCAGGTAGCCCTGCGCCGGATCGTGCGAGACCTGCAGGTTCGCCCACGGTTCCCAACCGTCGAAGGTTACCGAGCCACCGCCGGGCAGCGCCTTGGTCTCGCCTATGCGCAGATTCGCCTTGGCGATCTGCTTCATCTTCGACGTGTCGAGGGTGTAGACCGAGCGCGGCACCCCGTTGTTGTTGAGGTCACCCTTGTAGATGAAGATCGACAGGATCGGAGCGGTGACCTGGGGCGACACCGAGGTGATCAGCCCGTTGCCCGCGTCCACCGGGGTCGGCGCGAACAGGCCCTTGATCCCGATGTCCTGCTTGGCCCCTGGCTGGCCCGGCTCCTGGAAGCTGCCTTCCGACAGCAGCGTCGAGGCATCGGTGGGCAGGAACACCTCGGTGTCGGTCGTCGGGGCGCGTCCGGGCATCCGCACCGTGATCCGCGGCGCGAACCCGTGCCCTTCCAGGTAGACGCGGTCGCCCTGCAGCCGCAGCGGGTGGTTGACCGTGATCGTCGTGTGCTTGGTCGCCGAACCCACCGACGGCTGGTAGGTGACGTCGGCCCGGAAGTCCTCCGGCTCGCCCGTCGCGCTGTACCGAGCGGTGAACTTCGACATCTTGGTGATGCAGAACGGAGCCGGGCCAACCTTGCCCTCGGCGGCGAACCGTCCGGGCCGCCACACGTCGTACTCGACGACGGTGTTGCAGAAGCCGTGGCCCTGCACGACGATCCGGGTGCCCTCGTAGGTGTAGAGGCGGCCGACGGCGATCAGCAGGAGCGTCGCCAGGAGAGAGACGTGGAAGATCAAGTTTCCGGTCTCGCGGCTGTAGCCCTTCTCGGCGGACAGCGTGAGCGCGCCGGACTCCTCGGTGCGCACTTCGGTGCGCCACCGACGGCCCAGCGCGCCCCGGGCCGCCTCGGTATACGCCTCCGGCGGGTCGGGCGTCTCGAACCGGCCGGACTCGGGCAGTCGATCGAGATTGCGCGGGGCCGGCAGCGGCTTGCGCGCCATCGCGCGGGCGTGCACCCGGATCCGCGGGATGAGGCAGCCCACCAGCGAGACGAACAGCAGCAGGTAGATGGCCGCGAACCACACCGACCCGAAAACGTCGAACATGCCGACCGCGTCGAGGAAGCGTCCCCATCCGCCGTGCGCGGTGATGTAGCTGGAGGTCTTGCCCGGGTTGAGCGGACGCTGCGGCAGCAGCGAGCCGGGCACCGCGGCCACCGCGAGCAGGAACAGCAGGATCAGCGCGGTCCGCATCGAGGTCAGCCGGCGCCAGGCCGTGCGCAGTGGTCGCACGATCGCGTTCATTGCGGGGCCCCCGCGACCGCAAGGAGCGCCAGCAGCGCGTGGTGGGTCATATCTCGAACCCGGACGCGGGGCCGACCTGGGCGCGCAGGTTGTCCATGAGCTGGGACCACTCGCCGGTGACGAGGAGCAGGCCGATGACGATCAGCAGCGTGCCGCCGACCGCGCTGACCACCCGTACGTGGCGCCGCAGGTAACCGAGCACCCGCGTCACCCAGCCGAAGCCGAGCGCGACGAGGACAAACGGGATGCCCAGCCCCAGGCAGTAGAAGACGGTGAGGAACGCGCCGCGACCGGCCGTCCCCTCCGTCAAGGCCATCGAGTAGACCGCGCCGAACGTCGGAGTCAGGCACGGCGCCCACGCCAACCCGAACGCGGCACCCAGCAGGGGCGCACCCAGCAGCCCAGCGCGCGGCAGCCGGTGGATGCGGAACTCACGCTGCAGGAACGAGATTCCGCCGAGGAACACGACGCCCATGACGATGGTCACGACGCCGAGGACGATCTCGATCGCTCGCTGGTGCGCCCGGATCGTCCCGCCCAGACCGCCAAAGGCCGCGCCCTGCGCGACGAAGATAGCCGTGAAGCCGAGGACGAACAGCAGCGAACCGGCCACCATCCGGCGTTGGCTGGGCCGATCGGCGTCCCCGGACAGGCCGGCGACGTAGGACAGGTATCCGGGCACCAGCGGCAGCACGCACGGCGAGAGAAATCCGACGAGGCCGACCAGCGCCGCGACACCGGCGGCGACGAGCAGCGGCCCGTCAGTCACGGTATGGGCGAAGCCGGCGTCGGCGAGGGGCATGTCAGGATTCCGCGCGCAGCTTGTTGATCACCGGCTCGAGATCCTTCGGCGAGAGCCGCCCGGTGTACACCGCCGCCACGCGCTGCTGCTTGTCGATCATGACGGTGAACGGCAGGCTGGCCGCGGGCAGGTTGCCCAGCTGCAGCGCCGCCTGGCCCTCCTCGTCGAAGACGATCGGGTAGCTGATGTCGTTGTCGCGGACGAAGGACTCGGCCTTGCTCCGCTGGTCCTTCGTGTTGATGCCGAGGAAGTCGACGCCCTTGGCGTGAACCCGCCGGTACAGGGCGTCCAGCTGCGGCGTCTCGATGATGCAAGGCTGGCACCACGTGGCCCAGAAGTTGATGAGGACGACGTTGCCGGCGTCGTCGCGCAGGCTCGTCCGGCCCCCGCTGAGCAGGGTCCCGCTGAGGTCTTCTGCCTTCCTGCGCGACCCGACGGCGATGAGCGAACCAATATTGGTTGCCTGCTGGAACGTGTAATCGCCGGTGGTGGTCTGGTTGACGGCGTCCTTGCCCGTGCAGGCCGACAGCATCGAGACCGCCAGCGCGGCGGCGGCGAGGGCGGCGAAAAGGCGTTTCATCGCCGTCCAGTGTGCGTTACGCAGATAAGTGCCCCGACACCGGACTCAATGCCGGTTAGGTGTAGTGACCCGGGAGGTTGTTGACGGCGTGGCGGCTTGATATTGGGAGGACCTCCGGGCGGAGTGGATGTGTCTCGCATTCAGTCCGACCACGGAGGTCCTCGATGGCTCACGCTAATGCCCGCACGAATCTGTATGCCC
>DATAQD010000214.1:0-23956 GCA_036264855.1 Jatrophihabitans sp. | reverse complement strand
GGGCGGCGCCGGGGTCACCAGCACGCACTACACGACCGACGGAACCAACCCGACGCTGGCGAGCCCCACCTACTCCGGGCCGTTCAGCGTGGCGAGCACAACAACGGTCAGTTACCGGTCCTGGGACACCGCGGGAAATATCGAGGCGGTCAAGAGCCAGCTCATCCGCATCGACGGCACCTCTCCGGTCTCCACGATCCAGTGCAACAACGCCGCCTGTCAGAGCACCTCCTATTTCAACTCGGCCTCGATCTCGCTGGCCGCGTCCGACAACGCCGGCGGTTCCGGGGTCGCGAGCATCCACTACACGACGAACGGGACCGACCCGACGCTGACCAGCCCGACCTACACGGCGCCGTTCTCGGTCACGACGACGAGCACGATCAAGTTCCGGGCCTGGGACACGGCCGGAAACGTCGAGACGACGAACAGCCAGGTCGTGCAGATCACGCCCGACACGGCGCCGGTCAGCCGGCTCACCGTGACGCCGACGTCGGGAGTGGCCCCACTCTCGGTGACGGCCGACGCGTCGGCGTCGACCGACACCGATCCGGCACCGATCGCGTCGTATGCGTTCAACTTCGGGGACGGCTCCTCGGTCGTCACCCAGACCTCGCCGATCACGACACACACGTACACGAGGACTGGGACGTTCACGCTCACCGTGACGGTGAAGGACACCGTGGGCCTGTCGTCGAGCGCATCGCAGCCGGTTGTGTCCCAGCAGAACCTGATCAGCAATAGCGGCTTCGAGAGCAACACGAATGGTTGGACGACGAACAGCTCCAGTGTGACGCTGGCTAGGGTGTCCGGCGGCCACACCGGTAGCTGGGCCGCACGGCTGACGCGGACGGGTAGCACGGCGGGCACGTGCACGCTCGACGACGGCCAAAGCTCGGTGAAGCGGACATCGGCCGGGACGTACCGCGCCAGCCTGTGGGTCAAGGGCGCCACCGCCGGCGCGACCCTGACCCTGCAGCTCAGCGAGCTCAACGGGGGCACGGTGCTCGGTTCGTCGAGCGCCACGGTGACTCTGACCACCTCGTGGCAACAGGTGACGGTCTCGTACCAGCCGACCCGCACCGGCTCCAGCCTGGACTTCGCCGCGAGCGTGGCGGCGGTACCGGCGGGCGCCGTCGCCTTCTTCGCCGACGATGCGGCACTCACCCTGTCGTGACCAGAGGGGAGTAGGCGGCTCGCTCGGTCAGCTCGAACCGGTTTGCGCAGCAGCCGGCTTCGGGAATGCCCGAGGATGGCCGAAACCACCTCAGGCGCCCAATCGCTGTGGCTCGACACCGCCCCGTCCACGCACTACCCCCAGCTGACCGGTGACATCGAGGTCGATGTCGCCGTGATCGGCGGCGGCATCGCCGGGCTCACTGCGGCCCGGGAGCTGCATCGCGACGGCGCGCGGGTGGCCGTCCTCGAAGCGGCCCGGGTGGGAAGCGGAGTAACCGGCTGCACGACTGCCAAGGTGAGTGCATTGCAGTCCACGATCTACACGACAATCCGAAACCGCCACGGGAACGCGACCGCCGCCAGCTACGCCGAGGCCAGTGTCGCCGGGGTCGAGCAACTCGCCACGATCGTCGCGCAGGAATCCATCGAGTGCGCGCTGGAGCGACGCCCGGCGTTCACCTACGCGGCCGAGGAGAGCGACCGCTCCGAGGTCCAGCGCGAAGCCGGCGCCGCGGCCCAGGCGGGTCTGGCGGTCCAACTCGTCGACGCGGCCGACCTCCCGTTTCCGGTGCACGGTGCCGTCCGGCTCGACGAGCAGCTCCAGCTGCACCCGGTGCGTTACGTCCAAGGTCTCGCCGCCGCTATCGACGGGAACGGGTCCTACATCTTCGAGCAGAGCCGTGCGCTCGGCGTGGACGAGGGCCAGCCGTGCCGGGTGCGCACCGCGGACGGCGAGGTGCGGGCCGAACACGTCGTCGTGGCGACCCACTACCCGTTCCTGGACCGTGGCCTGTACTTCGCCCGGTTCACCGCGCAACGCTCGTACTGCATCGCCGTCCGCCTGAAAGCCGGCGCGCCACCCCAGGGCATGTCCATCAGCGCCGGTCGCCCGACCCACTCGATTCGATCCGACGGCGACCTGCTCATCGTGGGCGGCGAGGGCCATTCGGCCGGCGCCGGTGAGGCGACGCCCGAACGGTTCGCACGCTTGGAGGAGTTCGCCCGCACCCACTGGGATGTCGCATCCGTCACCCACCGCTGGTCCGCCCAGGATCCCGTGCACTACGACCATCTGCCGGTGATCGGCCCGTACCGGCCCGGCTCCTCGCGGCTATGGGTGGCGTCCGGATTCATGAAGTGGGGTCTGGCAACGTCGACGTTCGCGGGCCAGGTCCTCGCCGACGGGATCGCCGGGCGGCACAACCCGTGGGCCGGCACGTTCTCCCCGAACCGCCTGTCACCCCGGTCGCTGCACGAGGTGGCGCAGCTCGGCACCAGGTTCGCCGTGGACATGGTGGGCGACCGGATCCGTCCTCTGGGCGCGCGGGCCGCGCATGACATCCCGGCCGGAGAGGCTCGCGTTCTGCCCGATGGGCTCGGCCGCAAGGGTGTCTTTCGCGATGACGACGGCGCGCTACATGCGGTGTCGGTGCGCTGCACCCACCTGGGGTGCCTGCTGCGCTTCAACAGTGCCGAGCGTTCCTGGGACTGCCCGTGCCACGGCTCGCGTTTCGACGTGGACGGCGGCGTGCTCGAGGGACCGGCCGTGCACCCGCTGGAGCGGCGCGACGCTTGACCCTGTGCTCGCCGAGAGCCCGTGACTCTATGCTCGCCGGGAGCGCGTCCTCGTTATGGAATCGGGCCGGGCGGGAATCTCCTGACCCGTGAGGTCCGAGTCCGCCGAGGTTCCCGCGCGCCCGGCCTCGGCGCCGCCACCGGGTCGGCACTACCTGATGTGCCCGCCCACCTACTTCGCCGTGCGCTACAGCATCAACCCGTGGATGCAGCTCGACGAGCCGGTCGATGCGGCCCGCGCAGTGGCGCAATGGCAACAGCTGCACGATCGGCTCGTCCAGCTCGGCCACACCGTGCACGTCGTTGACCCGCAGCCCGACCAGCCCGACATGGTCTTCGCCGCCAATGGCGGCGTTGCGATCGGTGACCGGGCGCTGGTTCCGCGGTTCCGGCACGCCGAGCGCGCCGGCGAATCGGCCCACTTCGCGGCTGCTCTGGCCGACCTGGGCATCACCGAGATCCGGCAGGCCCGGCACGTCAACGAGGGCGAAGGCGACTTCCTGCTGACCGGCTCGCGGATCCTCGCCGGCAGCGGCTTCCGGTCCGACCGCCGCGCCGCCGACGAGGTCGGTGACTTCTTCGGGATCCCCGTCGTCACGCTCGCCCTGGTCGATCCGCGCTTCTATCACCTCGACACGGCGCTGGCGCGGCTGGCAGGGGACACGGTCGCGTACTGGTCCGGCGCGTTCGATGCGAGGAGCCGGGCCCGGCTGAGTGACCTGTTCCCCGACGCGATCCTGGCGACCGAGGACGACGCGGCGGCGCTCGGACTCAACATGGTCAGTGACGGCTCGACGGTGATCATGGCTCCGGGGCGCGACAGGCTGGCGCGTCAGATCGCCGAACGCGGGCTGCGGGTCGTACCACTGTCGACCGACGAGCTCCGCAAGGCCGGTGGCGGGGCCAAGTGCTGCGTGCTCGAGCACCATCGCCCGACCCGGGTGCCAGAGAGGTAGCGCCCAGCACGGCCGCCGGGCAATCGGGCTGCATGATACGTACGTAGCGCGCCATCCCGACCGGCCGAGGAGTACCCGCATGAACGCAACGGACGAGGTCGAGCAGGAGCGGCTGCGGCGCTGGGAGCGCGTCGGTAACTGGCCCCTTGCCCTGGCCGCGATCGCGTTCCTCGCCGCGTACGCGTGGCCGATCATCCAACCGGAACTGGCCCGGGGATGGCGCGACCTCTGCGATCTCGTGGTCACGATCGTGTGGGTCGTGTTCATGGTCGACTACGTGGTCCGGCTGGCGCTGGCCCGACCTCGGTGGCGCTACTTCTGGCGCCACCTTCCGGACCTCCTGATCCTCGCGCTGCCGTTCCTCCGCCCGCTGCGCCTGATCATGCTGTTACGGGTGCTGCACCGGCGCGCGGCCGACTCGCTGCGGGGACGGATCGTGATCTACGTTGTCGGCGGTACGGCGTTGCTCATCTTCTGCGCCTCGCTCGCCGTGCTGGACGCCGAACGTGGACACGACGGCGCCAACATCACCAGCCTCCGGGATGCGCTCTGGTGGGCGGCGACCACGGTGTCCACCGTCGGCTACGGTGACAACTTCCCCGTCACCGGAGCGGGTCGCGCCGTCGCCATCGGACTCATGGTGGGCGGCATCGCGCTGCTGGGCGTGGTGACCGCGACCCTGGCGAGCTGGCTCATCGACCGGGTCCGCGCGGAGGAGGACCAGGCGGAAGCGGCGACGCGCGCCGACATCGCGGTCTTGACCGCCGAGGTTCGCGAACTGAAAGCCATGATCGCCGCCGGCCAGGTCCGCGCGGCGAGCGACTCCGCCTAGCGGGTCCCCGGCCCTCACATCTTCTGCGCCCCGGCCAGGATGGCCTCGCGGATCCGGTGGTAGGTGCCGCAGCGGCAGATGTTGCGGATCTGGTCGAAGTCGGCGTCGGTGAGCTCGCGGCCGGCGGCCTTGGCCTCCCAGACCATCGCGACGGCGTTCATGATCTGCCCCGGCTGGCAGTAGCCGCACTGGGCGACGTCGATCTCGAGCCAGGCCTCCTGCATCGGGTGCAGGTCCTTACCCACGGTCGCGGGCAGGCCCTCGATCGTGGTCACCTCGTCGCTCGGCGCGAGATCGCCCACCGGGATTCCGCAGACGTTGACCTTCTTGCCGTTGACGAAGGACGTGCACGCCTTGCACACGTTCAGGCCGCAGCCGTACTTGGGACCGGTGACGCCGAGCAGATCCCGCAGGACCCAGAGCAGCCGCACGTCGTCCTCGACATCCACGCTGACCTGCTTGCCGTTCACGATGAACGTTTGGGTGGGCACGATGGCTCCTTCAGCTCAGGCCGTCGGTCGGGCTCTGCGGGATGGGCGGGACGGTCGGATAGGGCTCGAAGCGCAGCGGCTGGTCGTGGTTGATCGGGAACGCGGTCGGCATCTTCCCCGTGGCCCGCGCGTATGCGCACGCGACAGCGGCCTTCGTCGCGGCGACCCCGAACTCGCCGGCGCCACCGGGGTTCTCGCTCGTCGACGGCATGATCACGACTTCGATCGACGGGGGGACGTTCCATTGCCGGGTGTAGTAGTAGTCGTCCCAACTGCCCTCGAGGAACGTGCCGTTCTTCAGGTGCAGGCTCGACGTCAGCGCGAGCGCGATGCCGTCCATGATGCCGCCCTGCATCTGGGCCTCGAGGCCCTTGGGGTTGATGCACAGGCCGACGTCGACGGCGAAGACGACCTTGGTGACCCGAGGCCCGGTGTACGCGTCCTGGATCTCGCGGTTGACCACGGCGGGGCGGGTGTCGATCTCGACCAGGCAGGCGCAGACGCCCTTGTACTCGGCGTGGAACGCGATCCCCTGCGCGGTGCCGGCGGGCATCGCGCGGCCCCAGCTGCCGACTGCCGCAACCTTGTCCAGCACGGCCTTGGACCGCGCGGTCTTCAGGAACGCCTTGCGGAACGTGTAGGGGTTCTTGCCGGCGAGTTTGGCGAGCTGGTCGGTGATCAACTCCTGCGCTACGCACACGTCGGGTGAATAGATGTTGCGCATGCTGCCGGTGTTGAAGCCCATGTCGACCTCGTTGAGCAGCTGCGTCGTGACCCCGTAGTTGTACGGGACGTTCGCGGTGAGCTCGAAGATCGACTGGGCGAAGGTGTAGTTGCCGCCGGGGAGCTTCGCCGACATCGCGGTGAGCAGCTCGCCCAAGCCGTGGGTGAAGTCGGTCGAGACGCTCGTGTGCCGTTGTTCGAAGGTGAGGACGTTGCCGGCTAGGTACGTGGCGCGCACCCGGGACGTGGCCATCGGGTGGGTGCGGCCCTGACGGAAGTCGTCGGTGCGGTGCCACATGAGCTTGACCGGCTTGCCCATCACCTTCGAGATCTCGACCGCTTCGAGCGCGGTGTCGCTGAAGAGGTGCCGGCCGAACGACCCGCCGCCCTGCGTGACGTGCACCTTCACGCTGTCGCGCGGGACGCCGTACTTCTTCGCGATGTCGGACTGCAACACGATCGGCACCTTGAGGCTGCTCCACACTTCGACGCCGTCGGCGCGGTAGTCCGCGATCGCGCAGCCGGTCTCCAGCGGGCTGTTGCTCGCGAAGTGGAACGTGAAGCTGCCTTCGACGGTCTTCGTCAGGAGCGGGACGGACGGCACGACCAGCGGGATCTCGGCCTTCTTGAGCTCGGCCAGCACGGTGGCGTCGGACTTGCCGTCCTCGGTGCCGGGACCCCAGGTGACGTTGAGCGCCCGGACGGCGTCGATGCATTGGCCGAAGGTCCTCCCCCGCACCGCGACGCCCGTGGAGATGATGGCGACGTCGGTGATGCCGGGCATGGCCTTGACCGCGGCCAGGTTGGCGACGGACTTGGGCTTGCCGTTGATCGTCGGCGGGCGGCAGACCATCGCCGGGAGGGCGTTCGGCAGGTGCAGGTCCATCGCGAACACCTTGCGTCCGGTGATGGCGTCGAGCGCGTCCACCCGGCCGTGCGGCTTGCCGATGACGGTGAAGGCTGACGCCGCCTTCAGCGTTGCCTGGGCGGGTGCAGTGGTAGCCGACGCCGCGGCGCCGGCCAGCGAACCGAAGGTGGCCGACTTGCCGGCCGGACCGTGCACGACGCCGTCGTTCACCGTCAAGGTGGCGGCGGCCACGCCCCACCTCGCCGCCGCCGCCTGAACGAGGCGGGCCCGCGCGAGAGCAGCGGCCCGGCGAATCGCGTGGTAGGTGGACCGGGTCGTGTTCGAGCCGCCGGTGAGCTGGTTGAACATCAATTCGGGACGCGCATCGGCCAGCGTGACCACGACCTTGTCGATCGGCAGGTCCATCTCCTCGGCGATGAGCATCGCGGTCGACGTCGTGATGCCCTGACCCACCTCGGCCCGCGGCAGTGCGAAGTTCGCGGTCCCGTCCTCGTTCACGACGACGGTGATGAGGTTCGACGTAGGCATCGCCGCGAGGTCCTGCAGATCGCCCAGGTCGAACAGGTCGGACGGCTCGGGCAGGGACGGGATGGCCGCGTCGGCCCGCTGCGGGTTCACCAGGCTGGCCGCGATCGGCGCACCCACCATCAGCGTCGGCGCGGCCAGGACCCAGCCGACGAAGTTGCGGCGCGCGACCCCGGTGGTCGCATCGGCACCCGGCTCCTCGACCGGCGCCGCCTGCGGACGGGGATACGGCAGCGGGCGGTTGCGAACGATCTCGTCGTCGTCGGATCCGGGCGCGCGGCGGTGGGCGGTCATCGGGGTCCTCTCGGCCGTCGTTGGCGGGTCGGGTGCCCTGGGCGTCACCAAACCTTGAGGTATGTTCGCGGGCCAGGCCACCGCCGAGCTGTACAGCCTGATGGGGTCCGCCGAGAGCAGTGGCCTCACGCTAGCCACGTGATCCAATTGCCTCAAGTCGCGGCGAACCGGACACAAGATCGGGGCGTGCGCTTTGTCACGTGATACAAAACAGGCACTTAGCGCCACCGTGCTGTGGAGCGGAAACGCTGGTCTCCTACACCCGATCGACATCGGGGATCGGCAGCGGTCGAGCCGCGCCGAACAACCGCCACGAGCGCAGCGCGACCACCAGCAGCGCCAGGGAGGTCGGGTCGGTCAACGACAAGCGCAGGTCACGCTGCAACCGCTGCAAGCGGTACCGCACGGTGTTCGGATGGCAGTGCAACTTGGCCGCCGAACGCCGGGTCGAGCCGCCAGCGTCGATCCAGGCTTGCAGGGTGTCCAACAGCAGCGCGCGCTCCGCGGGCGGCAAACCGAGCACGGGGCGCAGGACTCGGTGGGCGATGTCGATCGATTCCTCGGGCGCTGCCGCGACCAGCATGGCCAGTGGCGACACGTCGAAGGACGCCACCCGGGGTTCGTCGGCGGCGATGCTGGACCGAGCGACGTGGGCGAGCCGCAACGCCCGTGGCGTGTGCTCGAGACCGGTGAACGTCGGGCTGAGACCCACCCGGCCCTTGGCGTGCGCGCCGAGGGCGGCCGCCACCTCGGCCACCCGTCCGGATGCCCCGATCGAGACGATCCCCAGCTCGTACGAGGTGCTCTGCCGCCAGACCACGCTCATCCGCAGTTCGGCGATTGCTCGGTCCGCCCAGGGCAACAGGGACGTGTCCAGGCCGTCGTGCTCGGCCGCCACTACCACGAAGACACCGTCGTGCGGCATGTCGAGCACCTGCGCGATGTCCCACATCGCGCGCTCGTTGACCACTCCGCCGGAGAACAGGGTGTCGAGCAGCGCGGACCGGCGCTCGCGTTGTGAGCGGACCAGCGCCGTCGTGGTCTCCCGGTAGGCGGCGGTGACCGCCTCGAGGTATTCGTCGATGAGGAACCAGAACTGGGTCGCGGCCGCGATCAGCGAGCGCAGCTCAGGCTCACCGGCGCCGGACGCGACGTCCAGCAGCAGGTCCCAGAGCGCCGAGAAGCCGATCCGGAACGCGCGCAACACCTCGGGCAGCGGCGCGCCCTGCCGCGCGCGCCGGGTGCCGGTGGTGCGCGCCTGGCCGAGGTTGACCGAGCTCGGATCGCACAGTGCGTCGATCATCGTCTTGAGGTTGGCGCCGACGGATGCCTCGAGGTCGGCCCGCGGCACGGTCGTGTCGGCGCCGTAGACCTCCATCTGCGAACTGATCTCGGCGGTGACCGCGCGGCACAACTCCGGCAACCGGACGGCCGCGCGCTGCGCGAGGTCGCGCAGGACCGGGTCGACCGATGTCACCCGCCCGACATGACCTCGTCCCGACAGTTCGCTCACGGCTGGTGATCGTGCCACGCCGAGGCCGAACTCTCAGCGCGCTGGACGCCCGGTCTCAGCCAACCGTTGGGCCAGGGCCCGCAGGGAGTGGCCGCGATGGCTGATGGCGTCCTTCTCGTCGACGCTGAGTTCTGCGCTGGTGCGGGCGTGACCGTCCGGAACGAAGATCGGGTCGTACCCGAACCCGTTCGAGCCGCGTTTCGCCCGCACCAGCCGACCCGGCATGCGGCCGTCGGTCAGGATCTCGCCGGCGTCGTCGACGTAGGCGACCGCGCAGACGAACGCCGCGCCGAGCCGCTCGTCCGGCACGTCGCTGAGCTGGTCGAGCACGAGCCGCAGGTTGGCCTCGTCATCGCCGTGGCTTCCGGCCCAGCGCGCGGAGAAGACCCCGGGCATGCCGTTGAGCGCATCGACCGTCAGGCCGGAGTCGTCGGCGACGGTGGGCAGGCCGGTGCGCCGGTGACCTTCGCGGGCCTTGATGAGGGCGTTCTCGGCAAATGTCGCGCCGGTCTCGGGAACCTCGTCGTACTGGTCGACGTCGTCGAGGCCGATTACGTCGATATCGGGCAGGGCCGGCGCCAGGATGCGGCGCAGCTCGGCCAGCTTCTTGCGATTGCGGCTGGCCAGCAGGATGCGCGTCGGGCTCACCCTTGCAGGGCCTCGGTCTGCATGTGGGCGAGGTCGGCGCACCCGGCGACGGCCAGGTCCAGCAGGGCGTCGAGCTCGTCGCGGCGGAAGGGAATGCCTTCGGCCGTGCCCTGCACCTCGACGAACTGCCCCGTCCCGGTGACGACGACGTTCATGTCGGTCTCGGCGCGGACGTCCTCTTCGTACATGAGGTCCAGCCGCGGCTCGCCGTCGACGATCCCGACCGACACCGCCGAGATCGAGTTCGTCAGCGGCTTGGGCTGCGCAAGCGCCCCCTTGCCATCGAGCCATGCGACCGCGTCGGCCAGGGCGATGTAGGCGCCCGTGATCGCGGCGGTGCGGGTGCCGCCGTCCGCCTGCAGGACGTCGCAGTCGATGGACACTGAGTTCTCGCCCAGCGCGGACAGGTCGATGGCGGCCCGCAGCGAACGGCCGATCAGCCGGGAGATCTCGTGGGTGCGGCCGCCGATCTTGCCCTTGATCGACTCGCGGTCGTTGCGGGTCAGCGTGGCCCGTGGCAGCATCGCGTACTCGGCCGTCACCCAGCCCAACCCGCTGCCCTTGCGCCAGCGAGGCACGCCCTGCTGAACCGAGGCCGCGCACAGCACCTTGGTGTCACCGAACTCGATCAGAGCTGAGCCTTCGGCATATACCTGCCAGTTGCGGGTGACGGTGATCGGACGTAGCTGGTCGTTGGCACGACCGTCGGGGCGGGGCATGCACCGAGCGTATCGACGCCCTCGGACGGCGGTCGGCGCGTCCCCCGCCGCCGGGTGATTTCCCCCTCGGCGACGCCGGGTCACTCAGGCGGGTCGAACTCGACGTTGATCTCCTGGAAGCCCTTTGCTCGGGTGGCCTCGGCCTGCTGCGTGTAGCTGCGCTCGTCGGCGTCGGTGAGGTCGACGGCGTCGGTGAACGGCGTCAGCAACGCGCGTGGGTAGAGGCCCAGCGTGCGGACCGTGTTGTACTCGACCGCGAGCACGACGATGACTGCCTCCAGATAGATCCAGGCGATCAGCCCGAGGACGACCGCGAAGACGCTGTTGATCTCGGTCGCCCCCTTGACGACATGGCCGACGTATAGCGCGCCGAAGTACTGCAGCCCTTGCCACGCCACCGCGGCCGCGATCGCGCCGGGCACCGTCTGGCGCATGGTGATGTCGCGCGCGGTCGCGACGCGGAACGCGATCGTGAACACGGCCGCGTTCAGCGCGAACGTCGCGATACCTAAGGCGATCTTCGTGCCGACTCCGAGACCGTTGAAGACACTGCCGAGGGCCGCCAACGCGGTGGTGGCGATCAGCGACAACCCGACCACGAGAAGCAGCAGCAAGCCGCGCACCCTGCTCTTCAGCGGGTTCGGTCGACTGTTGCGCGGTACCCGCCACATGGTGTTCATCGCGTTTTGGGCGGCTTGCGCCACGCCGAGCCCGCCGTACAACGTGCCGAGGATGCCGATCGTCAATCCCACCGCGTTGCCGCTGAGGCCCTGGGGTTCCGCGAGCTGAGTGCCGACGATCGGGAACTGCCCGAGCGCGGAGTCCAGCAGCTTCTGCTGCAGGTGCGGGTTCCCGTGGAGCACGAAGCTGAGGATCGTCGAGGACAGCAGCAACAGCGGGAACAGCGACAGGAAGCCGTAGTAGGTGATCAGCGCCGCGAGGTAGTTGCCCTGGTCGTCGGCGAACTTGTAGATGACGGCCACCGGCACACCGGCCCGAGGATGGCTCTGCTGGAACCGGTCGAGCCGCTCGACGATCGACATGATCCACCACCCAACCCATCGACGTTGCCGTGCGTGTCCTCCGAGGTATGCCCATCGGGGCGGTGCTGCTACGTCGGACGTGGCACATGTCGATTCAACCGTGCGGCACGTGCGCATGGGGGAAGCTGCCCGCAACCAGGGCATCGAGCAGTTCACCGAGATCCGGCTCGCCGCCCTCGAGACGAACGGCCGAATTTCGTTCTTCGCCGAGGACGCGCGTTCCGGGGCGGCAAAGTCGCCGCCCGCGGGGCCGACGGTTTGCGCCGGTTTCATGGGCAATGTGCGGGCATTCGTGACTCGTAGCAACGTCGCGGTGGCATCAATTCGATTACCGCGGCTCGTCGATTGCCTGCGACCGCTTATGCTCGGCGCACCGGTCACGACGAACCTGGCGATCACCTTCGCCTGTTGGTTGTCGTACCTGGTCGCGCGGCGGGCGGCCATGCGCAGCTCGCAGCGCCCCATGACCCGTCGCCCCCTGGTAGTCCTGGCCGGGGGGCGACGGCTGGTTTGCGTCGGCGTCGGTTCGGTGGGTGGGCTGTTTGCCCCCGCGCCTGGTTCGTCGGTCGGTGCTGGCGGACATCGGAATCGGCCGGCGTCGACCTTTCGGCGACCCACAAGCCCCGAAAAGTAGCGCGGCCCGAGCCGTCGATCTGCGGCGGCATGGGAGCGGCGTCTCGGTGCACGAGTGGGACGATCTCGACCAAGATCAATCGGGCGTATTAGCCGATGAGGGGTGGAACGGCCCGCGGCCGGTGGCGGGGAACCATCGCGGGTTCGGTGAGAACCCGGTGGCTGCCTCGGGCGCTGGCCCGGCTTAGCTATTTGTTGTGCCGGACTTCCTTGTTCGAGACTCGGCCCACTGCGTCGGTGACGGCCTGACGGATGTCCTCCTGGCTGGGTACCGGAAGATCTCCGTAGGACTGCCCGCCGGGTCTGATCACCTCGAGGAGCCCAACCTCCATCCGTCCGGGATTGAACGCGCTCCCCCTCCGCATCATCGTGATGGTGCCTATCGTGTAGCCCACCGCGTTCAGGTACTCGTAGTACGAGGCGGGGTGGCTGTCGCCGATCAGCACGACGTCAGGGGTCGCATAGAAATTCACCCGAGACTCGGCCAAGTTGGCCTTGTCGGAACGGAATTCCGGCAGTTCCTTCAACATCATCTGGTTGATCCCGTCCACCGCTCCCACGTCGGGCTTGATGGACTTGGCCGGCACCAGCGTCGGCTCGCTCACGTTCTCGGACTGGAGCACGTGGACGTCCTGGCAAAACCGGGCGACGTACGGCTCCAACATCTCGGACACGACACGCCGCGTCTCTTCGAGCGCGCCCAGGTAGTCGCTGTCCATTCCGTTCGCCGCACGCGCGAAACGGTCCGACAGTGCGTTGGGCCATTGGACGACCGATCCGGACGACGGATCCATGTGCTGCTCGTAGATGGACTCGCCAGGCGTGCCATATGCAAGGTCAACCCACACGCGATGGAGTGTGCTTACCGTGTAGTCGCCCTGCGCGAAGCCCAGGTCGGTCGCCCACATCGAAAACGCGTTCGCCCACAGCTCGTCGGACAACAGAGCGTGCACGTCATTCGGCGGCGCAGTCTCTGCGGCGATGCGCGTCAACCACTCCTGGTCTTTCAACTCCCATGCCATGCCGTACCCCCGGTCGCCTTCGAAGTTGGTCGACCGTGAGAGTAAACCGGGGGCCGCATCTGGACCTCCGGAGACGCTCACTCCGTCCCCAAACGCGCGAGCAGATGAGTCACTATGTCCGGTCAATCCCACGCTCGCCGCGGCATTTCCAGCTCCGCGCGGGCGGCTCTAACCCTCGCCCGGGAAGCTAACGCCGAGCTGCGCACGGATCTCGTCGAGCACCTGCATGATCCGTACTGTTTCGTCCAGCGGTAACAAGTCGGATTCGGTCGCCCCGGAGGCGAGAAGCCGAGCGAACTCGGCGGCCTCGTACGCCAGTCCGTGTTCGCGCCTCGGCGTCTCATAGCGATCGATCTCGCGGTCGTCGAGACCGACCAGGCGCACCGTGTTCGGTCGGTAGAACCAACCGTCAATTTCGAGGCGGCCCGCGGTGCCCGAGATCGACGCCAAGCAGGGGGTCTTGGCAAGCATCGTCGAGGCGAGCGTGCCGATTGCGCCCTGCGGTCCGGTGACCGCTACGGTCTCGCTCGCGTCCACGCCGGTCCCGGTGAGAGTCCCCATCGCCTGGATGGTGGTGAACTCACCGAGCACCAGATGAGCGAAGGAGATCGGGTATATCGCCAGGTCGAGCAACGCCCCGCCGGCGAGTCCGGGATCGGCCAGGCGTCGCGGGCCATCAGGGAACAACAGCTGGCCGTGATCGGCCTCGACCGCCTTGACCTCTCCGAGCAATCCGTCCTCGAGACATCTACGTATGACGTCGAGGTGCGGGAGGAACCGCGTCCACATCGCCTCGACGGTGAGCAGGCCCAGCGCCCGGGCAGCCTCGACGACTGCCGTCGCCTCCGGGCCGTTGCGGGTGAAGGCCTTCTCGACCAACACCGGTTTGCCGGCACCCAGTGCCAGCAGCGCGTGGTCGTGGTGTTCCGAGTGCGGGCTGGCGACGTAGATGGCGTCCACACCGCTGTCGGCGACAAGTGCGTCGTAACTACCGTGCGCCCGCTCAACTCCAAACTCGGCGGCGAATGCCTCGGCCCTGTCGAGCGAGCGGGAGCCGACCGCCGTCACCCGCGACACCGTCGTCGCGTGCAGCGCGGCGGTCCAATCACGGGCGATGCCCCCGGGCGCCAGAACACCCCACCGGATGGACGGAGCATCGAGCGGATCGAGGATCCGTGAGGACGGCAGCGTCGTCATACGGCCATCATGCCGCCATGCGAGTCGCCGACCGTCCGCGGGTGGTTAGTCATGGGTCGCGCGGCGCCAAAGCAGGGAGTGCCATAAACGGCTGCCGCCGTCCCCTGCGCCGAGCAGGTCCATGGCCGGCTGAAGAAGGGGTTATTCCTCTACGGCTCCGCCCACCGTGCGCAGATGCTCGCGGAAACTCAGGGAGGGCGTGTTCTCGCGCTTGGCAAGGTAGGCGCGGAATTGTACCTGGCTGCGTAGTGAGGCACCTGCCCGGATCCGTTCGGCCTGGCGCCGCTCGGTATCGCGGATCGTCTCGGCCAGCGTGAAGATCTCCTCGGCCTGCGGGCTGGGTAGGAAGAGCACGCCATCATCGTCGCCGAGAACCAGATCCTCGCGGCTCACTGCCCAGTCTCCGACGACGGCGGACTCCAGCGCGTCATGCGCGCGGGCGTCGAGCCGGACGGGGCCAGTGGGGATCGCTCCCAGGCTGAAGACCGCCAGCCCGATCGCCCGTATGTCAGCGGTGTCGCGATGCAGCCCCCAGATCAGCATCCCGTCCACACCGGCTGCCTGAGCCTCCAGAGCCACCAGGTCACCGACGCACGCTTCATCCAGTCGCCCGCCGTTGTCGACTACCAGCACGTCGCCCGGTGCTGCCGTTTCGAACGCCTCCAGGAAGGCATCGACGCTGCCGGCATGCCTGGCGGGACAGCCACGACCGGCCAGGCGGCTGCCAGGCACCACGGCACGCATGAGCGCAGAAGCGCAACGCACTGGGACTCGGGCGCGTATGCAGGCGTCGGCGATGTGGGCGGTGGTGAGGGCTGCGAACCGGTGCTGCAACATTTGGTGGTCCATGACGCTGTTTGCTCCCTGAGGCGGTCGCGGCCTGACGATGGATCGAACCCTGGCGTGTCAGCGAAATACATCGACGATCACGTACGCCGGTGAAAGTCCATCTCCGTACTATTCATCGAGCTGTGGTCGGGCGGAGTCCATATCGGCCGCGCTGAAAGCTTGCGGCGGAGGGCATTGCGCCTGCAAGAGCGGATCGGGTATCCGGTCGTCGAGTCGCAGCAAGCCGGCTCCGGTCAGTGCTGCCGCCACGGCGCCGCCCCACCAGATGGCGTTGGGTGACGTTGCGAGCAGCGCGCCGCCGACCGCGGGGCCCAGGGCCACGCCTGCCGTGAAGCTGAGGCCGTAGAGCGACATGTAGCGGCCGAGCAGATGCGGCGGTGCGAGGTCGGCGACGATTGTGCCGGTCACGATGAACTGCGCGCACTCACCGATCGCGATCACGATCGCGACCCCAGCCAAGACGGTGGTCGCGGTGAGCGTCGAGCTCGTTAGCGTTGCGAGCAGGACCGCGAGCAGCCCGACTGCGAATAGCGCGCTGGTCGCGGCAAGGGCGTGTGTGCGGCGCATCCGATTGACGATCCGGGTGGCTGGAATCTGCGCGACGACGATGAAGAAGGTGTTGATGAAGAAGACAACGCCGATCTCGCCCGGCCCGACAGGCGTGTGCGCCTTCGCAAACGGCGCGAGGATGTTGGAAAAGAGCGCACCGCCGGTCATCACGAGCACGATGTTGGCGGCGATCAGGATGAGGAAGACCCGATCGTGAGCAACTGCTCGGAAGCCCGTTCCCCCGTCGCTGGCCGACGCAGCCTTAGCAAGGCGAAAATTCGGGATGCCCACGAGCACAACCAGCGCGAAGACAGCGAAGGTGACGCCGTCGAAGAGGTAGAGCGCCTGGAACGCGCGGAGGTCATCGGCGGAAGCGACGATGAAGCCCGCAACCGTCGCGCCGCTGCCGAGACCGAAGTTGCCGGCGACTCGGCGGAGCGCGATCGATGAAGCGCGCTGCTCCGCTGAGACCAGGGTCAGGCCCAGAACTTGATTCGCGGTGGTCGCGACTCCGAGCCCGGCGCCGCCGACAGCCGAGCAGACGAAGGCCTGCCAGGGACGGTCGACGACTGCGAAGCCCGCGTAGCCCAGTGCACTCGCGAGATTGCCGGTGATCAGGATCGGTTTCGCGCGGAAACGATCCAGCAGCGCACCCGACGACGGCGTTACGACCGCCGCCGTGCCCATGACCGCCGCCGGCACCAGTCCTGCCGTCGCCGTCGCGAAGCCGCGGGCCTGGTGCAGGTAGATGATCTCGAAGGGAAGGACCAGTCCAGTGCCGAAGTAGTTGACCGCGGACCCAGCCTGAAGAACGATGACAGGCCCCGGCAGGCCCGTCCGCCAGCCGGCGAACACACGAGCGAGCGTCCTGCTCACTTGCGTCCTGCCGTTGGCTGCTTTCCCGGCGAACGCCACGCGCGCGGCCGATGCGGACGATTCCATCGTCAACCTTCCAGGGTCGATCCAGCTGCTGCGGCACGATCCGGTGGCGGACCGTCAGGAGCGGTCGGTAGTGCATACACCGCGGCACCGCGAGACTGGGCGCCCGCGAGCCGCCCAGTTCGCGTCGTGGGCGGTGTACATACCGGCAGAGGTACGACGTGGTCCGGGAGGAAGGAGCACACGATGGTGACAGCCGATCTGCTCTCACGGGCGCGGGCCGGGGATGGCGAGGCGTTCCGGGAGCTGGCCGAGTCCCACCGGCGGGAGCTGCAGGTGCACTGCTACCGGATGCTCGGCTCCTTCGCCGACGCCGAGGACGCCGTCCAGGAGACGATGCTGGCCGCCTGGCAAGGCATCGCCGGGTTCACTGAGGAACGCGCCTCGCTGCGCACCTGGCTGTACAAGATCGCCACCAACCGGTGCCTCAACGCCCGCCGCGCAGCGAGCCGGCGCCCGGTCAGTGAGTGGGATATGTCGCAGTTCGAAGCGCCCGTGCCGACCCCGCGCGACGAGGCAGTCTGGCTGCAGCCGTTCCCTGACGCACTCCTCGAGGACGCCGCCGACCACCCGCTCGGGCCAGAGGCCCGCTACGAGCGGACCGAAGCCATCTCGCTGGCCTTCGTAACCGCCCTGCAGCTGCTTGCGCCGCGCCAGCTCGCCGTCATCATCTTGCGCGACGTCCTCGGATTCCACGCCAGCGAGGTAGCCGGCATGCTGGAGGTGACCGTCCAATCGGTCAACAGCACCCTCAAACGAGCCCGCGCCAGCCTCCAGCGCCGCCAGCAGCCAGCCGCCGGCCACCAGCCGCCGCCTGCCGCAAGCTCGCCCGCCGAGGACACGATCGTGGCCATGTTCGCCCGCGCGTGGGAGTCGGCCGACCTCGACGCGCTGGTCGCCCTGCTGACCAACGACGTCTTCATCGCGATGCCTCCGGAGCCATTCGGCTACGAGGGCCGAGAACTCGTGGCCCGCTACTGCGGCCGCCAGTTCGCCGCGGGCCGCAGGTTCGACCTCGTGCCGACCCGAGCCAACGGCCAGCCCGCGTTCGGGGCGTACCTGCGCGGCCCGGCCGGAATCCGCCACGCGACCGCCTTCTACGTCCTCACCCTTGCCGGCGACCGGATCTGCGGCATGACCCGCTTCGAGGCCAGCGTGCTGCCGTGGTTCGGGCTACCGCGATCGCTCCCGGCCCGGTGACCAGCCTTGGAGCAGCGAGAGTGAGCAGCAGCGGTCCTGGCTGGGGAATGCGCCATCGAATACCAGAGCCTCAGCAAGATCCCCGGCCCATCCCGCCGCGGCGGGCGGCACGCAGGCAGCAGGCGCAGCGGCGGCCACGGGCGGTAACCCGGCGACTCCCGGCCCCCTATCGCCAATGGCCGTTCCATAGTGGGCCCACCCCGATTCCGGGACGCCGGCTCGACACATCGGCTAACGAAGATCCACCCGGGGAGGGCACCATGCATCCAGACATCCTGCGGCAGCTCGCCGCCGAGCACACCCGGGATCTGATTGCCGAGGCCGATCAGGCGCGGCGGGCCCGCGAAGCCCGCCCCACCCAACGGCGTCGGCTGCCAGCTCACCTGAGGCGGTCAACCCGGCTGGCAGCGCAGCAACCCGGGTCCCGCCGGGGATCCAGGATCCGGTCACGCCGGCCGCGGACGGC
Source organism: Jatrophihabitans sp. (assembly GCA_036264855.1). Taxonomy (GTDB): domain Bacteria; phylum Actinomycetota; class Actinomycetes; order Mycobacteriales; family Jatrophihabitantaceae; genus Jatrophihabitans. The sequence continues at coordinate 5,735 of DATAQD010000214.1, read as the reverse complement.
CGGGTAGAGGCGTCCCGGTAGCCCTGACGAAAAAATCCAACCGTGCGCGGCGGCGGGCTGCCTTTCTGTCCGGGCCGGTGGCCCACGACCCGGCCACCGGCGAGCTGGTCGACGGCGACATCGCCCAGCAGGCCGACCAGACTCTGCGCAACATCGCCGCGGCCCTGGCTGCGATCGGCAAGGACCTGGACGACCCTGCCGCTGGGCGCGGCGGTCGAGATGGAGGTAGTGGTGGGCTGTGATCAGCGCCGCCGGGACGCGCAGCTCAGGCATGGTCATCTCCGTCGTTCTGCGCGGCCCCTTACGGCGCGAGGTGCGCGCATATCGATCGGGGTGGACGAAGGCAGTGACTCGCTCGTGCAAGGCAGAATCAGAGCGTGCGGGCCAACCTACGCAAGCTGCCGGTCGCCGGTCGACGCCGGATCGATTGGGGAGGACGGGCGTCGTTCGCCCGAGCGTTTCGCTTAACCATTGCGTCAGCGGCAGCGTACGTCGTCGCGCAACGGCTATCAGCGGATGCCAAACCGGTCACTGCGGCATTGACGGCGTTGCTGATCGTGCAGGTGACCTTCTTCGGGACGGTCACCGACACCGTGCGGCGCATCGTGAGCGTGCTTACCGGCGTCGGCCTTGCCGTCGCCGCGTCGTTACTCGTCGGGCTCACCTGGTGGAGCCTCGCATCGATCGTGCTCGTGTCGATCTTGATCGGTCAGGCCCTCCGGCTCGGCCCGCACCTGCTCGAGGTCCCCATCAGCGCCATGCTGATCCTCGCGGCGGGCGGCGCCGGCGTGAACGCCATCGACCGGGTGGTCGAGACGTTGATCGGCGCGGTTGTCGGAGTGCTTGTCAATGTCGTCGTGCCGCAGCGTCCACGCACCCACAGCGCCGGCCTCGCCGTGGAACGTTTCGCGGACGCCATCGCTCGGTTGCTCGACCGGGTCGCGTCCGCGCTGCGCGATGGACCGGTTTCGCGCGACATGGCCAGCGAGTGGCTGGATGAGGTGCGTGAGCTGAGCAGACGTGTCGAGTTCATCGAGCGCGAACTGGACGAGGCGGCTGAGAGCAGGCGACTCAACCCCCGCGCGGTCGGCCTGCCCGACACCACGCCGGACCTGCGCACGGGACTTCAGGCGCTCGAGCACGTCGCGATCGCGCTTCGGGCGGTGTTCCGCTCGCTGACGGAAGGGCCGGACGTGATCGGCGACGAGGCCCGTCCGGACGGCTCGGGCGACGATGATCTGCGCGCAGCGATCGCGGTACTTGTCGCCGACATCGCCAAGGCGGTGCGTGATTTCGGTGCGCTGGTGCGCGCCGAAGGTGACGAGCTCGGCCAGATACACGTCGCCGAACTCGATGAAGCGCTCGAGGCCGCGCGAGAGGCCAGGGTGCGACTGACCGAGCTCCTCTTGGTCGATGCCCACGACGCGTTCGGCCTATGGCAGCGCCGCGGCTCGCTGCTTGCCGGCGTCGAACGGGTGCTCGCCGAGCTTGACGCCGAGGAACGGCGGCGGCGAACGCAGCGGCGCCGTGAGCTGGCCGCCGCCGCCCGCGGCCCTGGCGCACAGGCCGCCGAAAGACTGCGCACGACCACCCGCCGCGTCGTCGCCGAGAAGAGGGCGCTGCGAAATGCTCGAGGCGCGACCCGGGACCGTCCGTGATCTGCGAAGGCGGGCGATCGGCTGCAATCGGACCGTTTCGCACCGGTAGCGACGCCCACCGACGCAACCTCGTCGCCCACGACCGATTCTGGCGCACTCCCGAGCCGTCGATACCGAACACACTGCGAGATTCGATCGGTCGAGCAGATGAATCGATCGCGAGTACCCGGATGTCGATTGCTCAACGCAACAGTCCTGGTTGACAGATTTTGGCCCTTCCATAATAGTTAGGCGTGTGCCTAAGTATCATGACGAGCTCGACGCCGTGCTCCGCGCGCTCGCGGATCCGACGCGCCGGGCCGTCGTGGAACGGTTGGTGAAGTCGCCGGCCGTCGTGTCCGAACTCGCGGCACCGTTTTCGATGGCGCTGCCGTCGCTCATGCAACACCTGCGCGTTCTCGAGGACGCGGGGCTGGTGAGGTCGGAGAAGCACGGACGCGTCCGCACCGTAAGCCTGCAGCCCGGCGCCCTCGACGTCCTACACCTGTGGCTCGGCGAGCAACGGACCCCCGCGGAACGCCAAGCCGACCGGCTCGGCATCCATCTGATCCGCACTACACCGAAAGAAGACTGACATGACCCGCGTTCGTATCGACCTGTTCCTCTCCCTCGATGGCTATGCCGCGACCGCCGAGCCGACCCCCGAAAGTCCGATGGGCGAGGACTGGGAGCGGCTCACGGCCGCCTATGCCGCCACCCGCACGTTCCGCGAGATGGTCTTCGGCGACACCAGCGGCGCTGGTACGACGGGCGTCGACGAGAGCTACGCCGCCGCGTTCTTCGACGGCATCGGTGCCGAGATCATGGGTGCGGCGATGTTCGGCCTGCACTCTTTCCCCGACGATCCGGACTGGAAGGGCTGGTGGGGCGACCAGCCGCCGTTCCACACCCCGGTCTACGTGCTCACCCACACCGCACCGCGTCCGTCGATCCCGATGGAGGGCGGAACGACGTTCCACTTCCGCAACGCCGCCATCGAGGAGGTGCTCGCCGAGGCGACCAAGGCCGCCGGCGGCAAGGACGTGCGCGTCGGCGGGGGGATCAGCATCGCCCGTGACTTCCTGCTCGCCGGGCTGGTCGATCACTTGCACCTGATGATCGCCCCGATCATCCTGGGCAAGGGAACTCGGCTGTGGGACGGCCTGGGCGGGCTCGAGCTGACCCACCGGGTGAGGACCGAAGTGGCCGAGAGCGGCACCATCCACGTCAACTTCACGCGATAGAACGATTGACCATGAAGCGCCGACTCGCCCGCGCCGGGTTCACCCTGACCCGCGACTACCCCGTTGCCCTCGAGCGCGTCTGGGACGCGTTCGCCGAGGAAGACCAGAAGCTCCAATGGTTCGGCGACGGTGACGCCTTCGAGCCGGGCGAGTGGGCGTTCGACTTCCGCGTCGGGGGACGCGACGTGGCCGAGGCGAGGTTCCACAACGGGCCGGTGTCGCGGTTCGAGGCCACCTACACCGACATCGTCGAACACATCCGGATCGTCACCACCTATGACATGTGGCTCGACGGGGTGCACATGTCGACGTCGGTGGCGTCCTTCGAGTTCGAGCCGACCAACGAGGACACCCGCCTCACGCACGTCGAGCACGGCGTCTTCTTCGACCAGTTCTGGGCCGACGGGCCGAACCGGGAGGCCGGCAGCCGGGGCATCCTCGACACGCTGGGCAACTACCTCACGTAAGACACCCTCGCACCTTCTGCGCCGCCAACAACGCGCGCAAGATGATCTACCACCACCCGCGAGAAGACCCGCTACGCGGACTGACGCTGCCGGGACCGCGCACCCGCGAAATCGGCGGCGTCGACCTGTGGCGGTTCATACCCGACGAAGATCGTCGAGTGCTCACCGACGCCGGACTTTGTCCACCCGGCGAGGACGATCAGTCGGAGTAGAAGGGCACGTCGCGTGCACGTGACGGGCGGCGACGCATCGGCTTCGTGAGCCCGTCGCCCCGCGCAGACGAGCCGCGATGTCGCGCGACGGAGAACGCCTGTGTTTCCGAAGTCGATCAACGTCGAAGCCGAGTCTCCGAGTCCCTTATCGGCTGCGAATGCGGTCGAGCGGTGTTCGTCGTCGCCGGCGTGGGTGCTGGTCGGAGCGTGGTGCGGTCAGGGCGTCGTGAGGTAACGCCGCAGGGCGTCGAGCCGGTCGTCCCAGTCGTGGGCGAGCGCGGCGAGGTACTGCTGGGCGATTTGCACGGGCGCAGACCGCAGCCGGTAGCGCACTCGCCGGCGCTCGCCGGGCTCGGGCGTGACGAGGCCGGCGTCGGTCATGAGGGCGAGGTGCTTGGCGATGGCCTGGCGGGTGATCGGGAGACGAGCGGCAAGATCGGTGACGGTGGATGGACCGTCGGTGGCGAGGGCGGTCAGGATCGTGCGGCGGGTCGGGTCAGCGAGGGCGACAAAGACCTGCTCGGCAACGGCCTCGCTATCACGCGCCATCGACGTACTCCACCAGCTCGGCCAGCTCTCGCAACCAGCCCGCACTGTGGGAGTCATAGGTCTCGCGCCGGGTGTGGACGGGAAGCTGGGCGAAGCCGGTCTCGACGACACGGAGCAGGGTGCCGTCGCCCTCGGGCTCCAGCGTGAACTCGACGTAGGTGCGGCGGGGGTCGTCCTCGGGAAGGTCGGGCAGCCGCCAGGTGTATGCGAACACCGTGGGTTCCTCCACGCGCTCGATGCGCATGTCGACTGTCATGCCGCCGCCGAAGGTCAGCGTGGCCGCGCCGCCGGGCCGCAGGTCGATGCTCGCCCGCTCGCCGAACCACGCGCTCAGACCCTCGGCCGTGGTAAGGGCCTGCCACACCTCACGCGGAGCCCGGGTCAGGGTCACAGTGCGCTCGATGCGGTCAGGGAACGCCATGACTTCCTCCTCTTGCCGAGCGACTATGCATGCTGGCGAACGATCGCCGACCCGAGGACCGCTCAGTCACGCCGGGCAGTCCCCGGGGAAGCCGGGATCAGCCATTCTCCTCGGCGGCGCGGCGGGCGAGGTCTCGCGGGCTGCGGTTGGGAGCGCCGGGACCGCCCTCGGCCAGCTCACGGAGGCTGGTTCCGATGAAGTGATCCCAACTACGGCTGCACATGTCCTTGCACTCGAGCTCATCGTTCAGGCCGCGGTGCTCGAAGGTCAGCTCGCACGAGCCGTCGTCGAGCGCGGCGATGGTGAACGTCGGCTGCGTTCCGACCCAGTCCTGCATGAAGGTGCACTCAAGTACGGTCCAACGCACAATCGCCGGGCGGGTCGCCTCGTCGACGCGGACCAGCAGGGGCGGCTGATCGGCCACCATCGGGAATCGCAGCTCGCCACCGGCCAGGCCCGAACCCGTGACCGGGCTCCACCAGGCGGCGAGCGCCTCGGCGCTGGTAACGCGGTCGAACACGACGTCGGCCGGGGCGCTTACTCGGACAGTCGTGAGGTAGTCAGTGCTCGTGCTGGGCATTGCGGCCTCCTTCAGCATGATGATTTTTACGCAACCTATTGGTTGCCTCAACCATATGGCAACCGATGGGTTGCGTCAAGTCTGGCGCACGGGGTCGCACCGCGAGGATCTCTTGGCATTCCGACCGGATCAGGCGCTGCGAGTTACATGGACGCCGAGCGATCGGATGTTCATGCGGGAGGCAGCGTCGTCGATATGAGCGGCCGCCGGCAGCAGCTCCGATCTCTGCGCAGATGGCTCCTAGTACGTGCCGCGGACTGCTCTGGGCGGCGGCCCCAACTGGGCATCGATGCGTGGAAGAGTGTCTGGCCATGGCACTGGCTCGAATGCGATCTGTCGTTCTGGATTGTCCCGATCCCCGTTTACTCGCGGAGTTTTACCGGGCTGTCGTTGGCGGGGAGATCACCGCTGTCGAGGACGACTGGGTCGTCCTCCTCGTCGACGGGCTTCGCCTGGCGTTCCAACTGGCTGATGACTTCGCCTCGCCAACCTGGCCTACGGGCGAGCGGCCGCAACAGTTCCACATCGACGTGACCGTCGACGATGTCGAAGCGGTCGAGCCCGAGGTGCTTGCACTCGGAGCAACGAAACATGCCGTGCAGCCAGGCGAGGCGACTGGCGACAC
>DATAQD010000213.1:0-10534 GCA_036264855.1 Jatrophihabitans sp. | reverse complement strand
CGAGCCCGCCCAGCGCGCCGGCCGCGGCTCGGGCGAGGGGCTCGTCCTGCGGGGCCAGCGCCAGCGCTGCCTGCGCGTGCGTGATGGTGCCATCGAGGTCCGCGCTCGCGAGCGCCAGCGCGGCTCGGTACATCTCGATGTGGGCCGGGAGCGCTCGGTAGTTGGCCTCGTCGACGACGATCAGGTTGGGCAGGGGCCGGTCCGGCCAGGTGCCGTCGGCGCCGCGCAGCGCGGCTTCGATGCGGTCGAGTCGCTCGCCGACGGTGTCGAAGCGTGAGGCCTGGGCCAGTGCACCGACGAACGCGACGCCGAGGACCGGCCGGATCGTCAGCACGTCCTCGGGCAGTTCGAGCATCCAGCGCGCGAGCTCGGCTTCCCGCCTTTCCCGGCGCATCAGCGGCATGGCGAGCTCCATGAGGTCCGCGGCTCGGCCGGGGTCGCCGCCGGCTTGCGCGTGAGCGATCGCCTGCGACGTGTCGTCGTGGGCCTCGAACCAAGCGCTGGCCCGACGGTGCAGCTCGGCGACCTGGGCGGGTTGCTCGTCGAGAAGGTGGGCGTGCAGCACGTCGGCGAAGAGGTGGTGATATCGGTACCACTGCCGCCGGTCGTCGAGCGGGACGAGGAACAGGTTGGCCCGGTCCAGCGCGACGAGGGTCGCCTTGCCACCTTCGCGGGCGGTGACGGCGTCGCAGAGCGGGCCGGTGAGGCGCTCGAGCACCGACGTCCGAAGCAGGAAGTCCCGGACGTCGGCTGGTTGGAGGGCGAGGACTTCCTCGGCGAGGTAGTCGACGATGTACCGGTCGTCGCCGGCGAATGCGGCAATGAACGTGCTGACGTCCTCGCGGCCCTGGAGAGACAGAGCGGCCAGTTGGAGCGCGGCGATCCAGCCTTCGGTACGCCCCTCGAGCGCCGCGAGGTCAGCGCTGGTGAGGGCCAGCTGCATCGGGCCGTTCAGGTACTCCGCGGCCTCTTCGGGGGTGAACCGAAGGTCTGCGGCCCGCACCTCGACCAGCCGACCGCGCGCCCGCAACTGCGCCAGCGGCAGGGGCGGGTCAGCCCGCGTGGAAATAACGAGGTGCAGCTGGCGCGGCTGGTGCTCGAGGAGGAATCTCACCCCGTCGTGCACCTCGGGCGCATCGACGAGGTGGTAGTCATCCAGGACCAGCACCAGGTCGGTCGGGAGCCCGTCGAGGTCGTTGAGCAGCGCCGCCAGCCCCGCGTCGATCGACGGCGAGGACGCCAACAGCTGGAGGGCGGCGTCGCCGAACCCGTCCACGGCGGCTTGTATCGCGGTCACCACGTACGTCCAGAACAGCGCGGGGTCGTTGTCGCGCCGGTCCAAGGCCAACCATGCGACGGCCGCTCCATCCGCGAATCCCGCATCCAGCCATTGGGTGAGCAGGCTCGTCTTCCCGAAGCCGGCGGGCGCGGACAGCACCGTGACCGCGGCCTGTGATACGGCCGGTAGCCGTTCATTCAGCCGCGGGCGCGGGACTGCGCCGGGTCGCAGGACCGGTCGGCGGTACTTGCTGTTCAGGAGTGGACCTGGCACGTTCCGGTCCTCCCGACTGGCGCGGCTGTCCCCGCCGGCACGTGATAGGTGCCATGGTGCACTAAGCATCAGCCCTAGGCCGTCGAATGAGACCCCCGGGCTGGCGCGTGACCCCTCGGCGGGTCCGCGGGATGGGAGCGACGGTGACCGAGGGTCCGATGCGGCTGGCAATTGTGGGCAGTGCTTGGCGGGCCGAATTCTTCCGCCGCGTCGCCGGCCTTCTGCCCGAGCACTTCACGCTGGTCGGGGCCGCGGTGCGCCGCCCGGAGGTCGCCGCCCGGGTCCGCTCGGCGTGGTCCGTGCCGGCGTATCTGTCTCCGGAGGAGCTCGCGCGCCAGCAGCGCCCGGAGCTCATGGTGGTTGCGGTGCCTTGGGCGGCCACCCCCGACGTAGTACGCACACTCGTCCACGCCGGTTGCGCAGTGCTCTGCGAGACTCCGCCCGCCCCCGACCTGGGCGGGCTGAGGGCGTTGTGGGCCGACGTCGGCCGAACCCGCAGGATCCAGGTCGCTGAACAGTATCCGCTGATGCCCGGCCATGCCGCCCGCAAGGCGCTCGTCGACCGGGGCCTGATCGGCACACCGACCTCGGTGCACGTGTCCTCGACGCACGGCTACCACGCGGTGTCGATCATGCGCCACTTGCTCGGCGTGCGGCCCGCGGCGGCCACCGTGACCGGGAGCCGATTCGTCGCTCCGCTGGTCGATCCGCTCACGCGGGACGCGTGGACCGACGACAGCGACCCCAAGCCAGCCGGGACGACCCTCGCGACGATCGACTTCGGCGACGGCCGGTCCGGGCTCTACGACTTCACCGACAACCAGTGGCACAACCAGCTGCGGCACCGACGGATCGTCATCCGGGGCAGCCACGGAGAGATCGCCGACGACAACGTGGTCCGGCTCGCCGCCGAGCGGACGATCCTGCGCTCCCCGCTGGTTCGTTCTCAGCTCGGCTACGACCTGAACCTCGACGGATACGACACCGAACACCTGTCGTTCGAGGGGGCCGTCGTCTGGCGCAACCCGTTTCTCGGGCTGCGACTGATGGACGAGGAGATCGCGATCGCCTCGCTGATGACGGCCAGTGCGGCATGGGCGCGCGACGAAGGGCCCGAGCCTTATCCGCTCGCCGAAGCGTGTCAGGACCATCTGCTGTCACTGGCCATCGAGCAGGCGTGCGACGCCGGCGCCCCGATCCGGACTGAGGCCGAACCGTGGGCGTGAGGTCCGTCGTCAGCCGGTGAGCTCGGTGGCGGAGTGCGCGCCCCGCGCGATCAGCCAGGCCACCACGTCGTCGGCGTTGCTGCGCCGGGCCGCGTCCAGTGGAGTCATCGGTTCCCAGCCCGGCACCCAGTCGATCACCGCGCCGCGCTCGAGCAGGAACTTCGCCGCCTCGGGTCGGCCACCGTGGCAGGCGCCCCAAAAGGCATGGCTCACCACCGTGCCCCGGGGCGGCGGATCGGCGGCAAAGGCCTCGGCCAGCCGGTCCATCAAGCCCAGGGTCGCGGAGTCGACGAGCGTGGGTGTCGCGCCGCGATCGATGAGCCGGTACGCGGCCGCCCAGTTGCGGAACGCGCCGGCATCGGCGAGCGGCGTCCCACCGCCGGCCACCGCGCCCCTTGCGTCGATGTCGGCGCCGAGGTCGATCAGGGTGTCGAGCACCGCGACGTCATCGCTACTGGCCGCCCAATGCAGCGGCGTCTCCTCGTGCGGCCCGACGAAACGAGCGTTGACATCCGCCCCGGCCGACACGAGCACGCGCACGACCTCAGGGCCATTGCGGAAGTTGCCCGGCCAATCGGTGGCCACGTGAAGCAGCGTCCGGGACATACCGTCCGGGTCGTCGTCACCGAGTCGCGCCTTGACGAGTCCAGGGTGCTCGTCGAGCAGTCGCTTCAGCAGATCGACGTCACCGGAATGGATGGCTTCGGCGACAGTTACGGCGAGCGGGTGTTCTGTTGCGAGCGTCGTGATGAGGTCCTCCCAGCGGATGAATCCCCGTCTCGGCCACCGTAGCCAATCTCGCCGTCGTGGACACCTCAGCGGCACGCAGTGGCCGGGTAAGTCTTCGCGGGGTGCGGTCGGCGAGCGTCCCCAGCCCGGTACAGCGTCGCGCGACGCCGGCCGTCAGGACGATCAGCCCCAGCCCGTCACGAAGGGGACGTGCCGCCGGTCGAATCGTCCGGACTCTGCGCCTCCCGGGCGCGGCGGCGCTGCTCCTCGGCGCGGGCTCGCAGCGTCGCCAAGAACTCCTCGTCGTCGTCCGGGTTGCTGGCGCGGCTCGGCGTGCGGGTGCCCGCCGGAGGGAACAAGCCCCGGCCCGCCGGGCGACCGCCCGGCTGCGAGTTCCAGGTGCGGCCCGCGACCAGCCACGCGATCGAACCAAGATCGGACAACAGGATGACGATGAGCAGCCACGCGATCTTGGGCAGATTGCGGCATTGGGGTTCGGGCGTGGTGATGACGTCGATAATGCAGAAGATCCACACGCCCAGAGCGATCGCGCCCAGCGCTCCGTCGAACAGCAGCATCGGCCCTCCGTAGGTCCCGAGATCGGTGCCCACGCTACGCGCGCGGGCCGTGTTCCGCCTGTGCACGGTAGGTTCGCGACCGTGCCTCGGCTCGGTGACCTGCTGACGGCCCTCGAGGGTTGGTTTGACCCTCGGTGGGCCGAGCCCTGGGACGCCGTCGGTCTGGTGTGCGGTGACCGGGACGACAACGTTGAGCGGCTGCTTCTGGCCGTCGACGCTGTTCCCGCGACCGTCGGCGAGGCGCTCGACGTCGGGGCGCAACTGCTCGTCACGCACCACCCGCTGCTGCTGACGGCGGTGCATGCGGTGCCGGCCGACGATCCGAAGGGCGGGCTCGTCCACCGGATGATCCGGGCGGGCGTCGCCCACTACGTCGCGCACACGAACGCCGATGTCGCCACGCCGGGCGTGTCAGACGCGCTGGCCGACCGGCTCGGGCTCACCGCGCTGCGTCCGCTGCAGGTGCAGGACGAGGAACCGCTGGACAAGCTCGTCGTCTTCGTCCCGCTCGATTCGGAGGCCACGCTGATCGACGCGCTGGCCGCGGCCGGAGCCGGTCGACTCGGCGACTACGACCGCTGCGCGTGGACGACGACGGGCACCGGCACGTTCCGTCCGCTCGACGGCGCCGACCCGACGATCGGGTCAGTGGGCGAGATCGAGCAGGTGGCCGAGTCGCGGGTGGAGATGGTCGTCCCTCAGCGAGTGCGCGGGCCGGTGATCGCCGCATTGCGCGGCGCGCATCCGTACGAGGAACCCGCGTTCGACCTGCTCGCCCAGGCGCCGATGCCGGGCCGCCGCGGCACGGGGCGGGTGGGGGTCCTCGCCGCCGCGATGACGCTCGCCGAGTTCACCGCCCACGCGGCCGCGGTGCTGCCGCCGACTGCCTGGGGCGTGCGGGCCGCGGGCGATCCGGCCCGGCGGGTGCGTACCGTCGCCGTGTGCGGCGGCTCGGGCGCAGCGCTGATCGAAGCCGCCCGACGCGCTGGAGCGGACGTCTTCCTGACCGCCGATCTGAAGCACCACCCCGTCGTCGAGGCGGTGTCCGAGCGAGGTGGGGCAGGCATGGCGCTGGTCGATGCCGCGCACTGGGCGACCGAGGCGCCGTGGCTCGATGCGCTTGCCGGTGCGCTGCAACAGCGGTTCGCCACTACCGTGGACGTTCGAGTGTCCCGTCAGGTCACCGACCCCTGGACGGTGCACGTTCCGTCCCGACCCGAAGCGAGTCCGATCAGCACGTGAATGCCGACAACGCCACCCAGCTGCGACTGCTCGATCTTCAGGCCGCCGACACGGCCCTGGCCCAGCTTGCCCACCGGCGCCGCTCGTTGCCCGAGTTGGCGGCGATTGCCGAGCGCCAGACCCAGGCCACCGACCTGCAGAACGCGATGGTGGACGCCCAGACCAAGGTCGCCGACATCCAGGTCGAGCAGCGCCGGTTGGAGAACGACGTTGACACCGTCCGGGCCCGAGCCGGCCGGGATGAGGCCCGCCTGCAGGCCGGGGGACTGCCGGCCCGGGAGCTGGAGAGCCTGCAACACGAGATCGTCTCGTTGGCCCGGCGGCAGTCGAACCTCGAGGACGAGGTGCTCGACGTCATGGAGCGCGCCGAGCAGGCCGAGGCCGAGCTCAAGGACGCGGCCAGGCAGCACGAGACCGTCACCGCCGAATTGCGCGAGCTCGAGGCCACGCGCGATGCGGCGTTCGCCGAGATCGATGCCGTCGCCGGCGAGCGCGGGCCGGAGCGGGACTCGATCGCAGCCGGGCTGCCCGCGGACCTGCTGGCGCTGTACGAGAAGGCGCGGGCCCACGGCGGAACCGGGGCGGCGCAGCTGCGGCACCGTCGCTGCGAGGCCTGCCACATCGAGCTGTCCGGCAGCGAGCTGTCAGCGCTGCGGTCGGCCGCCGAGGACGCCGTCGTGCGGTGCGACAACTGCCGTGCGATCCTCGTGCGCACCGCCGAATCGGGCATATGAGCGTCGACTTCGTCATCGTCGAAGCCGATGGCGGATCGCGGGGGAACCCGGGACCGGCCGGATACGGCGCGGTCGTGCTCGACGGCGCGACCCGGGCCGTCCTCGTCGAGCGCGCCGAGGCGCTGGGAACCGAGACGAACAACGTCGCCGAGTACCGCGGCCTGATCGCCGGCCTGACCGCCGCCCGCGATCTCGGCGCCCGGCGGGTGGCGGTGCGGATGGATTCCAAGCTCGTCGTCGAGCAGATGTCCGGACGCTGGCAGGTCAAGCACCCGTCGATGCGCCCCCTCGCCCGTGAGGCGGCGGACCTGCTTGCTTCCTTCGACGAAGTCACCTTCGAGTGGATTCCGCGCGAGAAGAACAAGCTTGCGGACCGGTTGGCCAACGAGGCCATGGACCGGGCGGCCGGCAAGCCGGTGCGCAGCGCCGCGGCGCCGACCACGGCGCCGCCGATGTGGTCGCCGCCGACCGACGTCCGGACCCGGCTCGTCCTCGTCCGGCACGGGTCAACCGAGCACTCGGCTGCGAACCGCTTCTCCGGTCGCAACGACCTGGCCCTGGACGAGGCGGGCCGGCGGCAGGCCGCCGCGCTCGCCCACCGCGACTTCGGCAAGGTCGCGGCGGTCGTGAGTTCGCCGCTGCGCCGGGCGGTGCAGACGGCCGGTGCGATTGCGGCCGGGCTCGGGCACGAGGTCGAGGTCGTCGACGACCTGGCCGAGACCGACTTCGGTACGTGGGAAGGTTTGACCTTCGCCGAGGCGCGGACCCACAACCCGGCCGAGCTGAAGGCCTGGCTCGCCTCGCCGGACACCGCGCCACCCGGCGGCGAATCGTTCACGGCGGTCGGCCGCCGGGTGCGCCGCGGCCGCGAGGCCGTGATCGCGGCCCACGTGGGCGACGTCGTCGTGGTCGTCACCCATGTCACGCCGATCAAGCTGCTGCTGCGGTTCGCGTTGGACGCGCCCCCGTCGGCGATGTTCCGGTTGTTCCTGGACACGGCATCGGTGTCGATGATCGACTACTTCGCGGATGGCAATTCGTCGGTGCGCCTGGTGAACGACACCAGTCACCTGCGCGGGTAGTCAGGCCCCGACCACGGTCAGGCTCGCCCACAGCGCGGCGGTGGCCAGGACGAGCAGCGCCGGCACCGTCAGCAGCCCGAATAGGTGGAACTCCCGCGATTTGGGGCGGACATCGGCCGGGAGCACTCGGCGCCACAGCAACGTGGCGAGCGAACCCGGATACGTCGCGTTGGGGCCGATGTTGACGCCGAGCAGGACCGCCAGGACCCAGGCTGGATTCCCGGTCACGATCGGGACGAGCGCGAGCGTCGCCGGCAGGTTGTTGAGCAGGTTGGCGAGCACGGCGGCCGCGGCCGCGAGCCCGAGCAGCGCCAGGAACGACGTGCTGGAGGGGACGACGTGGCGCAGTGCGTTCTCGAGGCCGTGCCGGGTCACGCCGTCCACGACGATCGCCAGGGCCAGGACGAACGCGCAGAAGCCGGGGGACGCCTCCATGATCATCGTGGGTACCCGGACGTCGCGGCGGGCGACGCGCGGTGCGACCAGCGCCCCGCAGCCCGCCAGCGCCGCCCACGCCGGCGCCACGTGCACCGACGACGCGATGACGAACAACGACACGGTCAGCGCGAGCACGGCGAGCGCGTAGCGGGGGGCGGGCGGCGGCTCGTGCGTGGCGGCCCCGCGCCCGACCAGGTCCCGACGGAAGAACGTGCGCAGCGCGCCCCACTCCGCTGCGCACACGAGCACCCAGGGCAGCGCCATCAGCGCGGTGAACCGTCCGAAGGACAGCCCGGAAGCACCGAACGCGAGCAGGTTGGTCAGGTTCGAGACCGGCAACAGCAGCGATCCGCTGTTGGCGAGTCGGGTGCACGCGTAGGCGTGCGGACGGGCGGCCACCCGCATTGTCGCGACCGTCGTGAGCACCACCGGCGTCAGCAGGACAACCGTCGCGTCGAGGGTGAGAGTTGCCGTGACGCCGGCGGCCAGGGCGACGACCAGGCCGAGCAGCCGGCGGGGTTCGCCCCGGCTCGCGCGGGCCGCCCGGGAGCCGAGGTAGGCGAACACGCCGGCCTCGGCGCACAGGTGGCCGAAGACCAGGATCGCGGCGAGGAACCCCACCGTCGGGCCGATCTCGCGCAGCGTCCGGCCGGCGTCGTCGGCCGGCACGATGCCCAGCGCGACGAGCAGGCCGGCCGCGGGGACCGCGACGAGGGCCTCGGTCAGGCCCCGGGGGCGCAGGACGGCGAAGGCAAGGCTGATGACGAGCAGTGCGACCGCGATGGTCTCTGCGGCCGCGCCGTGCACTACAGGAGTTCCGTGCCTTCGAACCTCCCGAGTTCCTCGCGGTAGAGCTCGATGCCCATGCCGTTCGGGTCCCGGAAGTAGAGGCTGTCGTCGGCGCCCCGGTCGGGGCCTAGGTACTCGACGTTTTCGGCCTCGAGCTTGGCCTTCGCCGTCTCGAAGGCCTCGGACGTCACCGAGATCGCCATGTGTTGCAGGGCGCCGATCGTCTCCCGGTAGGCCTCGTGGTCCAGCCCCGGGAAGTCGAAGAAGCCGAGCAGGTTGGAGTTGCCGAGGTCGAAGAAGAAGTGGCTCGACCCGGCGTAGTCCCGGTTCTCGACGAGCTCCACGAGCGGGAAGCCGAGCAGGCCTTGGTAAAAGCGGATCGTCTCTTCGACGTTCTTGCACACGAACGCGGCATGGTGGATTCCCCGCGCCGTCGTCGCGGGACGGTCGGACTTGTCGCGCAGGTACTTGTCGCGCAGTTGGGTGCGCCGCGCGCGGACCGCGGCGAGGTCGTCTCCGGTGGGTTCAGGCATGCCTCGACCCTAGCGACGCAGGTACGATTCTGGCGCGGCGGACGAGCCGACCGGACGGCCGCGGCGCGATCACTCGATCGCGGCGAGGAAAGTCCGGGCTCCACAGGGCAGGGTGGTTGCCAACAGCAACCCGGGGTGACCCGCGGGACAGTGCCACAGAAAGCAGACCGCCGGTGCGTGAGCGCCGGTAAGGGTGAAACGGTGGTGTAAGAGACCACCAGCGCGCCGGGTGACCGGAGCGGCTAGGTAAACCCCACCCGGAGCAAGATCAAGAAGGACCGGCTTGCCGGTTCGCGTAGGCGTTCGAGGGCGGCCCGCCCGAGCCTGCGGGTAGATCGCACGAGCCTGTCGGTGACGGCAGGCCTAGATGGATGGCCGTCGCCCGGTGCGCAAGCGCCGGGTACAGAACCCGGCTTACAGGTCGACTCGTCCGCCGCCCTGCTTGCCTGTCAGCCCCGTTGGCGATCGCCGTCCACTCGCCGCGCGAGTGCGGATGGACGTGATCGGCCTCGAGCCGCTCGGTGCGGCGGTTGCCCGCGCGCGGCCCGGCCCGCGATCGAGCCGGACGACATGTGCCGACCGCCGGCACAAAGGCGTAGTTCTGCGCCTGGCCGAGAAGACGCGCTGGACAGCCGCGGGCGGCGGGTCTACAACACCCTCGAGGGCCTGGGAGGAGCCTGCGGCCCGCAATCGGGGGTCGTCATGATTCGTCGCTTGCTATTCACCGTCGGCCTCATCGCCGGCCTCGGCGTCGCCACGCCCGCCGTGGCCGAGCCCTTCCCCGACTCGATTGCGCTGCCCGTGGACTTCCAGCCGGAGGGCATCGCGCTCGGCACCGGGGCCACGTTCTACGTGGGCTCGCTGACCACCGGCGACATCTTCCGCGGCGACCTGCGCAGCGGCGCAGGCGAGGTCTTCATCCATGCACCTGCCGGTCGTGCCGCGCTGGGCCTCAAGGTTGACGAGGCGCACAAGCTGCTGTTCGTCGCCGGCGGCGCGACGGGTGCCGCATACGTCTACAGCACCCGCACGGGCGCACCAGTCGCCACCTATCAGTTCGCCACCGCAGGCGCGGCGTTGTTGAACGACGTCGTGGTCACCCAGGACGGTGTGTACTTCACGGACAGCTTCGCTCCCGTCCTCTACAAGATCCCGCTCGGGGTAGGCGGGAGCCTCGGCCCGGGCGAGACGATTGCGCTTACCGGGCCGGCGGCGTTCATCGATCCGTCGACCCCGAACGTGAACGGTATCGACGCCACCGCCGACGGCTCAACGCTCATCATCAACCACACGGCGCTCGGCGCGTTGTTCACTGTCGATCCGGCGACCGGGGCCAGCGCGCTGATCGACGTAGCCGGCCTGCTTCCCGGCACACCCGACGGTCTCCTGCTTCGTGGGCACAGCCTGTGGGTGGTCGAGAACTTCGCGAACACGGTCGTGCACGTGCGACTGAGCTCCGACCTGTCGACCGGCGCGATCACGTCGACCATCACCAGCCCGTTGTTCGACGTGCCGACCACGGCGGCGCTGCACGGCGACCGGCTCGCCCTGGTCAACGGCCGGTTCGACCTCGGCCTGCCGCCGCCGTTCGGCCCAGGAGCGCCCGCCGGCACGAGCTTCGACGTCGTTCT
>DATAQD010000261.1:0-30567 GCA_036264855.1 Jatrophihabitans sp. | reverse complement strand
GCGGCCTACGCCGGGCACACGCCGATCGACCCCAGGGTGGCGTCGGCGTTGCTGCCCGGTCGGCGCAGCGAGCCCACCCCCGCGGGCTCGCTGAGCGGGCGGGAGCGTGAGGTGCTCCGCCTGGTCAGCAAGGGGCTGGCGAACAAGCAGATCGCGCGCTCGCTCGGCATCAGCGAGCACACCGTGAAGATCCATCTCGGCAACGTCTTCAAGCGGATCGGCGTCAATGACCGGACGTCGGCTGCGATGTGGGCCCGCGACAACCTGGAACCTGAGCCGGAATCGCGCTGAGCGCAGCGGTGGGTCAGTCCGTCTTGGCGTCGTGCTGGGTGATCGCCTGGTCGAGCCGCTGGCTCGCGCCGTCGAGCCACTGCTGACAGATGTCGGCCAGCAGCTCGCCGCGCTCCCACAGGGCCAGAGATTCCTCGAGGGGGTGCCCGCCGGACTCGAGCTTGGCGACGATCTCGCGCAGCTCGGAGCGGGCCTGCTCGTAGGTCGGCGGGTCGGCGGGTTCGGGCACGGCAGCGACCCTACGTCGCGGCCGCGTCGAACTCGCCGCCGGCCACCCGGACGCGCAGCCGCCCGCGGGCGTCGGCCGGGACGCGCACCACCGTCCCGTCCGGCAGTCGGACGATGGCATAGCCGCGGTCGAGCGTGGCCTGCGGCGAGAGCACCCGCACCCGGGCCCGGATGTGCACGAGGTCGGCCCGCTCGGCGTCGATGAGCCCCGTCAGCCGGCGCCGGCTGCGGTCCTGCAGGGCTCGGGTGTCGTCGGCCTCGCGGTCCAGCCGAGCCCGCACGGTGCGGCGCAGGCGCTGCGGCAGCCCGGCCATCAACTCGCTCTCGCGGGCGATTCTGGTCCGCACGCTCGAGCGCACCCGGGTACGCAGTTCGGTCACCTGGCGCAGCTCCTCGGCGAGGTCCGGGACGATCCGCTTGCCGGCATCGGTCGGGGTCGATGCGGCGAGGTCGGCGACGAAATCGAGCAGCGGCCGGTCCGATTCGTGCCCGATCGCGCTCACGACCGGCGTGAAGGCCGCGGCCACCGCCCGTACCAGCGTCTCGTTGCTGAACGGCAACAGGTCCTCGACGCTGCCGCCGCCCCGGGCGATGACGATGACGTCCACCTCCGGGTCGCGGTCGAGCCGGAGGAGGGCAGCCACGACCTCGGTGACCGCGTTGGGTCCCTGCATGGCGACGTTCTCCAGCCGGAACCGGGCGGCCGGCAGCCGACGACGGGCGTTCTCGACGACGTCGCGCTCGGCCGCGCCGGCCCGGCCGGTGATCAGCCCGATCGTGCGCGGCAGGAAGGGCAACGGGCGCTTGCGGTCGGTCGCGAAGAGCCCTTCGGCCGCCAGCAGCCGGCGCCGCGCCTCGAGCTGAGCCAACAGTTCCCCGAGCCCGACCTGGCGGACCTCGGTTGCGCGCAGGCTCAGCGTCCCGCGCTCGAGGTAGAAGTCGGGACGAGCCCGCATGACGACCCGGGAGCCCTCGGCGACCGAATCGGGCAGCACGCCGCGCGGGCAGGTCACCGTGAGCGAGATGTTCGCGTCCGGGTCGCGCAGGGTCAGGAACTGAGTCGCGACACCGGGACGCCGGCTCAGCTGGGCGATCTGCCCGTCGACCCAGATCTCGCCCAGACGGCTGATCCACTCGCCGATCCGCATCGCGACGACCCGGACCGGGACCGGCGACTCGGCCGAGGTTTCGAGGCGGGCCACTAATCCCCGGCGTCGTCGAACCGCGACGGGGCGGTATGCCGCGGCTTGTTGACGGTCTTGCCCGCCGGCTCGGCGGCGGCCGTGGTGGCCGGAGCCTTCTTCGCGGCCGCCTTGCGGGCGGGTGCCTTCGCCGCCGGGGCCTTGGCGGCGGGCGGTTTCGTCGCCGTTGCCTTCGCGGGCGCCTTCTTGGCCGCGGCGTTGCTCGCCGCAGCCTTCTTCGCGGGAGTGTTGTTCGCGGCCGCCTTCGTTGTGGAGTTCGCGGCCTTCGTCGTGGCGGCGTGGTTCGCCGTCGTCGGCCCCGCGGGTGCCTGCGGGACGGACGGCGTGGGTTCGTCGACATTGCCGAAAAGCTGATCGAGCAGGTCCGCGGCGGATTGCGGCCGCGGACTCGAGGTGCGCTCCGCCTCCGCGGCCGCGCGCAGCTGCTCCGGCGGAATCGGTTCGTCGAACCTGGCCCAGGCCGGTGGGTCATCGCCGACCTGGCGGCGGTTGAGGACCTCGTCCCCGCGGGCGGTGAGCCGGGCGTAGCGCTGCTGGGCCCGCAGGGACATCTGCAACGCCGTGCTCACCGCCAGCATCGGTAGTTCGATGGCGCGGTCGGGCAGATGCTTCGCCTCGTCGGACACGTTGGCCGCGAAACCGATGACGGCGCGCAGGGGGCCGGGGAGCTGCATGGGACCAGCCTGCCGCATCCGGCCGGTCCGTACCATCGCAGATATGGACGCACCGGTCTCCCAGCCCGCCAAGCGGGTCCTGCTCGCGACGCCCCGCGGGTACTGCGCGGGCGTCGACCGCGCCGTGCAGACGGTCGAGCAGGCGCTGGAGCATTACGGCGCCCCCGTCTACGTCCGTAAGCAGATCGTGCACAACCTGCACGTCGTGCAGGCCCTCGAGGCCCGCGGCGCGATCTTCGTGGAGGAGAACGACGAGGTGCCCGAAGGCTCGATCGTCGTCTTCTCCGCGCACGGCGTGGCCCCCGAGGTGCACGAACAGGCCGCGGCCCGCAACCTGAAAGCCATCGACGCCACCTGCCCGCTCGTGACGAAGGTGCACCACGAGGTTCGCCGGTTCGCGAAGGACGGCTTCGAGATCCTGCTCATCGGACACGAGGGTCATGAAGAGGTTGTGGGCACGAGCGGTGAGGCGCCCGAGCACATCACGCTCGTGGACGGACCCGAGAGCGTGGCGAACGTCGCGGTCCGCGACCCGGAGCGGGTCGTGTGGCTATCGCAGACGACCTTGTCGGTCGACGAGACCATGCAGACGGTCGACGCCTTGCGCGAACGCTTCCCGCTGCTGCAGGCGCCGCCGTCCGACGACATCTGTTACGCCACCCAGAATCGGCAAGCGGCAGTCAAGACGATCGCGCCTCGCGTCGACTTGTTCCTGGTCGTCGGTTCGTCGAACTCGTCCAACTCGGTCCGCATGGTCGAGGTCGCCGTCGCCGCGGGCGCGAAGGCGGCCTATCTCGTGGAGAACGCCGCCGCCATCGACGCCGCCTGGCTCGACGGCGTCACCACCGTGGGGCTGTCGTCGGGCGCCTCGGTGCCCGAGATCCTCGTCCACGAGGTCACCGAGTGGCTCGCCGCACGAGGTTACGGCGACGTCGAAGAGGTCAGCCACATCGAGGAGCGGTTGACGTTCGCGCTGCCGCAGGAACTGCGTCGGGACCTGAGGACGCGCAGCTGAGACCCGCCACGTGGGGATCGCTCCTTGCGGACCGCTACTTGCGGACGATGAGCCGGATGCCGGCGATGATCAGCACGGCCGCGGTGGCCGCGGCGATCGCCGGGAAGCCGTACACCAGGTAGTTCGCGGCACCGTCCAGCACGGTGCCCTTGTCCGTGAGCCCACGGGAGCGGATATAGAGCTGGAACACCGCCGCGAGCGAGTAGACGATCGGGGGCGAGATCACGATCGGGAACATGTGCGAGCGCTTGACGACGAGGATCGCGACGATCGAGGCCACGATCACCCCGATGTTGAAGCCGCCCTGTACCTGGATCGAGCCGACCGTGTCGATGACGCCGCCGAGCGCCGCGATCGCGGCGAGGATGATCAGCGCCGCCCACCACGGCACCCCGCGTTCGGGGGCGCGCACCGGCGGCATGACGGCGGCGTTGCGCCCTTCGGCCGCGCGCGTCGCCCGTTGCTGCCCGCGGCCGAGCGGGCCGGCCGCGCTCCAGGGCGGTTCGGCCGGCCGCGATTCCGGGGTCCGGGGCTGATCGGCCCCCGGCACGACCGGGTAGTCGAACGCGCGGCCGACCCGGCGCGCCGAGCCGCTGTGCACGGCGGTGGACGGGCCCCAGCCGTCGTCCTCCAATTTCCTGGACGCGGGGCGGCCACTGCCGTCTCCGGGCGACGACTGTCCGCGGCCGTTGGGCGCAGACGGGTAGGTCACCGGAGCTCCTTGTTCTACGGGGACGAGCCGAGGCTCGCGCTTTCCCGCCACCGTACCTGCCGCAACTGAGACGGTGCCGCGCCGACGCGCATCCCGGCGCGGAGCCGCGGGGGTGACCCGGGATGCCGGCCCCTACAGTCTCGCGGCATGGACTGTTTGGTCGGCCGCGGGATCGCCGACATCACCGGCGAGGCCGCCGACTGCGGGATGATGGGCTACGGGAAGGCCGATCAGAAGAGTGCCGGGATCCACCTGCGACTGCGGTCCCGGGCCTTCGTGTTCGCGGCCTCCGCCGACGGCCCCCGGATCCTGCTCGTCGTGGCCGAATTGCCACTGGTGTTCGACAGCGTGCGGCAGGAGGTCCTGCGGCGCCTGAGCGCGCGGTTCGGCGACCGGTACACCGACGTCAACACGATGATCACCTGCACGCACACGCACTGCGGGCCCGGCGGGTACTCGCACCACACGCTCTACAACGTCACGACTGGCGGCTTCCATCACCGGACGTTCGGCGCGATCGTCGACGGCATCGTGGAGTCGATCACCCACGCGGACGCGGACGTGTCAGCCGCCCGGCTGGCGCTGGCCTTCGGCGAGTTGCGCGACGCCAGCGTCAACCGGTCGCCGTCGTCGTTCGATCTCAATCCGCCGTCCGACACGGACTTCTTTCCGGACGCGATCGATTCCCAGACAACGCTGCTCACGATCGAGCGTGAGGGGCGGCTGGTCGGCGCGGTGAACTGGTTCGCGACCCACGGCACGTCG
The DNA here is from genome assembly GCA_036264855.1 of Jatrophihabitans sp. Taxonomy (GTDB): domain Bacteria; phylum Actinomycetota; class Actinomycetes; order Mycobacteriales; family Jatrophihabitantaceae; genus Jatrophihabitans. The sequence goes on along the minus strand of DATAQD010000261.1, from coordinate 25,680 downwards.
ATGTCGAACCGGAACCGGCTGATCAGCGGTGATAACAAGGGCTATGCCGCGTATGCGTGGGAGCGGTTGGTGTTCGGGGTGGACTACCTGGCCGACGGGCCACCGGAGTTCGTCGGGGCGTTCGCGCAGACCAACGCCGGTGACATGTCGCCGAACCTCAACCGCCGGCCCGGTAGCGGGCCGACCGAGGACGAGTTCGAGAACACCCGGATCATCGGGCAGCGGCAGCACGCGGCGGCCTCGTCGCTGGTCGACGTGGCCGTCGGGGTCGAGGGGGCGCTCGATGCCCGGCTGACCTACATCGACTTGACCGACTTCGAGGTCGCCGCCGAGTACACCGGGGACGGCCGGTCGCATCGCACGTCCGGACCGTACGCCGGCGCCGGGCCGGTGGCCGGCACCGATGAGGGCAAGGGCTTCGCCGGATTCAAGCAGGGCCGCAACGTCCTGTTCGACGCGGTGTCGTCGCACGTGGCGTACCGGCTGTACCCGGCGCTGCGCGATTCCCAGGCCCCGAAGGGGATCGTGCTGCCGCGGGTGGCGAACCGGCTCTCGCCGCTGATCCAGGAGCGGATCCCGGTGCAGCTGCTGCGGATCGGCTCGCTGTACCTGATCGGGCTGCCGGCCGAGATCACGATCGTCTCCGGGCTGCGGCTGCGGCGGGCAGTGGCGGCGATCGTCGGGGCGCCGTTGCCACACGTCCTCGTCGCGGGCTACAGCAACGGCTACATCCACTACGTCACGACGCCGGAGGAGTACGACGCCCAGCGTTACGAGGCCGGCAGCACGATGTACGGACGCTGGGAGCTGCCGGCGCTGATCCAGACGGCGGCCGCGCTGGCGACCGCGATGCGCGACGGCGGGCCGGTCGCTGCCGGCCCGCCGCCGCCGGACCTGTCGTCGCGGGTGAAGCCGGTCCGACCGGCCCGGCCCGACTCACCGGCCGGCGGTTCGTACGGAGACGTGGTGCGGCCGCCCCGCGCGCGCTACCTCGCGGGGGACACGGCGTGCGCGCAATTCGTCGGCGCGCACCCGAACAACGACCTGCGCCGCGGCGGGACCTTCGTCGAGGTCCAGCGCTTCGATGCCGGCGGCTGGCTTCGCATCGCCGACGACGGCGACTGGTCGACGAAGTTCCATTGGGCGCGCGCGGGCCGGTCGGGGTCGCGGGTCACCGTGGAATGGGCGATCCCCGCGGACGCCGCGCCGGGTCCCTATCGGCTCGCGTACCACGGCACCGTGCTGGAGCCCGGCGGAGCGGTTCGTCCGTTCACCGGCATGACCGAGCCCTTCGACGTGCGCTGATCAACCGGTCACGCTGCCCCTTCGGCCGTTGCCGTTGGGGGCGGCAATGCCCTTCGATGCGAAGCGAGGGCGAGCAACGGGGGACGGGATGGGCTATTTCGACACCTATCGGGGCGTGGTGCTCGACACCGCTGACCCGACCAGCCAGCAACGTGTCCAGGTGCAGGTGCCTGACGTCTCGGGCGACCAGTCCGCGTGGGCGGTGCCCGAGCAGCCCGGCGCGGCGCTGCCGACGGTTGGTGATCTGGTCGCGGTCCGCTACGAGAACGGCGACGCGGACTACCCGATCTGGTCGATCGACGGCCCCGCGGCGAGCCAGCCGACCGATCCGTCAGCCGGGACGGGCGGCTACCACGGCACGTATCGAGGCATCGTGCTCGACAACATCGACCCTGGCGGCTACCAGCGCGTGCAGGTGCAGGTGCCGGACGTCGCCGCCGAGCAATCGATGTGGGCGATGCCGGAACACGGCGACGCCGCGCGGCCGGCGATCGGGGACGACGTGTGGATCCGCTTCGAGGGCGGCGACGTGTCGTACCCGATCTGGACCGGCGGGAGCGGTACCGGCGGCGCCTGACCAAGGACCCGGTCAGCTTGTCGCGCGCTGGTCGGCGTCGGGTCCGGCCGTGGGCAGCTCGCCCTGGCCGATCGGCACGCCGCGCGGCTTGCCCAGCGCGACGACGCGCTGTTCGGTGACCTCGGGCGCCTGCGTGGAGCGCGCGTGCTCCAGTACCTGCGCGGGAGCCTGGATGGCTTCGGTGGGGTCCACCACCTTGAGGTCGATCATCTTGCGCGCGCTGACGAGAACCCGGCTCTCGAGGGACGAGACGGTCTGGTTGTAGGAGCCGACCGCGTTGTTGAGTGAGCGTCCCAGCTTGTCGATATGGCCGCCCATCGTCGACAACCGCTGGTAGAGCTCGCGACCGAGCTTGTGCACCTCGGCGGCATTGGCCGCGAGGGCTTCCTGCCGCCAGGTGTAGGCGATGGTGCGCAGCAGCGCGACGAGCGTCGACGGCGTCGCGATCACTACGTTGCGCTCGAAGGCGTGCTCCTGCAGGGACGGGTCTTCGCGGAGGGCGGCGTCCAGGAAGGCGTCGGCGGGCACGAAGCAGACGACGAACTCCGGCGACGGGGTGAAGTGCTCGTAGTAGGACTTGTCGCTGAGCGAGTCGATGTGGGTGCGCAGGTGCCGGGCATGCGCCTTCAGCCGAGCGGCACGGGTGCCCTCGTCCTTGGCCTCCATCGCCTCGAGGTAGCCGGCGAACGCGACCTTCGAGTCGACGACGACGCTCTTGCCGCCGACAAGCCGCACCACGAGGTCGGGACGGAGCCGACCGTCCGGGCCGGCAACGGTGGCCTGTGTGACGTAGTCGATGTGTTCGGTCATGCCGGCCGCCTCGACGGCCCGCTCGAGCTGCATCTCACCCCAGCGGCCACGGACCTGCGGCGCGCGCAGGGCCGTCACCAACTGGGCGGTCTCGACCCGCAACTGCTCCGAGGTCTGGCGCATCGTCCCGACCTGGTCGAGGAGCTTGGCGTAGGAGCCGGCGCGGTCCTTCTCCACGGCGTTGAGCTGCTGCTGGACTCGGTCCAACGACTCGCGCAAAGGGGTGACCAGGCCCTCGATCGCTTGCTGGCGCTGGGCGAGATCACCGTCGGCGCCGGCCTTCTCGGCGGCGAGCTTCGCCGCTGCGAGCTCGGCGAACGCCTGGTTGTTGCGGTCGAGGGCGTCACCGGCCAGCGACGCGAACGCCTCTCGCAGCCGGGCCTCGGCGTTGGCCTGCGACTCGCGCGCGAATTCCTCGCGATCGCGGGACGCGCCCCGTTCGGCCTCGAGGGTGGCGCCGAGGCGGGCGATCTCGCCGCGCGCGGCGTGCACGTCGGACTGGGCGCGGCTGCGGGCGGCCAGCCAGCCGATGACGGCCCCGGCAGCCAGCATCAGAAGCGCGACGAGCAAGGCAGTGACGTTCATGTGTTCGATGCTCACACCCGAGTCCGACAGTTTTGGGAGCGACGCGCCCGTTGGCCCGAGCAGCCGCCGTAGACTCGCGGCACGTGAGAGAGCGCAGCGAGCGAACCAGGGACACAGCAGCCCGGCCACGGCCGGTCGGAGCGAAGCGAGACCGGACGTGAGTCTCACCATCGGGATCGTCGGCCTGCCCAACGTCGGCAAGTCCACGCTGTTCAACGCGCTGACGAAGAACGACGTCCTGGCCGCGAACTATCCATTTGCGACGATCGACCCGAACGTCGGGGTCGTCGGCGTGCCGGATGCGCGACTGAGCGTGCTCGCCAAGATCTTCGGCTCGGCCAAGATCATCCCGGCCACGGTGTCCTTCGTCGACATCGCCGGCATCGTCCGCGGCGCCAGCACCGGGGAGGGGCTGGGCAACAAGTTCCTGGCCAACATCCGCGAGGCCGATGCGATCTGCCAGGTCATCCGGGCCTTCAGCGATCCGAACGTCGTCCACGTCGACGGCAAGATCTCGCCCAAGGACGACATCGAGACGATCAACACCGAGCTCATCCTCGCCGATCTGCAGACGATCGAGAACGCCATACCGCGCCTGCAGAAGGAAGCGCGGCTGCACAAGGACCGCGCTCCGGTGCTCGCCGCCGCCGAAGCGGCGGTGGAGGCGCTGCAGACCGGCAAGACGATCTCGGCCGCTGGGCTCGACCGCGGTCCGCTGCGCGAACTGCACCTGATGACGGCCAAGCCGTTCCTCTACGTGTTCAACGTCGACCCGGACGAGATCGCCAACCGGGAGTTCACCGACGAGCTGCGGGCGCTGGTGGCGCCAGCCGAGGCGATCTTCCTCGACGCCAAGACCGAGTCCGAGCTCATCGAACTGGACGCCGACGAGGCCTTGGAGCTGCTGCAGTCGATGGGGCAGGAGGAGTCCGGCATCGACCAGTTGGCCCGCGTGGGCTTCGCGACGCTGGGCCTGCAGACCTATCTCACCGCCGGGCCGAAGGAGTCCCGTGCCTGGACGATCAAGGTGGGGACCACCGCCCCGCAGGCCGCCGGGGTGATCCACACCGATTTCGAGCGGGGCTTCATCAAGGCCGAGGTCGTCTCTTACGACGAACTGGTCGCCGCGGGCTCGATGGCCGAGGCGAAGGCGCGGGGCAAGGTCCGCATCGAGGGCAAGGATTACGTGATGGCCGACGGCGACGTCGTGGAATTCCGCTTCAATGTGTGAGTAAGCGCAGAACCTCAGTAAGGATCGGCCCTAGAGACCTTGTTGACAGTGGTGGCGCGTTCGGGCCACCCCAAACGCCGTAGAATGTAGTTACATGTACTACTACGGATGAGGTGGTTATGGCTACCGTTACCGCAGCCGAGTTCAACCAGCGCCCCAGCCAGGTCAAGCGTGCGGCCGAGGACGAACCGGTGGTGATCACCGAGCACAGCCGTCCGGCCTTCGTGCTGCTGACTTACGCGGAGTATCAGCGACTCCTTCGCACGCCCGGCGACCTGGCCGAGTGGTTGGAGATGGACGAGGAGATCGAGTTCGAGATCGACCCGGTCGGCCTGGACATCCGACCCGCGAACGTGTGATGTACCTGCTCGACACGAATGTCATCAGCGAACTTCGAAAACGGCGCGGCGACCCGGGAGTCAAACAGTGGGTGGCCGAGCAGAGCGCGGCCGACCTTGCCGTCAGTGTCGTGACCATCATCGAGATCGAGACCGGGATCCTGCGGAAAGGGCGGACCGACCCTGACCAGGCCCGGGCCCTGACCCGATGGTTCGAACAAAACGTGCTCACCGGTTTCGCCGACCGCATCCTTCCCCTCGATCTCGCTGCCACCCGCCGCGTCGCATCGCTGCACGTACCCGACCAAGCGCCCCAACACGACGCGCTGATCGCGGGCACCGCGCTCGCCCGTGGCCTGACTGTCGTCACCCGCAACGCCCGCGACTTCGATCGCGCCGGCGTCGAGTACCTCAATCCCTGGTCAGGTAATTCCAGCGCCCCGACCTAGGTCGGCGACGCTCTGTCGCTCGCCTTGGTGCACATGCCGGCTAGCGGCCAGGCCCTCGACCTGGCGTCGGCTTGGCCCGGACCGGCGGGCGTAGCCGATTTCGAGTGGCCGCGATTGCGCGGGCGGCGGGTTGCTCGTCCGGGAGTAGACCCGCGGACGCTGCATGCCGGGCGACGGCAGTGAAGTGGACGCCCTCGTGATGGGCGTTCTCGTGCTGCTGTGCAAGGGCCGCTGGGAAGCCGAAAGAATGGCGTTGCCTCGGGCGGTCGGAGGTCCCAGGCGAGCCGCCGCCACCGAACTCGCCGTCTCGGCCCCGGCACCACGCGTTGGCGCTCAGAACCGCCTAGGGCACCTGTGCATTTGTCGACTAATCCTGTGGAGAAACTTGACTTCATGCACGGAGGTCTGTCACGGTGAGGTCATGACCCGCCGCGAACCTCTCGTGCGCCGTCGCTACGTCGATTTCCTGCGGATCGCCGGCAGCATCTGTCGGCTCTAGCCGATATCGCAGCTCGAGCGCTGTGTGACCCGAACCGGCCGCGCACCGCGAACCTGCGCTCGGCGGCACCGCGCCGAGCCCCGGTTGATCGCACGAGCCCGCGCGCCGTAATCGACGCGGGCAGAAGCGGCTCGACCGCATTCCTCGTTCCCCTGAGCGTGCGACTTTCGCGCGCCCTTCTCGTGCACCCGCACGTCACCTCACCCGAAAGGCAACTCATGACCACGACCCTCGACAGCGCCGTAGGAAACACCGACGAGAGCATCCAGTTCGGCACGCGGCGACTGGCCGGCCGGCTCGGAGCCGAGCTGACCGGCGTCGACGCGGCCAATCCGACCGACGAGTCGGTGGCGTTCGTCCGCAGGGCCCTGCTGCAGCACCGCGTCGTGTTCCTTCGTGACCAGGACCTCGACTACGACTCGCAGGTCGCCTTCGCTCAGCGCTTCGGCTCGCTGACCCTCGGCCATCCGACGATTCCCTCCCCCACGGGCCAGCCCTTGCTCGAGGAGATCGACTCCACCAAGGGCGGCCCGGCGAACAAGTGGCACACCGACGTCACCTTCGTTGACCGGCCGCCGGCCTTCACGTTCCTGCACGGCGTCATCATTCCGGCGGTCGGCGGCGACACCGTGTGGGCCAACACCGTGGCCGCCTACCACGCACTGCCCGTCGAACTGCAGGAGCTGGCCGACCGGCTCCGCATCGTGCACACCAATGCGCACGACTACGCCGTTCCGGCGTCGCGTGATGAGTCCGAGAACCCGCTCCTGCAGGCGAGCCGCAGGCAGTTCACCTCGACCGTCTACGAGACCGAGCACCCGGCCGTGCGGATCCACCCCGAGACCGGGGAGAAGTCGTTGGTGCTGGGCGGATTTGCCCAGTCGGTCGTCGGGCTGGGTCCGCAGGCCTCGCGCGACCTGATCCGGATCCTGCAGGACTACGTCACCCGGCCGGAGAACACCGTCCGCTGGCAGTGGCGCGTGGGCGACCTCGCCATCTGGGACAACCGAGCCACGCAGCACGTCGCCGTCTACGACTACGGGGACGCGCACCGGCGCGGGGAGCGGGTCACCGTGGCCGGGCCGGTCCCGGTCGGACCCGACGGGCGCCCGGCGAAGCCGATCAAGGGTGACGCCACGGCGTACTACGCCACTGGTGCCACGGACTAGCGGCCCAGCCCCCCATCACTGACAAGAACACGAGGGCATACATGAGCACCACCACGTCATCCACCGGCGCGGCCGACCTCGCCGATCCCGGATCCGGCGCGGCCGGGCGGTCCGGCCGCACCGTCTACCAGAAACGTCGCCGTCGCCGGGTTCTGCTGGTGGCAGCAGCGATCATCGTCGTGGCCGCCGTGACGACGGCGCTGCTCGCCCGTTCCGGCGGCGGCTCCGGACCCGGGTTCACCGTGGCCTACGGCCAGGGCAACGTCGCCAGCGCGGACAGCATCATCCAGACCCAGCCGTCGATCTCCAAGACAATCAAGGCCGACCTCAAGTTCGTCCCGTTCGACGCCGGGGTCACTGCCATCGCCGAGCTGCGCAGCGGCTCACTGCAGGCGATCAGCGGAGTCGGGAACCCGCCGGTCGTCGGCGCGATCGGCAATGGCACCGATGTCGTCGTCGTCCTTGCGCAGAGCTTCGATGCCGACGCTCTGATCGTCCCGGCCGCGATCACCCAACCGCGCCAGCTGGCCGGCACCTCGGTGGGCGTGCTCGTCGGCTCCTCCGAGGACTTCGAGCTGCGCGGCTGGCTGAAGCTGAGCGGCCTCAGCGACTCGGTGAAGGTGGTCGGTCTGGCCAGCGAACAAGCCGTCGCCGCGGCCTACCTGTCCGGTGCGCTCCAGGGCGCCTATGTGCAGGCCGGTCCCGAGGCCCAGCTCCTTGCCAAGGGGGGCCACGCGATCACGAACGCGCAGCAGATCGCCAAGCTGGGCATCCCCGGCCTCAATGTCGTGGCCGTCGCGAAGGACGCGATCGACAAGCACCCGAAGGTGGTCCAGCAGTACGTCTGCGCCCAGGTGCAGGCCACGCGCGACTTCACCGGTCCGCAAGCAGACAAGTACCTGAGCGAGAGCGCCAAGGCGCAGGGCGTCCCGGGCAACCTGATCGTCTCCGCCACGAGGGCCTTCCCGTTCATCCCGCTCGACCAGCAGTTGCACTGGCTGGGGCAGCCCGGGGACGTCAACAGCCCGATCGTCAAGGCCTACGCGCAAACCGCGCAGTTCCTGCTCGGCCAGGGCCGGATCAAGACGATCCCGTCGAACGCGGTTCTCGCCACGCACATCGACTCCTCCTTCGTCCAGAAGGCTCTCAATGGTGGCTGCTGAGCTGACGGGCGTGCGCCCGGCTCCGGCTGCAGGATCGGGTCCGGCCGTCCCGGTCCGGGGCGCCGCCGCCGAGGTCCGGCTGAGGAACGTGGCGAAGGTCTTTCGTCGGGGCGGGCGTCGTACCGTCGCGTTCTCGGGGGTCGACCTCACCATCGCCCCCGGCGAGTTCGTCTGCCTCCTCGGCCCGTCCGGCTGCGGGAAGTCGACGCTGCTGCGGGTGATCGCCGGGATGCTCGCCGCCGACGAGGGCTCAGTCGTCGTGGCCGGCCGGCCGGTGACCGGACCCGGCGCCGATCGGGGGATGCTGTTCCAACAGCCGATGCTGTTTCCCTGGCTCACCGCCCGCGACAACGTGCTGTTCGGCCCGCGCGCGCAACGCTCGCGCGGGCTGGACGAGCGCGGCGACGCCGAGCTGCTCGCCGACGCGAACGTGATTCTCGAAACGGTCGGGCTCAGCGAGTTTGCCGATGCCTACCCGCACGAGCTGTCCGGTGGGATGCAGCACCGTGCCGCGTTCGCGCGCGCCGTCATCACCCGGCCGTCGGTGCTCCTGATGGACGAGCCGTTCGGGGCGCTCGACGCCATCACCCGCCTGCGGATGCAGCAGTTCCTGCTCGCGATGTGGGAGAAGTACCGAATCACGATCCTCTTCGTCACCCACGACATCGAGGAGTCGATCCTGCTCGGCGACCGAGTGGTGCTGATGGGCGGCCGCCCACCGGGCCTGATCCAGGTCATCGAGGTTCCACTGGACCGGCCGCGGGCCGTCGAGTCGGTGGACGCCGCTGCGGTGCTCGCCACCAAGCGACACATCCGCAGCGTCCTCACCCACTGAAACGGACAATTGCGAGAGGCGCGAACGTGACCACCACGACCCCGGAAACCTCGATCCGGCCGGCTGACCTTCCGATCGTCGCCGCCGACGTCTGGCGCGACGAGGTCCTCGACCTCGCCGCCGAGCGCCGGACCCGGCGGCGGGCCAGCCGTCGCCGGTTCCTCATCGGTGCAGGGGGGCTGTCCGGCCTCGTCGTCGGCTGGCAGGTTGCTGCGGTATTACTCAGCGACCCGGTCATCCTTCCGTCGGTCACCCAGACTGCACGCAGCTTCGCGCACTACTTCACCCACAACTACCCCAGCCAGAGCCCACCTCTGTGGCGGGATCTGCTGATCAGCCTGCGCCGGATCCTGATCGGCTTCGTCGCCGGTGTGGGGATCGGTGTCTTGGTCGGCGCCGCGATGTTCTCGAGCCGGACGATCCGTCATCTCGTCGACCCGGTGGTCGAGGTGATCCGGCCGTTGCCGCCCCTCGCGTTCATCCCACTGTTCATCGTCTGGTTCGGGATCGGGGAACTGCCCAAGGAGGTGCTCATCGCCTTCGGCGTGGTGCCGGTGATGATCGTCGCCACGCTCGCCGCGCTGGACGACGTCTCGGACGATCTGCAGTTCGCGGCCAGGACGTTGGGCGCGTCGAAGATGTACGCGTTGTGGCACGTGCAGATCCGGGGCGCCCTGCCCGGGATCATCACCGGGATGCGCATCGCGATGGGCGGTTCGTGGGGCAGCATCGTCGCCGCCGAGATGCTGGCCGCCACGAGCGGCCTCGGCTTCGTGATCTCGCAAGCCGGCAACTATCTCGACACCGCGCTCGTCTTCTCCGGCATCATCTTGATCGCGCTGACCGAACTGGTCCTTGACACCGGCTTGCGTGCCCTCGTCTGGGTGGTCGATCCGAGCCGCCGCGCCGCGCGCAAGGCGTAGGTGCAAGTGCAGCGCGAGCTCGACGCGGTCGAGCGCAGCGCCGCCGCGTCATCCGCGTGGACCGATATCGAGCGAGATCGACAACGCACCTAACCCTCGCCCGTGGGCACCGCTACCAGCGCAACGCCGCCGCGAGCTGGGCGACGGCATCTTCGGGCGACTCGGCCCCGAGGACCTCGACCAGTCCGCCGTCCGCGTCGCGCACCTGCCAGCCCCACAGCCACACCACCGGCAGGGCGGCGCGGCGCGCCAAGGCGACCTCGCTCAGCGTTCCCCAACCGCCGCCGACGGCGACGAGCCCGTCGGCCGCGCGGACGATCACGGCGTTGCGGGCCTGCCCCAAGCCGGTCGGAATCGCGACGGTCAGGTGCTCGTTGCCGGAGCCGCGGTCCGCACCGGGCAGGAGGCCGATGACGAGGCCGCCACCGTCGCGGGCGCCCTGGGCAGCGGCGGCCATCACGCCACCCAATCCGCCGGTGACCACTACAGCGCCGCGGCCGGCGAGGAGCCGGCCCACCTGGCGCGCCAGCGAACACACCTCGTCCGATGCGTCGTCTCCCGGTCCCACGACGGCAACGACGCGGCCCGGCCGTATGGTCATGACCCTGACATCGTCCAGGTCCGGTCGAACCAGCGCTGGACCCGGGTCGCGCCGAACTCGACCTTCTCGGCGGCATTTATCACCGATGGTCCGTCGAACGTTCCCGCTGGTTTCTGTCCACTGACGAACGTGACGTCCACGCGGGCGACCTCGCGGTTGCCGAACTCCAGGTAGCAGATTCCGCGGCCGTCGTAGCGCGAGGGCGTGGTCGTGCCGCCGATGAGCGCGCTGATCTCGTCGGCGACGATGGCGGCCTGCCCCTCGGCGAAAACCCCGGCCTTCGGAGTCCCGACGCTGGTGACGTCACCGACTGCGTACACGCCGGGGAAGGCCGTCTCCAGCGTCAGCGGGTCGACCGGGATCCAGCCGTCGACCGTCATCCCCGACCGCGCCACCACCTCTGGGACGCGGTGCACAGGGACACCCAGGAACAAGTCGTAGGGCAGTTCGCTGCCGTCGCTGAGCCGGGCGACGTTGCGATTGGCGTCGAGCCGGCGCACCAGCCGGTCGGGGTACCAATCGATGCCGCGCTCGGCGAACGCGCTGAGTACAGCCAGCGACGCCGCGGGTGACGGCGGGATCGGCACCCCTAGCGGCATGACCAGCGAGACCTGCGATGCCGCGCGCAATCCCCGCCCGGTGAGGTACTCCTCGACGAGCAGCGCGGTCTCACTCGGCGCCGGCGGGCACTTGAACGGCGTCGATGTGACTCCGACGACCACCCGGCCACCGGCGAACCGCGCGAGCACGTCGCGCAACCCGAACGCGCCGGCGACGGTGTAGAACTCGTGGCCCCCTTCGACGAGTCCGGGCGTCGCCTCCGGATGCAGGTCGGCGCCCAACGCGACGACGAGGATGTCCGCGTCGAACGGTCCGGCGTCGGTCTCGACCCTCTTCGCGGCGGCGTCGATTGCCGTCACGGTCGCCTGGACGAATCGCACGCCCGGTTTGACGAGGTCGGCGTAGGAGTGGCGGACCGCCGAGGGTGTCGCCCGGCCGAACATCACATCCAGCTTCGAAAAGCCGAAGACGAACCCGTCAGCGTGGTCGATCAGGACCACGTCGACCTCGTCACCGAACCGCGCAGACAGTCGGCTCGTCACCTCGAGGCCGCCGAACCCGGCACCTAGGACCACGACGCGCATGGCAGGAGACTAGAGGGCGGGTGCACGCAACGGGGCGGACGTTGGGCCCGAACATCCGCGTGCAGCCGACTCGGTCGTGCTCAGACGGTCGAACGTCCGTCCCGCAGGCCCTGGGTGACGGCCAGGGAGCGCAGCCGTTCCCGCTCGGCGAAGATGCGGTTGCCCTCGGCGAACCAGCGGCGGTTGGCCAAGCGGCGCCACGTCGGCGGTTGCCGAGCGGCCCAGTCCTGCATCCTGAACGTCCACAATGCATCGTCGACGGCCAGGGCCAGCAAGCGCTCGTCGCCCAGGAGTTCGCTGCCGAGCAGGGAGACCCGCGAGGCCGACAACCAGAACCGCGGATCCGAGGGGCAGGGGGTTGCATCGTCGGCGTCCACGTCTGACCTCCCGAATGTTGTCTTCCCGCGATTGCGGCCTGTGGATCAGCTTCGTCGGCGGTGCCGGGGGACGGGTCGGCTTTCGGTCCCGACCGGGTCTGCGAAGGTCCTGACCTGACCCGGGTCGGACGACCCATGGACGCGGACCGTGCGGCCCAGGTGCCGCCGCGGTCGGGGCTCGGTGGGTAGCGTGCGACCTCGAGGAGACTCGACCGATCGAGAGGCGCGCCGACGTGGACAAGACCTACGACTCCGCGGCCACCGCGGTGGCCGACATTGCGGACGGCGCATCGCTGGCGGTGGGCGGGTTCGGCCTGTGCGGGATCCCGCTGGTGCTGATCCAGGCCCTGATGGAGCAGGGCGCGACGGACTTGGAGACGGTGTCGAACAACTGCGGGGTCGACGAGGCCGGGCTCGGTGTCCTGCTCTACGCCCGGCGGATCCGCCGCACGATCGGCTCCTATGTCGGTGAGAACAAGGAGTTCGCGCGGCAGTACCTGTCCGGCGAGCTGGAGCTCGAACTGACACCGCAGGGCTCGCTGGCCGAGCGGCTGCGCGCCGGCGGCTGCGGCATCCCAGCGTTCTACACCCCGGCCGGCGTCGGCACCCAGGTGTCGGAGGGCGGGTTGCCGTGGCGCTACGACCCGGACGGCACGGTCGCGGTCGCCTCGCCGCCCAAGGAGGTCCGCCGATTCGGTGACCAGGACTACGTGCTCGAGCACGGCATCGTCACCGACTTCGCGCTCGTGCGCGCGGCGCGGGGCGACCGGCACGGCAACCTGTCCTACGACGCGTCGGCGCGCAACTTCAATCCGCTGTGCGCAATGGCCGGCCGGATCACCATCGCCGAGGTGGAACAACTCGTCGAGCCCGGTGAGCTGGATCCCGAGCACATCGATACGCCGGGGGTCTTCGTCCAACGCATCGTCGAAGTGGGTGAGCAGGGCAAGCAGATCGAGAAGCGAACGACGCGCCCCCGTCCGGCCGGCAGCACGGAGTCACCGTCATGACCTTGTCGCGCACCGAGCTTGCCGCCCGCGTCGCGGCCGAACTGTCCGATGGTCAGTACGTCAATCTGGGCATCGGGCTGCCGACCCTCGTCCCCAACTATGTGGCCCCCGGGGTGCACGTCGTGTTGCAATCGGAGAACGGCATCCTCGGGGTCGGCCCGTACCCGTACGAGGATGAGGTCGATCCCGATCTCATCAACGCCGGCAAGGAGACCGTCACCGTCCTGCCCGGTGCGGCGTTCTTCGACTCGGCCACGTCCTTCGGGATGATCCGCGGCGGGCACATCGACGTCGCCGTGCTCGGCGCGATGCAGGTGGCGGTCAACGGTGACCTCGCGAACTGGACGATCCCCGGCAAGATGATCAAGGGGATGGGCGGCGCGATGGATCTCGTCCACGGCGCCAAGCGGGTGATCGTGATGATGGAGCACTCGGCCAGGGACGGCACGCCCAAGATCGTCAACCAGTGCAGCCTGCCGCTGACCGGCGCCGCGTGCGTGCAACGGATCATCACCGACCTGGCCGTCATCGACGTCCTCGCCGACGGGCTGATGCTGCGCGAGGTCGCTCCCGGCGCGACCACGGCCGAGGTCCGAGCCGTCACCGAACCGACCCTCACCGAAGCTGCGGACCTGCACGAAATGGCCATCCCGGCCGGGATCTGAATGTTCTTTGCCCCGGCGCTTTGCACCTTTGAGCGCCCCTGGCCGGGCCGATTTGGGGCGACCAAAGGTGCAAAGCGGTGGGGTTGGGGCTGGCACCGATGTCAGAGCCGCTTGCTTGACTCATCCGCATGACGTCCGACGAAGCGCTGTCCCGCCCGGCCGCGTCGGCCGCCGTCGAGTCGATCGGCTGGCGGTACCTGCTCGGCTCGCTCGCGGCTTCGGTCGCCGTGTCGTCGGTGCGCCAAGCGGTCGACGTCGCCGCCGCAGCCACTACGGCCTGCGGAGACGACGCCGATGACCACCTCCGCGTCGACGTCCGGGCCGGCCGGGCCGACTTCGTGCTGCAGAGCGTGGCGACCGGCCGCGTCACGATGCGCGACACGCTGCTCGCCGAGCAGGTGACGGACGCCGTCCACGAACTCGGGCTCTCGATCTCGCCCCCCTCAGCCGGCCCGCGTCCGGTTCAGGCCCTCGAACTGGCCATCGACGCGCTCGACATCGCGGCGATCCGTCCGTTCTGGAAAGCCGTACTCGCCTACACCGACGAGCCGGGCCGGGACGGCCCCGAGGCCGCGATCGTCGATCCCGCCTGGCAGGGCCCGGCGATCTGGTTCCAGCAGATGGACCAACCCCGCCCGCAGCGCAATCGCATCCATCTCGACATCACCGTCGCGCACGACGAAGCCGAGGCGCGGGTGCAGGCGGCGCTCGACGCCGGCGGCGTCCTGGTCAGCGACGCGGCGGCGCGCTCGTTCTGGATCCTCGCCGACGCCGAGGGCAACGAGGCCTGCGTCTGCACCTGGCAGGACCGCGACGGATAGGCCAAGGATTTGCGATCCGGCCTTCCTCGATGATCAAACAACGGACATACTGACGGTCTCTGGCGGGTGGGCGGCTGGCGTCGGCGGCTCCGGGCTGCCTCCCGAGGTGGACGGCGGGAGATGCAGTGACCGATCCGAATCTGACGGAAGAATTTCCCTGGCTGCAACAAGATGCCGCGGCGATCCTGGGCGATTCCCGTCCGCACACCATCAAGGAACTGCTCGGCAAGAATCGGCTGTGGGTTCGTCTCTATCGGGACTGGTTGCAGTCCTACCACCCGCCATACCTGGAGGGTTTGGCGTTCCTCGACAAGAGCAAGGCCGAGCTGATCGAGTCCACGAAGCGGCTCGGCCAGTCCTATCCGACGTTCTACAAGGCCGCCGGTGACCTGAAGGACGCGGTCCGCAAAGGCCCGGCGGCCCTCGCGCGATTCCCCTGGGCGCCCTCGGACGCGGCGTCCCTGCTCGGGGATGCGCGGCCCAAGAACTTTGACGCGATGGTCGAGGAGGGCGCCGGGTCGCCCTGGGTGCGGGCCTACCGGAGCTGGCTGGCGGACAAGCAGCCGTTCGTGGGCGCCGAGTCATGGCTGGACTGGGTGCTCACCCACGGTAGTGACACCGAGACCTGGGAACAGGCGCTCGACCCGACCGTCGAGGCATTCGCGGACGAGATCGGCCGGCTCAAGGACCGATTGCGCGAGACGCACGGCAACAAGGCCCAGCGGATCGGCCGACAGGTCGGCGAGGCGGCGGAGTGGGTGAATACGGTCGGCGAGCGGGGTGGTCTGGTCGGTGTCGCGCGGCAGACGCTGACGGGCGGCCCGGCGGCGGGCGGACCCAGCGCCGGTGCCGCAACGGCTCCCGCGGCCGGGCGGCCGGGCGGGGCGGCCGGTGCCGCCGGGACCGCCGGGACGGCAGCGGGGAAGGCCGGGGCACCGGAGACAGCCGGGGCGGCGCGCACTGCCCGGGCGGCCGGGACGGCGGCGCCGGCGGCGGCCGCGGCGCCCGATCCGAATGCCGCGGGCCGCAGCGTGCGGGCCCAGGTGATCCTGTGCGACTCGATCATCGCCCAGGCCGCCGACCTCAGCCGTTGGGTGGCGTGGTTGGCCGACCGGTTCGCCGCTTTCGGTGGCTCGCTGGGCCAAGAGGCAACGAACCTGCGCGGGTACAAGCAACTCATCGACCGGGACGCGGCCTTTCTCCAGCAGCAGGCGGGCGCGGCCGCGGCTCGCCTGCAAGCTGGCCGGGAGGAACTCTTCACCCGGCTGGGCAAGGTGCGTGATGCCGTCTACGCGCTGGCCTGGGACGTCGATCTCGGTTACACCAACTACTACGGTGGGTGGCCCCACAGCCGGATCGCGCTCATCGAGCAGGAACTCGCCGCCGCCGGGTCGGCGAAGCTGCGTTTCGAGTCAGCCCGGCTGTTGCATGGCCTGACCGGCGAGGTGGGCGGGGTGTACGACGTGGCGTCGGCGTTGCTCGACAACGCCCTCGAGCTGATCGCCACCGAGATCCCCGGCTACGAGGACCAGGACAGCGCGCAGGTGTGGGGGACTCACGAAGTGGTGGGGGCGCGCGCCGAGTTGGCCGGCTTGGCGCAGCTGGCCGCGCAGTGGGCCGGCGAGCAGCCCGCCGACGAGGAGGACGAGGCCACGACGGACGCGGCGGCCCACGCCGCGTTCGGCGTCCCCTACCTGAGCTTCCAGCAGTTCGCGGGGCGGTAGGGCGCGGCCCTACGCCGGCGTGAGCGTGACGGTAACCGCGGTCGCGCCGACGCGTGACAGCAGTCGGAGCGTGCTTGCGTTCGGGGCGGAGGCCACGACGGCGCCCGAGACCTGCGCGTGGTAACCGTTCGGATACTGGATCGCCGGTACGGCGACCTCGGTCTGCGAACCGGCCGCGAACCGTCCGTGCCCGTCCACCCGCGCGGTCGAGTACGTCAGCCGGAACGTCCGGGACGCGTAGGACCACGCCGACGGCGTCCCCGCGACGATCTGCGGGTACGGCTCGGCCAGCACGGCCAGCTTGTCGGTGAGCACGTTGGCGCCGGTCGGCGGCTTGCTCGGGTCGAGGACGAGCGCCTGGCCGTCCGGCGAGGAACTCGTCTTGTCGTGCCCGGTGTAGGCCCACTCGAGCCACCCGAGCCGGTTCTTGTCGGCGAGCGACACCATCGACCTCAGGTTGGCCAGATCCGTCGTCGCCCCGAACTCGGTGAGCAGCCACGGCACCTGGTGCCGCGTCGAGTACTGCTTGGCCGCGGCGATCGTCAGCGCGTCGAGGGGTGGGCACAGCGTGTTGTTCTGCAGCTCCTCCTCGAGGCCGCAGTAGTCGTGGAAGGCCCACCCGACGTGCGGGTCGTTGACCGTCCCGACGTAGGTCGTGTCGATCGTCGCGAACAGGACGTTGGGTTCGATCCAGACGGTTTTGACCGGGTCGACGGTGCGGATCGCGGTGGTCACGCGCTGGTAGAACCGGGTGAGCTGGCGGTCGAAGATCGGGCACCCGGCCACCGGGACCGCGCATGGTTCCCACACGGTGCCGGGCCAGGGTTCGTTCAGAACCTCGTACCCGAGGACGGATGCGACGTCGGCGAATCGCGCGGCGACGTGCGCCCAGGCCCGCGCGTAGTGGTCCTGCAACCCGACGCCGTCGGCCGCCGGGGCGTTGCGCCAGAACGCGTCCCAGGCGCGGTCCTCGGCCAGGTTGCCGAAGTAGTTGAACGGGAAGCCCAGCGCGGGATTGGGCAGGCCACCGTCCTGCACCGCCCACGGCGGGGCGCCCTCGCCCTGGAACTTCTCGTTGTAGAGGTCCTGGTGGAAGTCGAGCAGGGACACGATGCCGTGCGCGGCGAGGGTCTGCACCGTCGCCGCGATCGCGGCCAGATACGCGTCGTCGTACTGGCCGGGCTGCGGCTCGACGGCGGCCCAGATGACGCCGACGCGGACCGCGTTGAAGCCGTTCGCGGCGAGAAACGCGGCGTCGTCCTCGCCGAACCCGTCGGCCGAAGGCGCGTACGGCGCAATCTTGTACACCTGGTTCAGGCCATGGAGCACAACGACGCGACCACTCGGGTCCGTGGTCCAACGGCCCGTCTGCCCGAGCGGACTGGCGGCAACGCCGGTGCCGGCTGGGGGCGTCGCCGCCGACGGTCCGGCCGTGATCGGAACGGCGAGCGCCGCGAGAACGACGGCGGTGACGACGGCACGAAACGTCGTGCGCATGAGCGGCTCCCGGGTGTGAATGTTCGACCGGAGCCTAGGGGAACGTGTTCTACTTCGCCTGTTGGTTGGCGGCAGCCTTGAGGCGGTACTTGGTTGCGGTTCGGGTGCGGCCGGGCACCTCGTAGGGCGCGCCCTCGCGCAGTTCCAGGACGAGACGGTCCGCGAACTCCGCAGCAGACTCGCCGGCGTGCAGTTGCCCGCCCCGGGGCCGGAAGAATTCGACGCTGATCGACGGTCGTCGGGGTACGCGGACGACGTCGACCGAGCCGTTCGTCCGGACGCCGACCGTGATGGCCTCGGGCACCGCCTCGGCCAACCGGCCGACGCCGCTGCGCGCGCGCAGGGGTACCCCCAGTGATCGGGTGCCTTCGGGGAAGATGCCGATGCAAATGCCGCGGCGCAGCTCTTCGATCGCGGTCGTCATGGCCTCGTCATTACTGACACCGCGCTCGATCGGGATGTGTCCCATCCCGGTCATGAGGCGGCCCAGGATCTTGTTCTTCCACAGCGATGACTTCGCGAGTGCCCTGATCTGGCGGACGTCGCGCGCGGCAACGGCGATCGCGATCGGGTCCCAGTAGCTGTCGTGGTCGCCGACGAGGAGTACCGGACCGGTTCTGGGCAGACATTCCAATCCGGTGACCGTCATCCGGGACCACCGATTCATGATCGGTCCGCCGACGGCGAGGACCACCCGGTAGGCCAGGTGGTAGCGCTCGGCGTCGCATGCCATGGCGTCATCATCGCCCAAGTTTGTTGGGCATCTAACCGGGTTCAGCGTCGGGTGGGCCGTCCGGCGGAGGCTCGGAAACCTCGGTGGTAACCGCCCGGCCGCGGCGCCGGTAGACTGGGTGACAGTTGGCGGGCACCAATTGCCCGCGTATCAGCTTCATCATCGACGCGATCACCGCGTCGGGCTCGTGCCAGAACCGCGACCCAGAATCGCGGATTGCCGGGACGTGCCACTGTCCCGAAGGATCCCCTTTGTCCAGCACTACCTCGCGCGGTTCTGCCGCGCCTCGCTCCACCATGTCCCGCTCGGGCGGCCGCAACCCGGCGGCCCGGCGCTCCGGAGCGTCCCGTCCGGCACGGCACGCACCATCGGCGTCAGGCCGTTCGACGGCGTCGCGCTCACTGTGGGACTCGCTCCCGGTGAGCATCGTCGCGACCGAGAACCTCCCCAGCTTCGCCGAGCTCGGCCTCCCGAGCGCGCTCGTGAAGGCCCTCGCCCGCAACGGGCTCACCGCGCCGTTCCCGATCCAAGCCGCGACCATCCCGGACGTGCTCGCCAAGCGTGATCTGCTCGGTCGGGCCGCGACCGGCTCGGGCAAGACCATGGCGTTCGGCCTGCCGCTGATCGCCCGGCTCGCCGGTGCCGCGTCGCAGGCCCGGCGTCCGCGCGGCCTGGTGCTCGTCCCCACCCGGGAACTCGCCATGCAGGTCACGGACGCGCTCGCACCGCTGGCGTCGGCGTGCGGGGTCTCGATCCGGCTCGTCGCAGGCGGACTGCCGATCAGCAAGCAGATCCAGTCGCTGGAGCGGGGCGTCGACATCCTCGTCGCCACCCCCGGCCGGCTCGAGGACCTCATCGAGCGCCGTTCCTGCAGCCTCGGCTCGGTCGAGGTGACCGTGCTCGACGAGGCCGACCACATGGCTGACCTCGGGTTCCTGCCGGTGGTCCGCCGGCTGCTCGACCAGACTCCGCGCGGCGGCCAGCGACTGCTGTTCTCCGCCACCCTCGACGGCGACGTCGCGCTGCTGATCGAGAAGTACCTGACCGAACCGGCCGTCCACGCCTTGAGCTCGGCCGAAGCCTCGGTCGACACCATGTCCCACCACGTGTTCCGCGTCGCCCACGAGCAGAAGTTCGACCTCGTCGCCACGATCGCGGCGCGCGAGGGCCGCACGCTGGGCTTCGTGCGCACCAAGCACGGGGCCGACCGGGTCGCGAAGAACCTCGGCCGCATCGGCATCCGCGCCGGCGTCCTGCACGGCGGGCGCAGCCAATCGCAGCGCAACCGCGCCCTCGAGGCGTTCCGGGACGGCTCGGTTCCGGTGCTCATCGCCACCGACGTGGCCGCCCGCGGCATCCACGTCGACGACGTGTCGCTGGTCCTGCACGTCGACCCGCCAGCCGACGCCAAGGACTACCTGCACCGTTCCGGGCGCACCGCCCGGGCCGGGGAGACCGGGATGGTCGTCCTGCTGACGACGCCGGCCGACGAGCGCGACGTCCGCAAGATGCTCGGCGCGGCCGGAGTCCGTCCCGAGGAACGCCAGGCGAGCGTGGGTGACCCCGTTATCGCGCGCCTGACCGGCGCGCGCCCGCCCAGCGGCAAGGCGGTCGTCGAGTCTCGGCAGCGTCCCAAGATCACACCGCGCGCCGACGGCAGCGCCCCGCACCCGGGCCGCGCCAACGGCGGACGACGCCGTTCCAGCGCCGCGGCGTTCAGCGCCGGCCGCAGCGACAACCGCCCGCGCCGGGCCCGCCGGCCGTCCTGACCGGTTCGAGACGGAAGGATCTCTCTCATGGGACAGCGCCATGACCTGCGCAACGTGGCCATCGTCGCACACGTGGACCACGGCAAGACCACTCTCGTCGACGCCATGCTGTGGCAGTCGGGGGCGTTCACCGCGCACCAGGCCGACACCGGGGACGTCAACGAACGGGTCATGGACTCCAATGACCTGGAGCGCGAGAAGGGCATCACGATCCTGGCCAAGAACACGGCCGTGGATCACGTCATGCCGAACGGCGAGCGGTTGACGATCAACATCATCGACACGCCCGGACACGCGGACTTCGGCGGTGAGGTCGAGCGCGGGCTGTCAATGGTCGACGGCGTGCTGCTGCTCGTCGACGCGTCCGAGGGGCCGCTCCCGCAGACGCGGTTTGTCCTGCGTAAGGCGCTCGAGGCGGGTATGCCGGTCGTGCTCGTCATCAACAAGGTGGACCGTCCGGACTCCCGGATCGCCGAGGTCGTCGACGAGACCTACGAGTTGTTCCTGGACCTCGACGCGAACGAGCAGCAGATCGAGTTCCCGATCGTCTACGCCTCGGCCAAGGCCGGCCGCGCCTCGCTGAAGCGTCCCGAGAACGGCGGAATGCCGGAGGAGGAGAACCTCCAGCCGCTGTTCGAGACCATCCTCGAGTCGATTCCAGCCCCCACCTTCGACGACGACGCGCCGCTGCAAGCGCACGTCACCAACCTCGACGCGTCCCCGTATCTCGGCCGGCTCGCGCTGTGCCGGGTGCACAACGGCACGATCCGCAAGGGTCAACTGGCCGCCTGGTGCCGCGCCGACGGATCCATAGAACGCGTGAAGATCACCGAACTGCTGATCACCCGGGCCCTGGATCGGTTCCCCGCCGAGTCGGCCGGACCGGGTGACATCATCGCGATCGCCGGCATCCCGGAGATCACCATCGGCGAGACGCTGGCCGACGTCGACGACCCCCGTCCGCTTCCTGTCATCACCATCGACGAGCCGTCGATCTCGATGACGATCGGTATCAACACGGCACCCCTTGCCGGTCAGTCAGGCAAGAAATTGACAGCTCGACAGGTCATCAATCGACTGGATGCCGAACTGGTCGGTAACGTGTCCATCCGGGTCCTGCCGACCGAGCGGCCGGACACCTGGGAGGTCCAGGGCCGCGGCGAGCTGCAGCTGGCCATCCTCGTCGAGATCATGCGCCGCGAGGGTTTCGAGATCACCGTCGGCAAGCCGCAGGTCGTGACGCGGACGATCGACGGGAAGCTGCATGAGCCGGTCGAGCGGATGACGATCGACATCCCGTCGGACTACCAGGGCGTCGTGATCCAGCTGCTGGCCCTGCGCAAGGGCCGGTTGGAGCAGATGGTCGATCACGGGACGGGGTGGATCCGGATGGAGTATCTCGTCCCCGCCCGCGGGCTGATCGGCTTCCGGACCGAGTTCCTCACCGAGACCCGGGGAACCGGCCTGCTGCACCACATCCACGAGGGATACGAGCCCTGGGCGGGGGATATCCGGACCCGTCCTTCGGGATCCCTCGTGGCCGACCGGCGCGGCGTGACGACCGGTTTCGCCCTGGCGAACCTGCAGGAGCGCGGCACGATGTTCGTCGGCCCGGGCACGGAAGTCTACGAGGGCATGATCGTGGGCGAGAACTCCCGTTCCGACGACATGGACGTGAACCCGACGAAGGAGAAGAAGCTCACCAACATGCGCCAGTCCTCTGGCGACGTGTTGGTGCCGCTGATCCCGCATCGGATCCTGTCTCTGGAGCAGGCGCTCGAGTTCTGCCGGGACGACGAATGCGTCGAGGTGACGCCCGCGACCGTCCGGCTGCGCAAGGTGGCGCTGTCGGCCCAGGACCGCGAGAAGCTCCGGTCCCGCAGCAAGACGCGCTGACCCGGCCCCACCCGCTGCGCTTTGACCCGCTGCGCTTTGCACCTTTCAGCTCCCGTAAACGGCCCGATTTGGGGAGCTGAAAGGTGCAAAGCGCGGGCCGGCTTTTAGGACGCGCGGCGCATGAGGCTGGCCGTCCATCGCCGCGGCTCGCGCCGGCGCTGCGCTCGCGCGTACCCGGCCTCGAGCCGCGCGACCAGCCCTTCGATCGGGTTGAGGTCCGCCGGCCCCCATCGGACGACGACGAGTCCGCAGTTCTCCAGATCTTCCTGACGGATCTTCTCCTCGCGCAGGCTCAGCGGCTTGGTGCCGTCGTACTTGTCCATGCCGTCCGCCTCGCCCACGACACCCAGGTCCTCCCACAGGAAGTCGCACCGGCCGAGAAATAGCCCGGCCGCGTCGAAGATCAAGGGCTGCAGCTCCGGCGGCGGCACCTGTCCGCGCAGCTTGTATCGGCTCGCAGTTTCGAGGGGAGACTCGGCGCGCCCATCGGCCAGGTCCACGGCCTCTCGGGCCGACCGGACTCCCGGCCACCCGCGGCAGGCGCGCACTCCGGCCCGCAAGGCGTCGACTGAGGTGAGGCTGCGATGCAGCGCGGCGTCGGCGACGACCAGCGCGCTCAGCACGCCATGTTCGCGACCGACGTCGACAACCGTACGTTCGATGGAGCTCACCGATGCTCCGCGCAGGGTCTGGTGCGTTGCCGGCATCCGGGCCCGGTGCAGGTGAGCACCCTCGACGTCGCCGACATAGCCGGGCGGCACCGTGACGCATGGCCGTTCGGGCAGGAACCACACCGGCAGTTCGTGAAGAACAGCCGCCGCGGTGTGACTCGCCATGGAGGTCGGGTTCGCGAGCACGGCAGCGATCGCCGAGATCCGCATACTGTCCCGCGCGGACTCGTGCGGGCTCTCGGGTACCGGGCGGTCCGCGACGTACACGCCTGGACGGAGGCGCACGACTCGCCCGGTGGCGGCCGCGTGGTGCAGCGCCTTCGGAGTCCAGCCGGAAGCCAAGGCCTCTGCGGACGTGAACACGCCGAGCCGGTAGGGATCGACGGCCGGGAGCGGACGCATCGGAAAAGTGTGGCCGCTGCCAGGGGCGCTCGGCGGCCGCTGTGGATAACCGTCCGCCGGTCGGCCCGTCCCCGTCCCGTCCCTGTCCCGTCCCCGTCCCCGTCCCACCCCCCAGCCCAGCCCCAGCCCCAGCCCGCGCTTTGCACCTTTCAGCGCCCCCACGCGGCCCAATCAGGGGAGCTGAAAGGTGCAAAGCCGCAGGGGGTGACGGTTAGGGTCGAGGCGTGCCCCGGCCCGATCCGCTCGTTGCCCGCATGCGCGGCTTCGGTACGACCATCTTCGCGGAGATGTCGGCCCTGGCGCTGGTCACCGACAGCGTCAACCTCGGCCAGGGCTTCCCCGACACCGACGGACCGCCCGAGATCCTCGCCGCCGCCATCGACGCGATGCGCAGCGGCCAGAACCAGTACCCGCCCGGTCCCGGCATCCCCGCTCTTCGGCACGCGATCGCCGAGCACCAGCAGCGTTGCTACGGCCTGGACTACGACCCCGACGCCGAGGTGCTGGTGACCGCCGGCGCGACCGAGGCGATCGCTGCCGCCGTGCTGGCGCTCGCCGGACCGGGCGACGAGGTGGTGTTGTTCGAGCCGTACTACGACTCCTACGCCGCATGCGTCGCGCTCGGCGGAGCCACGCGGCGCACCGTCACGATCGAGCGAGCCGGCGCCGGGTGGGGCTTCGACCCCGCTGCCCTCGAACGCGCGATCACCCCGGCGACCAAGCTGATCCTGCTCAACTCGCCGCACAACCCGACCGGCACCGTCTTCGGCCCGGCCGAACTCGCGGTCATCGCCGACGCCGCGATCCGGCACGACCTCGTCGTGGTTTCCGACGAGGTCTACGAGCACCTGACCTTCGATGGTCATCGGCATGTCCCGATCGCCACGCTGCCCGGGATGCGCGAGCGCACGGTGACGATCAGCAGCGCCGGCAAGACCTTCAGCGTCACCGGTTGGAAGATCGGCTGGGCCTGCGCGCCCCTGCCGCTTCTGGCCGCGGTCCGAACCGTCAAGCAGTTCCTGACCTACGTCAACGGCGCGCCGTTCCAACCGGCCGTCGCCCAGGTACTAGCGACCGCCGAGAAACTCGCACCGGCCGATGCCCTGCAGGCCCAGCGGGACCTGCTCTGCGACGGGCTGGCGGAGCGGGGGTACGACGTCATCCGTCCGCAGGCGACGTACTTCGCGACGGTCGACGTGGGGACGGACGCCGTCGCCTTCTGCCGCGACCTCCCGCGCCGGGCCGGAGTGGTAGCGATCCCGAGCAGCGTGTTCTACGACTCCGATGCGGGCGACCACTTCGTCCGGTTCGCGTTCTGCAAGCGCCCCGACGTGCTGGTCGACGCGCTGCGCCGGCTCACCGACGGCCAGCTCACCGGCGAGGGGGACGTTCCGTGAAGGTCGCTGCGATTCAGCACGACATCGACTGGGAGAACCCCGCGGCGACCCGGGAGCGGGTCCGTCCGATGATCGCCCGCGCGGCCGGCGACCGGGCCCGGCTGATCGTGCTCTCCGAGATGTACGCGACCGGGTTCTCGATGCATCCAGAACAGATCGCTGAGGACGAGGGCGGGCCGAACGAGCAGTTCCTGGTCGAGCGGGCCGCCGAACACGACGCCTGGCTCGTCGCATCGATCGCCCAGCGCGCAGCAGATGGGCGCTACCGAAACAACGCCGTGATCGCCAGCCCCGACGGCACGGTGCGCCGCTACGCCAAGATCCACCCGTTCAGCTACGCCGGCGAGCACGAGCGGTACGCCGCGGGCGACCGGTTCCTCACCGTGGACGTCGACGGGCTGCGGGTGAGCCTGTTCGTCTGTTACGACCTGCGCTTCGCCGACGAGTTCTGGGCGCTCGCAGCCACGACGGACCTCTACGTGATTCCCGCGAACTGGCCGCAACCGCGGCACGAGCATTGGCGCGCGCTGCTGCGCGCGCGGGCCATCGAGAACCAGGCCTACGTGGTGGGCGTCAACCGGGTCGGACTGGCCAAGGACCTCCCGCACGTCGGCGGTTCGGCGGTAATCGACCCGCTCGGGGCAACCCTCGTGGAGGGGGGCCGGGACGAGGACGTGCTCACCGCGGAGGTCGAGGCCCAGACAGTCGCGGCAATCCGCGCAACATTCCCATTCCTCACAGACCGGCGCGTTTCACGCGACACGGACACGTCTCGTCCGTATTAACTCTTGGTCACGATCCCAGCATGTGAGCGGGCGCCCCCTTGCGATCACCGACTCACAAAGGTTTCAGTGGGCCGTTGGCCGCAGGACAGATCGTCCGCGCCCAGATCACAGGAGGTCACTCACCAGTGAGAGTCCACAGAGGCAAGGCGTTGATCGCCGGTATTGCCGCACTGGCGCTCGGACTCACAGCATGTTCGAGCAGCAAGGGCACGGGCACTACCAGCAACAACACCAACAACAGCGCGACGGTGGGGACGAAGGGGACCGGGGCGTTCTCGGACTGCGCCACGAAGCCGAGCACGT
>DATAQD010000257.1:0-4848 GCA_036264855.1 Jatrophihabitans sp. | reverse complement strand
ACACAAACTCCTCGTCGCTGCGCCTTTTCAGAAACGCAACCCCGAACGAAGCAGAAACCCCGTAAAACGAGAACCAGCCCAGTCCCACCCACCCGCTCGTACGCCAGCAGCGCCGAAGACCCCCGAATGAGGGCGGAACGCTAGCGGGCGAGGTCAGGATGCGCCCGGCCGGACATCAGCGGCAGGTCCAGATAGGTCTTGATGCCCGGCTCGGCGCGGCAGACGTAGGGCACCGAGTTCACGCAGTGCATCGCGGTCGCCACGATGCCCGGGTTCCGGCGCAGACCGGCCTCGATCGTCTCCGGCTGCCAGCCCTTGATGGTGACGAACGCATTCGGATCGCCCTGCACCTCGATCTCGAATCGCTCGCCGGCCGGGCCGAGCGTCCACGGCGGGTCGAGGTGCTCCTCGCCCATCAGCCAGTTCACCGCGGCCCGCACCACCGTCCGACCGTCGATCACCGCGTCCCATTGGAAGCGCTGGGCGGCCACCAGGCCGGCGGCGATGGGCCCGATCGGGGACTCGATCGCCGCGGTGGCGACCGCGACCTGCTGCGACGTAGTGATCTTCGCGTCGGCGCGAAACCCGAGCGCGTCGAGACACATCCGCACCGACTGGATGAACCCCCCGGACAGCAGCTTCAGCATGGGGCCGGACATCGCCTCCTCGGGCGTGTCCCCGAAGCGCATGATCCATCGCACGACATCCGGGGCGGCGTAGCTGCGGATGTCGGAGAACTCCTCGCCGCGGACGCAGGTCACGGCCGACGAAAGTGCGGAGAACATCAGCGGATGCAGTTCGGTGATGCCGCCCGGATTGATGCCCGTTCCGTGCACCGTGACGCCGCCCTCCCGGCACGCGGCGCTCAGTACCGCGGCCTCGCGCTCGGGTGGATAGAACCAGCCGACCGGCGTGACGACGTTCTTGCGCGAGCACAGCAGCGCCGCGACCTCGTCGATCCGCGGGATCATCGGCGCGTAGATCACGCAGTCGGCGTCAAGCGCCAGGACCGCCTTGGCATCGTCGGTGGCCGCGACTCCGAGCGGCCCGATCCCGGCTAACTCCCCGACGTCCTTCCCGGCCTTCTCGGCGGAGTGCACCCAGCAGCCGACCAGCTCCAGCTCCGGGTGCCGGACGATCCCCTCGACCGCCGCTCGGCCGACACCACCCGTGGCCCACTGAATCACCCGATACGTCATCGGCCATTCATACCGTCGCGAGCCCCTAACTGGAACACGTTCTACAAGGCGAAGATCGTGGTGAGTGACAAACCCCGCCCAAACCGTGGAATCGGACGAGCCGCTACATCTTGACTTCGTATGTTCAGCGCGCCAACAATCCGACGCATCGAGCCACCGATGCCGAGGAGCTCTCGTGCCACGTCGTGCCGCCCGCCGCCGGACGGGCCTTGCTCTCACGGCCGCCGCCGTGTCCGTCGCCGGACTGCTCGCCGGACCCGCCCCGACCGCGAACGCGCTACCCACCGCGGCGGCGCCGGGCGGACCCGGAGTCCTGTCCCGCTTCGACGTCGCCCGCAAGGACTGCGTGGGCACGGCGCGCAACACCGACTCCAAGGTCTGGTTCACCGTGGCCCGGGGCGTGCTGTCCGACGTCTACGAACCGACGATCGACAACACGAACGTGCAGTCCCTCCAGTACGTAGTCACCGACGGCAGCTCGTTCACCGATCTGCAGGAGCGCGACACCACCTACACGGTGCAGGCCGACGACACCGGGATGGCCTGCACGGTCACCTCGACGAGCCCGCACCATGGCTATCAGCTGGTGACGACGTACCTGGCCGACCCGCGGCGCGACACCGTCCTCATGCACACGACCCTGACCGATACCGCCCGGCACGTGCACGCGCTCAAGCTGTACGCCCGGCTCGATGCGCACGTGAACGGCAACGGCGGCGGCGGCGCGGTGAACGGTGGCGCGGACGACGGCGTGGTCGCGCCGTCCGGCGTCCCGGTCATCGGTGACACCACCACGGTCAGCCAGGCCGCGAACCGGGACTACGCGGTGCCGACGTTCATGGCGCTGGACTCGTCGACGCTGCGCGCGGCGTCGGTGGGGTACGCGGGCTCGTCCTCGGACGGGCTCACCCAGCTCGACGGCTCCCACGCGCTGACCGCCACCTACTCAGCGGCGCCGAACGGTCACATCGTGGCCACCACCGACGTCACCCCGCGGGGCCGGTCCAGTCACGTCACCCTCGCGCTCGGCTTCGGGCGGACGCGGGGCGGCGCCCTCGCCACCGCCGCGGCGTCGTTGGGCACCAACTTCCACGCCGTCCAGCGGGCCTATCTGAAGGCCTGGCGCAAGTACGACGACCGCCTGGCGCGACCGTTCGGCAAGCACGACGAAGCGTCGGCGCTGATGCGCGCGTACTACCTGAGTGCCAACGTGCTCAAGGCCAGCGAGGACAAGACGTTCCCGGGCGCGGTGGTCGCGTCCCTGGCCAGCCCGTGGGGTCAGGCCGTCAGCGCCGGCGACCTGCCCGGCGGCAAGCCGGTGTACTTCGGCTCGTATCGAGAGGTGTTCGCCCGCGACCTGTACGAGGGCGTGACCGGGTTCATCGCCGACGGTGACCTGTCAAGCGCGCGGGCGGCCACGCGGTTCCTGTTCGATCGCCAGCAGCAGGCCGACGGCCGGATGCCGCGCAACTCGCTGCTCAACGGCAAGGTCGCCCCCGACACCGGCGGCGACCAGCTGGACGAGACTGCTTACCCGATCCTGATGGCCTACCTGACGGGGCTGGGCGGCGACCCGCAGCTCTACCGCCAGCACGTCGTGCCGGCCGCGGACTTCCTCGTGGCCCACGGCCCGTCCTTCGGTTCGGAACGGTGGGAGGAGCAGGGCGGCTACTCGCCCTCGACGATCGCGGCCGAGATCGCCGGGCTGAGCGCCGCGGCCACCATCGCCGGTCAGCAATCCGATCCCGCCCACGCCCGGCTCTACCAGGCCGTGGCCGACGACTTCCAGCGCACGGTCAAGGCGCGCACGGTCACGCACAACGGTCCGTACAGCGCCGATCCGTACTTCATCCGGCTGTCCAAGAACGGCGATCCGAACTCGGACTGGACCTACAACCTCGGCAACGGCAGCATCGACACCGACCAGAAGGCCGTGGTCGACGGGGGGTTCCAGGAGCTCGTCCGGCTCGGCGAGCTGCCGGCGGCCGACCCCGACGTCGTCAACTCGCTCAAGGTGATCGACGCCCAGATCTCGGTGTCGACACCGACCGGCACCGGCTACTACCGTTACGGCACCTCGGCCGCGGGCAGCGAGGACGGTTACGGCGACTGCTACGTGCCGGACCCGACGAACTGCCCCCGCACCGGCCAGCCGTGGCCGACGACCAACACCGGCAGCGGGCACCTGTGGCCGGTGCTGTCCGGCGAGCGGGCCGAGACCGCGTTGGCCTCGGGAAACCCAGCCCTGGCCGGCGCCCAGCTGTCGTTCATGTTGGGTTCCGCGTCCGGCGAGGGACTCGTCCCGGAGCAGGCCTGGGAGGACCCGGCCGTGCCGGCCGACCCGTACGGCACCGACCCGACTGTGGCTTCGATCGGCTTCGAGGACGGCCACGCGGCCGGCTCCGCCTCGCCGCTCACCTGGGCCCAGGCCCAGGAGTTGCGGCTGATCGTCGACCTCGGCGCCGGGAAGATCACCGACCGTCCCGACATCACGACCAACCGCTACGTCAAGCACGCACCGCCGGCCGCCGTGCCGGTCACGATCGCGGCCCCGACCTCGGGGCAGAGCGTCTCGGGCAGCACGACGGTGTCGGGGACGACCACCCCCGGCGCACAGGTCGTCGTCAGTTCGATCGGGACCGACGTTCCCGGCTCGGCATCGGCCACCCCGACCACCGCCGACGCCTCCGGGGCGTACTCGGCGGACGTTCCGGTCGCCTTCGGCACCAACGTCATCACGGTCGCGGCCACGACCTCGGCCGGCACCGGCATCGCGCAGGTGAGCGTCCAGGGTGAACTGGTCGGCGGCACCACCGTCCTCGACGTCACCGATCCGGCCAACGACGACAACGGGCCGGGCACGTATCAGTACCCGACGTCGTCGGCGTTCACCGCCGGTTCCTTCGACATCACGCGCTTCCAAGTGCTGACCAAGGACGGCGTGGCCTACCTGCGCACCACCCTGCGCGACCTCGCCGACACCTTCGGCAATCCGCTCGGCGCCCAACTGCTCGACGTGTACGTGCACCAGCCCGGTGCTGCGCCGACGTCGACGGCGGCCGCATCCACCCTGCGCAACTACTCGATCGCGAGCGCCGACGCGTGGAGCCAGCGCCTCGAGGTGCAGGGCTTCCGCTCGCCGGACTGGCTGAACGCGGACGGCAACGCGGTGGGAACGGTGAGCGGGGTGGTCGCGTCGACGGTCGCCAACACCGTGACCATCATTCTGCCCGAGGCGCAGTTCGGCACCCCGACGACGGGCTGGTCGTTCGTCCTCGCCCTGACCGGTCAGGACGGGTTCAGCCCCGACCAGGCGCGCGGGTTCGCGTCGACGCCGCAGGACTTCGCGTTCGGGGTGTGCGCGCCGGGCGGCTCGGCGCCGATCTGCTCGCTCGATCCGGGCACGGTGCCGAAGGTGATGGACACGGTGCCGCCGGCCGGAGTTCTGCAGTCCGTGGAACTCGACCCGACGGTCGGTCCGGTCGTGCTGCGCGGGGTGTCCGTTCCCTGATCGATCCCGTCCGCACTTCACACGTACCTCACACTGTGTTAGGTTGCCCGGAATCGCTGTTGCGATGAGCTGCGGGGGTCGTAGCCGAAGAAGGTGACCCCCGCATGACGAGTACCGATCGTGTCCTGCAGCCACCGG
>DATAQD010000118.1:0-11240 GCA_036264855.1 Jatrophihabitans sp. | reverse complement strand
AGACGTTGCTGAGGTGAGCGGCGAGGGTCGCTCCCGTGATCTCGCCGATGCGCAGGCCGCCGATCACCTCGACGTGGCCGTAGCGCCCGCGCAACGCCTGGGTCAGGAACGGCGTCCCGTGCACCCGCACGGTGGCCGGGTGCCCGAACGGCGCGGAGAGGTACTCGGAGGCCTTGCGCTCGGCCAGTGTGGCGCAGATCCGGTCGAGGGATCCGAAGCCCAGGGCGACGACGACGAGCAGCACCAGCGCGACGATGAGCGCGATCACCACGTCAACACCGCCGGGGTGCCGGTCAGGAGCGGATCGCCAGGCAGAGCAGGAACGCGGGCGGGGCCAACACGCACAGCGGGAGGACGGCGCTGATCGCCGCCCGCAGCCGA
Source organism: Jatrophihabitans sp. (assembly GCA_036264855.1). GTDB lineage: Bacteria > Actinomycetota > Actinomycetes > Mycobacteriales > Jatrophihabitantaceae > Jatrophihabitans. The sequence goes on along the minus strand of DATAQD010000118.1, from coordinate 10,859 downwards.
AGCGCGAACCGCCGCGACGGTACCGGGGTGGTGTGCAGGACGAACGCGGCGGCGACGGCGACCAACCCGGCGAGCGCCCCCAGCGCAGCCCCGACAAAGGTGCCGCGGTTCCCGGGGAACTCCGTCTGGGTGCGGAGCATGAGATAGCCGATCGAGCCGCCGAGCCCGGCCGAGGCGATCAGCGCGAGCAGCCCGCGCGGCACGGCCGGATCGAAGCGCGGCGCCGGAAACAGAAGATCGACGAAATATCCGATGATCAACGCGCCGGCCATGGCGGCGACCGCCGTCGCCGTCACCCGCCCGCCGAGGTCGTTCGAGGCGAACTCGTGGCGGATCTGCAGCAGCGCGGGGAGCGAGACCTCGGCGAGTACGAGCATCGCGACGGCCGACAGCGACGACACCACCTGCAGCCGCGCGGCGCCGCGCATCAGCTGGTGGATGAACATCACCGGCACGGCCAGTCCGAGAACGGGCAGCAGGGTGCCGAGCCGTCCGTGCGGCCACACCGACACCGCGACGTCGGCTCCGGCCGCGGCGAGGGCCGCAATGACCAGCGCACCGTTGCGCCCGGGCAAGGCGGTGCCGTAGACCCAGGCCGCCGCGAGCAGCGCCTGCGCGGCGGCGAGTGCCACAAGCAGGCCGACCGCGCTGGAGTACGCCGTTGCCGTGAGCGCTCCGCCGACGACGATGGCAACCATCAGGCTGCCGGGCAGGTCCAGGTGCGACTGTTCGTCGGCGTCCGGGCGCGCGTCGACGTCAGTCACGCAACTCATCGTCGCAGACGGCCCGGGTTTGCTCATGCGCAGCGAGCACCCAGCGACCCAGTCGATCGACGAGGTCCGGCGTCGTCGCGGCCTCGCCGTGCCCCATCGCCGGCTCGAGCCACACGGTCGCGTGCGGTGCGGCCGCGGCGAGCGCTTCGACGTGTTGCATCGGGAAGTAATGGTCGGCCTCGCCGTGGATGACGAGCAGCGGGCGCGGGGCGATGAACCCGGCGACTTCAGCCGGTGATGCGGGCAGGTCGGTCCACCCGTCGGATGTCACCCGGGTGCGGCGCAGTACGCGGGTTGCGACGCGGCCGGTCCGGCTCTCGAACATCCAGTGGACCAACCGCATCGGACGGGTGCCGCGCTCCCACCAGATCCCGGGAGCGCTGACGCTGACGACGGCGTCCGCGTCGCCGCCGAGGCCCGCGTGCCGCAGGACCGCCGTCCCGCCCATCGACCAGCCCAGGATCGCCACGAACCGGTACCCCTCGGATCGCAGCCACGCGACGGCCGCGGCGACGTCGCGGATCTCGTTGACCCCCGCGGTTCCCCGACCCTGGGAGCGACCGTGGCCGCGGAAGTCCGGCGCGAGCACGCTCAGGCCCTGGGCCACCAGGCCCCGGCAGATGCGCTGGACGTTGGGATTGCGCGACGATCCGGTGAACCCGTGCGCGACCACGCAGGCGATGTCACGCCGGCCGGTGTCCCAGTGCTCGGCCGACAGCCGGAGACCATCGGTCGTGCGCACGTCGACGGGAACGGGGGGCGGCATTGATCCATTCTGGCCGTCGCGCTGGCCCGACCGCACCGTGGCCTGCGAGGCGCCGGCGCGGTCGTCGGGTATTCTGGAAGCGCTTTGAGGGCAGCGCCGCCCGCCGGGCTCGGCAACGCAGGCGCGCCCGGAGAGCCACCCCGCCGATCCCTACCGATCCGGAGGCGAGAGTGGAGCTCATCCTGCTCACCGCGGCCCTCCAGCCGACCACCGAGGTACTGCCCGCACTCGGGCTGCTTCCCCACCACGTGACCGTCCTGCCCCAGGACGCCGGTGCCCTCGTCGATCGAACGTTGGGCGACGCCGTCCTGGTCGATGCCCGCCGCGACCTGATGGGCGCGCGCGCCTTCGTCCGCCTGCTCTCGGCAATGGGCACGTCAGTGCCTGTAGTCGCCGTCCTTACCGAGGGCGGGTTGATCGCCGTCTCGGGCGAGTGGGCCGTGGACGACTTCGTACTCGACACCGCGGGCCCGGCCGAACTGGACGCCCGGTTGCGGATCACCGTCGAGCGCCGCGCCGCGGTCTCCGACGATGTCAGCGGCCGCCTCGAGATCGGCGAGCTCGCCATCGACGAGACGACCTACACGGCCCGGCTCTCGGGCGCCGCACTCGATCTGACATACAAGGAGTTCGAGCTGCTGAAGTTCCTGGCCCAGCACCCTGGGCGAGTCTTCACCCGCTCGCACCTCGTCCAAGAGGTCTGGGGTTATGACTACTTCGGCGGCACCCGCACCGTCGACGTCCACGTGCGCAGACTGCGCGCCAAGCTCGGCGCCGAGCACGAAGCGATGATCGGCACCGTCCGCAACGTCGGCTACAAGTTCGTGCGACCCGCCGACGCCGGCGGTCGCCGCGAGCCAACCACCTCGGTCGCCGGCGACGACGTCGCGGACCTCGAGCGCCGGCTCAACGCGCCCGGCTGACAAGCGGAGCGCTACCGTCGAAGGCGTGCCCGTCTCGGTGGTCGTGTCCCCCCCGGATCCGGCAACGCGGTCCGGGATCCTTCGCGCCGCCGCCTCGGTCGAGGCGGCCGACGGCGCGCCGCCGCTGTCGGACCAGTCACTTAGCCACCTCGGTTCCGGCGAGGTCACCCACCTGCTCGCCCGCGACGGCGACCACCTCGTGGGCTACGCCCAACTCGACGGCGACTCGCTCGAGATCGCGGCCGATGACGGGGCCGTCATCCCCCTCCTCGCCGCGGCCGCCGAGGCCGCTCCTGGCGACCTGCTCGTGTGGTCCCACGGGCGACGCAGCCGACTGGTCCCGGTCCTGTCCGAGCGCGGCTTCGATCGGGCCCGCGAGCTGCACCAGCTGCGCCGGCCGCTCGACGATGCCTCGCCGCTGCCCGCCGACCCGCCGCTCGCCGACGACATCGTCGTCCGCGCCTTCGTCCCCGGCATCGACGACGACGCATGGCTCGCCCTGAACGCCGCCGCCTTCGCCGAGCACCGCGAACAAGGCGCCTGGACTAGCGCCGACCTGCAAGCGCGGATGGCCGAGCCATGGTTCGACGCGGCCGGCTTCTTACTGGCCGAACGGCATGGCGAGCTGCTCGGCTTTCACTGGACCAAGGTGCACGCCGACCGGGCCGGCGAGGTGTACGTGCTCGGGATCTCGCCCCAAGCGCAAGGACTCGGGCTCGGCTATGCCCTGCTCATCCGCGGCCTCCGGCTGCTCGCGCGGCGCGGTTGCCCTTACGTCCTCCTCTACGTCGACGGCGACAATCCGGCGGCGCTGCGCCTGTACGAACGAGCCGGATTCGCCCGATTCGACCTCGACGTGCAGTGGCGGAAAGCCTGAATTCTCCGCAGTTCTTCGCGCCGCCGGCGTGATCCAGTTCACCCGGCGGCCATGTGCCGCATTCGCGCTCGTCATCCTCGCGCGCCGCGCCATTCACCCTTCGTTCATCTTGGCTCCCCCGACCCGCCATGTAGCGCTCTTAGCGTCCATTTGGAACGTCAAATCGACGAAGGAGAACCAATCGTGAAGCTCAACCGTGCCGGCCTGGTCGCCGGCGTGCTGGTCGCCGTCGCGGCGCTGGCCGCGTGTGGCAGCAGCGGGGGCGCGTCCACGACCAACAACACCGGTGGCGGTTCGTCATCGGTCGGCACCTCGGCTGATTGCGCGACCGGCTCCCTCAACTCGGACGGGTCCACGGCCCAGCAGAACGCCATCAATGCCTGGATCGCGGCCTACAAGAAGAAGTGCTCCGGCGCCAGCGTCGTCTACAGCGGTGGGGGTTCGGGCCAGGGCGTCACGGACTTCACCCAGGGCAAGGTCGACTTCGCGGGCTCCGATGCGGCCCTCAGCCCGGATAAGGGCGAGGTTGCCGCCGCCACCAAGGAGTGTGGCTCGCCCGCGATCGACATCCCGATGGTCACCGGCCCGGTTGCGGTCGCGTTCAAGCTCAGCGGGGTCACCGACCTGACGCTCACCCCGACGCTGATCGCCAAGATCTTCACCGGCAAGATCAAGACCTGGAACGACCCGGCGCTCAAGGCCGAGAACCCGAATGCCAACCTCCCGTCCACCAACATCACCGTGTTCTTCCGGTCGGACGAGTCGGGCACGACGCAGAACTTCGAGAAGTACCTGAACACCGTTGTCCCCACGGACTACCCGACGACGCCGAGCAAGACTTGGGTCGGCACCGGGCAGGGCAAGACCGGGTCGCAGGGCGTGCAACAGGGCATCACCAGCACCGAGGGATCGATCGGGTACCTCGAGTGGTCCTACGCCGGCAGTGGTGGCCTGTCGATGGCCAAGGTCGACAACGGCGGGGGCGCGGTCGCGCTCACAGCTCAGACCGCGGGCGCCGCAGTTGCCGCGGCCACCGTGGCCAGCAACGGCGGCGACGACCTGACGCTCAAGCTCGACTACGCCACGAAGGCGCCGGGTGCTTACCCGATCATCCTGGTGACCTACGAGATCGTCTGCACGAAGTACAAGGACGCGGCGATCGGCGCGCGGGTGAAGTCGTTCCTCACCTACACGTCATCGTCGGAGGGTCAGGGCCTGCTGACGAGTGTCGGGTCCGCACCCCTCCCGGCCTCGGTGCTGACCAAGGTGCAGGCCGTCGTCGCCAAGATCAGCTAACGACGACGACACAGCCCGGAGCCAAACATGGAGCCCCACCGTTGCCTCGGCCCTCGCCGTGGCACGGTGGGGTACCGCGTTCGACTGGATTGCGGTTCGCATGGCTGATCGAGAGACGATGACGCAGCGCACCCCAGAAGGCGACGAGCCGGAACTCCGCTCGCGCGCCGATTCGCCGTCGCTCCCGCCGCCGGCCGTCGGGGGCAAGTCCATCGCGTTCACCGCCCCACCCGTGGTCGGGTCGAGCCAGCCCGAGGCGATCAGCACTCTCGGCGACGGCGCTCCAGTGTTGGGCGCCGGATCGGGCATCGCCGGCGGCTCGGGCAAGACGCGCATCGGGGACCGGCTCTTTTTCGCGCTAGCGTCCGGCTCGGGAATGTTCGTCGTCGTCCTGGTGATCCTGGTCGGCGTCTTTCTGGTGTGGCAGGCCGTTCCGGCCATCAAGAACGACCACGCCAACTTCCTGCTCTCGCGGCAGTGGGATGTCAACGGCAACGTGTTGCAGTTCGGCGTCGCAGGTCTGCTCTGGACGACCGTGGTCGTCTCGGTGATCGCCATGATCATCGCGGTTCCGATCGCGATCGGGATCGCCCTATTCATGACCCAGTACGCGCCGCGCCGACTGTCTCGGCCGATCGCGTACATCATCGACCTGCTGGCCGCGATCCCGTCGATCATCTATGGCATCTGGGGTATCACCGTCCTGGCCCCCCATCTCGAGGGAATCCAGCGGGCCCTGTATCACCTCGGCGGGTTCCCCATCTTCAAGGACCAGGGCTTCGTCACGGGCTCGATCTTCGACGGCGGCGTGGTTCTCGCGATCATGGTCCTGCCCATCGTGACGGCCATCTCGCGCGACGTCTTCGAACGCACGCCTCGCCAGAACGTCGAGGCCGCGTGGGCGCTCGGCGCTACCCGGTGGGAGATGATCCGGCTGTCCGTGCTGCCGTACGGTCGCCCCGGCGTCGTGAGCGCCGTGATGCTGGGTCTGGGCCGCGCACTCGGCGAGACCATCGCCATCGCCCTCATCCTTTCCGCGCCGTCGTCGACCGCCCCGTTCAACTCCTCGATCTTCAACGGTGGCGAGACGTTCGCATCCAAGATCGCGAACAACGCCGCCGAGTTCGGGGACCCGAAGTCGACGGGCGCCTACATCGCGGCCGGCCTGGTGCTCTTCGTGCTGACGTTCATCGTCAACGCGGCGGCGCGGTCGATCGTCAACCGTCGAAAGGAATTCTCATGACGGCGATCGCTTCGGCCTCTGGCTCGACGCTCGCCGCCTCGCCCGGACGGGGCCGGCGGAAGTTCAAGAACTATCTCGCCAGCGTGTTGGTGACCCTCGCCTTCGCGATTGCGCTGATCCCGCTCGTGTGGTTGCTGTGGACGGTGGTGAGCAAGGGGCTGCGTGCCATTACGCAGAGCGGTTGGTTCACAAGCGATCTCGGCACCCGCACCTACACCGAGCCCGGCGGCGGCGCGCTGCACGCCATCATCGGAACCCTGGAGGAGGTCGCCATCTGCGCGGTCATCTCCATCCCGATCGCGGTGCTCGTGGCGATCTACCTGGTCGAATACGGCCGCGGCTGGCCGGCCAAGCTGACGACGTTCATGGTCGACATCCTCACCGGTGTGCCGTCCATCGTCGCGGCCCTGTTCATCTACGCGGTGTTCTTCATCCACTTGGGCGCGCAATTCGCCGGTGTGTACGCCTCGATCGCGCTCGTCATGTTGATGATCCCGGTGGTCGTGCGGACGACCGAAGAGATGTTGAAGCTGGTGCCCAACGAACTGCGCGAAGCGTCGTACGCCCTCGGGGTGCCGAAGTGGAAGACGATCGCGCGGATCGTCCTCCCGACCGCGTTCACCGGGATCACGACGGGGATCGTGCTCGGCGTCGCCCGGGTCGCTGGCGAGACGGCCCCCCTGCTGGTGCTGGTGAAGTACACGCCCCACACGAACACCGACCCGTTCAGCGGTTTCCAGGCGTCCCTCCCGTTGATGATCAAGGACCAGGTGAACAACCTGGGGGCGACCCACAACTTCACTGGCGGGGTCGCCGCCAACTACGCGCCGGACCGGATGTGGGGCGCGGCGCTGACCCTCATCGCGCTGGTGATGATCCTCAACCTGCTCGCCCGACTCGTCGGTCGCTTCAGCAAGATCTCGAACTAGGGAAACGACATGGCCAAGCGCATCGACGCCCACGACCTGAACATCTATTACGGCAAGTTCCTCGCCGTGAGCGGGGTCAATTTCACGATCACGCCGCGTTCGGTCACCGCGTTCATCGGCCCGTCGGGATGCGGGAAGTCCACGGTATTGCGCACGCTGAACCGGATGCACGAGGTCATCGCCGGCGCCCGGGTCGAGGGCAAGGTGCTGCTCGACGGCGAAGACATCTACGCCAGCGCGATCGATCCCGTTGACGTCCGCCGCACGATCGGGATGGTCTTCCAGCGCCCCAACCCGTTCCCGACAATGTCCATCTACGACAACGTCGTCGCCGGGCTGAAGCTGCAGAGCGGCCGGATGCGCAAGGCCGACCTCGACATCGTTGTCGAGAAATCGCTCCGCGCGTCCAACCTGTTCGAAGAGGTCAAGGACCGCCTCGACAAGCCCGGCGCCGGCCTGTCCGGCGGTCAGCAGCAACGGCTGTGCATCGCGCGGGCGATCGCCGTCGAGCCGCAGGTGCTGCTGATGGACGAGCCGTGCTCGGCGCTCGACCCGATCTCGACGCTCGCGATCGAAGACCTCATCCAGGAGTTGAAGGAGACGTACACGATCGTGATCGTCACCCACAACATGCAGCAGGCGGCGCGGGTCTCGGACCGCACCGGGTTCTTCAACCTCGCCGCAATCGGCAAGCCCGGTCAGCTCGTCGAGATGGACGACACCGAGAAGATCTTCGCCAACCCGTCCGATCGACGGACCGAGGATTACATCTCCGGCCGATTTGGCTGATCTCAGACCTATCCGCCGAGGGCGGATCTAGGCCGATCCGCCGAGGGCCGCGCCTTCGGCGCTCCCGCAAGCTTGCTCCGCTCGCGCGGCGGCGGCTCTTCGCGCGAGCGCTCATCGCGTTCGGGGTTGCGCTTTCTGGGGCTGAGCTGGGATGGCGGGCTCACTACGTTCGGGGTCGCGTTCCCCCTCGTTGATGCGCTCTCCGCGAGTTAGCGTGGTTGGGTGAGTTCTCCTGATCCTGCGGCGGTTGAGTTGGCGCACCGGATGTTCGATCTCGCCCGCGCGGGGGACGCCGCGACGCTCGCCGCGTATGTCGATGCCGGAGTGCCGGCCGATCTCACCGATGCCGCTGGCAACACGCTGGTGATGCTCGGGGCCTATCACGGCCACGCCGAGGTCGTTCGGGCACTCGCCGGGCGGGGCGCGGACGTCGGTCGGGCCAACGACCGCGGTCAGACGCCGCTGGCGGGCGCGGTGTTCAAGGGCGAGCTCGAGGTCGTCGACGAGCTACTTGCGGCTGGCGCGGACCCGGCGGCCGGCACGCCGTCGGCGCTCGACACGGCCCGCATGTTCGGCCAGGACGACCTCGTCCGTCGCTTCACGGACGCACCCTGAACGCTCGCCCGCTCGGGGGCGAGGCACGAAACCTCGACCGTTGAATCTCGCGGGCTCGAAGACGTAGACTCAGCCACTCTATTGAGCAGGGATCAATAATGTGGCGAAAGGCCGGGGTTGACCTGATGTCCGATCCGACCCACTACGACGTGCTCGTGATCGGCTCCGGATTCGGGGGCAGCGTCACCGCGCTGCGACTCACCGAAAAGGGCTACCGCGTCGGCATCGTGGAGGCCGGCCAGCGGTTCACCGCAGCAACGCTGCCGAAGACGTCGTGGCGGCTGCGCAAGTTCGTCTGGGCCCCCAAGCTCGGGATGTTCGGGATTCAGCGCATCCACGTCCTGAAAGACGCGATCATCCTGGGCGGCGCCGGCGTCGGCGGGGGGTCGCTCAACTACGCCAACACGCTCTACGAGCCCCTCCAGCCGTTCTACGACGATCCCCAGTGGGCGCACATCACCGACTGGCGTGCCGAGCTCGCGCCGCATTACGCGCAGGCGAAGAAGATGCTCGGTGTCGTCACCAACCCGACCACAACGCCCAGCGACCGCGAGATGCAGCGCTTGGCCGCGCAGTTCGGCAAAGCGGACACCTACCGCGCTACGCCCGTCGGGGTCTTCTTCGGACGTGACGGTGCGCAAGAGCCGGGTCGGTCGGTGCCTGACCCCTACTTCGGCGGCGAAGGCCCCGATCGCACGGGCTGCATCCAATGCGGGGAGTGCATGACCGGTTGCCGCCACGGCGCGAAGAACACCCTCACGACCAACTACCTGTTCCTGGCCGAGAAGAACGGCGCCGAGATCCACCCGCTGACGACGGTGACCGATGTCCGTCCGCACCAAGGTGGCGGCTACGAGGTCCGGACCGTGCGCACGGGGTCATGGTCCGGACGCAACGACCGTAGCTTTACCGCCGAGCAGGTCGTGTTCTCCGCCGGCACCTACAACACCCAAAAGCTCCTGCACAGACTGCGGGAATCGAGCCTGCCGAACATCTCGAAGCGTCTCGGCTACCTGACCCGCACCAACTCCGAAGCGCTGCTCGGCGTGCGGCTCGCGAAACCGGAGCACGACTACACGCAGGGCGTCGCGATCACGTCGTCGTGGCATCCCGACGAGAGCACCCACATCGAGCCGGTGCGCTACGGCAAGGGCAGCAACGCGATGGGCGTGCTGAACACCCTGATGACCGAGGGCGGGACGCGGCGGTACCGCTGGATGCAGTTCCTGCTCGGCATGCTGCGCAATCCGCTGAAGCTGCGGCTGTTGATACCCCGCAAATGGTCCGAACGCGTGATCATCCTGCTGGTCATGCAATCGCTGAACAATTCGATCACTGTCATGCGCAAACGCACCCGCCTGGGCCGGAAGAAGCTGACCACCGAACAGGGCGAGGGCGAGCCGAACCCGACCTGGATCCCGGTCGCGAACCAGGCGGCCCAACAACTGGCCGACAACCTCGGCGGTCTGCCGGGCGGCACGTGGGGCGACCTGATGAACATTCCGATGACCGCACACTTCATCGGTGGTTGCGCCATCGGCGACTCGCCGGCCACGGGCGTCATCGACCCGTACCAGCGCCTGTACGGCCACCCCGGGCTGCACGTCGCCGACGGTTCGACGCTGTCGGCGAACCTCGGCGTGAACCCGTCGCTGTCCATCACCGCGCAGGCCGAACGCGCAATGTCGATGTGGCCCAACAAGGGTGAACAGGACCGGCGGCCGCCGCTCGGCGCGCCCTACCAGCGCATCGACCCGATTACTCCCAGCAATCCCGCAGTCCCGGAAAATGCCCCAGCCGCGCTACGGTACGGCGCCGTCCAACTCGGCCTGCCAGGCACTCGCACCGCGTAAGAATGCGTCAGCCGGTGGGCTGTGACTGACCCACCCCGAAAAGGTTGTCGCGTTGACCACTTGTGTGGTCCCCGTTATGAGGCTGTATGTTGTGTCCGGGCTGCCGGGTCCCGCCGATAGTACAAACCCTGAATCAAGCACGAAGGCAACACCCCTGTATCAGCATTACGGAGAGGCCCCCAGCCAATGACCACCGCCCGCTCGCGCCGTTCCGGCGCATCAACTCTCGGTTCGATCGCGCGCAGGCGTTCGATCCGGATCGCCGCAGCCACAACAGCCTTCGGTGTCGCTGTGACGGCCGTGGCCAGCAGCGGCGGCGGCGCGGCCGGCGCCGCGACACTGCCGCAGGCTCAGTCCGTCGGCAACTTCCTCGACGCGACCCTGGGCGGCAACACGCTGGACCAGGTTGCCGCGTTGGAGTACGCCACGGCCAAGTCGCCCGGCACCCAGTCCGTGCAGAACCCTCTCAATGCCACGGTTCTGAACGCGGTAACGCTGCCCCTGACCGGCACCCTGCAGCTCCCCGAGCTCCTCGGCATCAACCTGGGCGCCGTCAACCAGGTCGCCGTGGCCGAGGCCAGCGGCCACTCCTACGGGGCGTCCGGCGCCGTCAACAACTCCGGCGGCGTGTCCGTGGGCGGCAACAACGCCGCGTTCCCGGCTGACGCCACGATCGACCTGACCGCGAACGGCATCGCCGGCAACTCGCCGATCCCGATCCCCGGCGGCACCGGCTCGGCCGACGCCCTGGGCGGCGTGCAGGCGAAGATCGGCGCGGTCCACGCACTCGCGCAG
>DATAQD010000057.1:0-3050 GCA_036264855.1 Jatrophihabitans sp. | reverse complement strand
GGTCGGGGCCCGGACCAGCCCGCGGTCGGTGCGCACAAGTCCGGGTTCGACCGCCACGGCCCGGGTTTGCTCGTAGATGGTGGCGCCGCGCCGGGCGGCGACCTCGGCCAGCCCGCGGACCAGTTTGGCGGGCTGGATCGCGGCGCAGTGGGGCGTGTAGGTCGCGCCGAGCACGCCGGTTGCGTTCAGGCGCGCCCGGGCGTCGTCCGCCGAGAGCAGGGCGACGTCCAAGCCGTACTCGGCCGAGCCGTCGGCCTCGTCGCGGGCCCGCTGCAGTTGCACCGGCGTTCTCGCCAGGACCACCGTTCCGCCGTGGGCGATGTCGGCGTCCAGGCCCTCGTCGGCCGCAACGCGGACCACTTCGGCGACCGCGCCCCGCATGGCGGCGTACTGCGCAAGCGCGGCCTCGCGTCCGGACTCGGCGGCCAGCGTGGCGGCACTCACCGGGAACAGTGCCGAACACCATCCGCCGTTGCGTCCCGATGCGCCGAAGCCGGCGATCTCGGCCTCCACCAGCGCGATGCGCAGCGACGGGTCGATTGCCTGCAGGTAGTACGCGGTCCACAGTCCGGTGTAGCCGGCTCCGACGATGGCCACGTCGACGGTCACGTCGCCGGCGAGCGGCGGGCGCGGGGTCGGCGTCTCGGGCAGCTGGTCGAACCAGAGCGAGAGCGCCCGATACCCCGAGTTGTCCGCGCGCCGGCGGGTCATGGCGGCACGAAGCGCGGACACGTCGAGCGATCAGGCCAGGACGTCGGCCAGCGCCACGGCCGAATAGCCGTGCGCCGCCGCGACGGCCGCATTGGTCAACTGGCCCTCGTGGGTGTTCAGGCCCAGCGCGAGCGCGGGATCCCGGCGCAGCGCGTCGCGCCAGCCGCGGTCAGCGAGCTCGACGGCGTACGTCAGGGTCACGTTCGTCAGTGCATACGTCGACGTGTGCGGCACGGCGCCGGGCATGTTCGCGACGCAGTAGAACACCGATTCGTGCACCCGGTACGTGGGCTCGGCATGCGTGGTCGGGCGGGAGTCCTCGAAGCAGCCGCCCTGATCGATGGAGATGTCGACGAGGACCGAGCCGGGCTTCATGCGCGAGACCAGCTCGTTGCTGATCAGGGTCGGGGCCTTCGCGCCGGGGATCAGCACCGCGCCGATCACGAGGTCGGCGTCCAGCACCGCCCGCTCGACCTCGTAGGCATTGGACGCCACCGTCTGGCAGTGGCCCTGATAGATCGCGTCCATCTGGCGGAGCCGGGCGACGTTCTTGTCGAGGAGCAGCACCTCGGCCTGCATGCCCAGGGCGATGGCGGCCGCGTTCTGGCCGGACACGCCCGCCCCGATGACGACGACCTTGGCGGCGTAGACGCCGGGCACGCCGCCCATCAGGGTGCCGCGCCCACCGCCCTGGCTCATCAGGTGATACGAGCCGACCTGCGGAGCCAACCGGCCGGCAACCTCGGACATCGGCGCGAGCAGCGGCAGCGAGTTGTCGGGCAGCTGGACGGTCTCGTAGGCGATCCCGGTCGTCCCGGCGCTGAGCAGCGCGTCGGTGCAGGCCTTGTCGGCCGCCAGGTGAAGGTAGGTGAACAGCACCTGGTCCTTGCGCATCCGGTGATATTCCTCGGCGACGGGCTCCTTGACCTTGAGCACGAGCTCGGCGGTGCCCCACACCTCGTCCGCGGTCTCGAGGATCTGCGCACCGGCGGCGACGAAATCACCGTCCAGGATCGCCGATCCGATGCCGGCGCCGCGTTCGATGACGACGTCGTGGCCGTGCCTGACGAGTTCGTTCACCCCGGCTGGAGTGATCGCGACTCGGTACTCGTTGTTCTTGACCTCGCGCGGGATGCCGACCTTCATCGGGGAGCTCCTCGACTTCGCGTGTGTGCGGGCGTAGGCACCCAGAATGAAGGATCCGCCGATTTCTGACTACTGGCATGACGAAAATTCTGTAGCCTGCGTCAATGGCTCGCAGAACTTCGAGACCGCGCCCGTCAACCCGGTCCACGCCGAATATCGTTCGGGACGCCCTGGACGACGTCGACCGCCGCCTCGTGCGCGAGCTGGCCGCCGACGCCCGGTTGCCCAACAACGCCCTGGCCGAGCGCGCTGGCATCGCACCCTCCACCTGCCTGGGGCGGGTCCGTGCGCTGCGCGAGAGCGGTGTGATCCGCGGCTACCACGCCGACATCGACCCGGCCGCGCTCGGCCGGCCCATCCAGGCGATGATCGCGGTCCGGCTGCAGTCACACGCGCGCGGACACATCCCGGCCTTCATGGCCAAGATCGCGAAGCTGCCTGAGGTGCTCAACGTGTTCTTCCTCGGCGGGGCCGACGATTTCCACGTCCACATTGCGGCGACGAGCACCGACAACCTGCGCGACTTCGTGGTGGTCAACCTCAGCGGGGACCCGGACGTTGCACTGACCGAGACCAACCTGATCTTCGAGCACATCCGGGCCGGACTGGCCCACTAACGGTTCCGTTCTTCGACGCCGGGTCCAGGCCGTGGGTAGCGGCGGGAGTCGGGGGTGTTCGGCGCTGCCTCGGTGGGTCGGGTTTTGGGCTGGTTCTCGTTTCTCGGGTTTCTGCTTCTTTCGGGGTTGCGTTTGTGAAAGGCGCGGCGACGAGGCTGTTTGGTTCTCGGTCGGGTTGCGTTTCTCGGGTTCCTGATTCCCGCTGGTTTCGTCTTGGCCTGTGGACAACGTGACGTGTTCTTGCGTTTTCGCATCCGCCTGTGGATAACGGCCCGGAATTGTCAGACCCGCTGCTTATCGTGGGGTTATGCAGGACGGGAACGCGGTACCGGACGGGGTAGCCACGATGCTGCCCGGCCCGCGGCTGGGGGTGGTGTTGGCGCCGGTCGAGGTGGGGGCGGTCCCGGACGTGCGGTTGTTGGAGGTGTTGGCGGCGGAGTGGCGGCAGTTGGCGTATCAGCAGGCCCGGGTGTGGGCGGTGCTGGCCGAGCTCGCCACCCGGGACCCGATGGCCGGCCTTCCCGGGGCCCGGGCGTGGACGCCGGAGCGGGTGTTCGAGTCCGCGGTTGATGAGGT